>NZ_JAMYOA010000004.1:0-412190 GCF_040319515.1 Mesorhizobium sp. M0909
TTTTGTGTTTCCTCGCCTCGCCCAATTTGTCTCGTCCGTTCTACCCTGTGATTCCGGCCCCCACTTCATTTGTGTTTTTTTTAAAAATTTTGCCTATAAAAAGGGGGGGGCCCCTCCCCCCCCCCCCCACCAGGCTTGGGAGGCTTAGCGAGCTGCGGTCCAGCCCTTGTAATCCTTCAAATTGTCGGCCGTGATCAACTTCGGGTCGAGCAGTACCGTCGGCTCGGCCGGCTTCTTGCCGGCAAGCAGGTCAGCCGCCATCGTCAGCGACTGGCCGGCCATCACATAGGGATCCTGCGAGGCCGAGGCTTTGATCATCGACGTGCCGGAAGCGAGTTCCTTCTCGATATCGGGCGCGCCGTCGACCGCGGTGAAGATGAACTCCGAGCGGTTGAGCTGCTTGGCCGCAAGCTGGGCGCCGATCGCCGTCGGATCGTTGATGGCGAAGACCGCGTCGATCTTGTCGAAACGGGTCAGCAGCGACTGGAACACTTTCAGGCCGCCGTCACGCGAGCCTTCGGCGTTCTGGTCGTCGGAAAGGATCTTGATGTCGGGGTGTTTTGCCAGCACGTCCTTGCAGCCCTTGACCCGCTCCAGGATCGATGACGAGGCCGGGCCGTTGAGGATGACGTAGTCGCCCTTGCCGCCGGTATGATCGACCAGATACTGGCACGCCTCTTCGCCGGCCTTGACGTTGTTGGTCATCACGGTGACGTCGGCGCCCGGCGCCGAAACGTCGAAGGCGGCAACGACGATGCCGGCCGCCTGTGCCTTCTTGACCGCCGGCGCGATCGCCTTGGCATCGACTGCGTTGAGCATGATGACGTCCACACCGGCGGCGATGAAGGAATCGACCTGCGAAACCTGCTTGTTGAGGTCGTAGTCGGCCGATACCGAGGTCACCTGCACGTTCGGATTGATCTTCTTGGCCGCGTCCTCGATGCCCTTGATGGTGGCGACGAAGAACGGGTTGCCGAGCAGGCCGACCGAGATGCCGACCTTGTTCAGGTCCTTGGCCGATGCCGGCGCGATGACGGCGGCCGCAAAGGCTACGCCGCAGAGCAGTTTAGCGATGGTCTTCATTGTTTTATTTTCCTCCTGATGCCCCGCGCCTCTCACGGTGCGTTACACATGAAACCGGCTCGTTGGATGCCGGCGACTAAGGGCCATCACGTTCTTGCTCCTGCCTGGAGCCGGTAACGGTCGAGGGCGACCGCCACGATGATGACCAATCCCTTGATGATGTACTGCCAGATGTCCGAAACACCGGCGAGGATGAGCCCGTTGGACAGCACGGCGATGATCAGGCCGCCGATCAGCGTGCCCCAGATCGAGCCGACGCCGCCGACGAAACTGGTGCCGCCAAGGATGACCGCGGCAATGGCGTCGAGTTCGTAGGACTGGCCGAGCTGCAGCCCGTTGGCGGCATAGAGCCGGGCCGCCGACATAGCGCCGCCAAGCCCGGCCAGGAGGCCGGAAACGCCATAGACGAAGAGCAGCACCAGCGGCACCTTGATGCCGGTCAGCCTGGCGGCCTCGGCGTTACCGCCGACGGCGTAGATCCAGGTGCCGAGCACGGTGCGCTTGAGCACCAGCCAGGACAGCACCACGACCGCCAGCGCGATGATTACCAGCCACGGAATGCCGAACAGCGAACCGTTGCCGATGAAGTCGAACGGCAGGTCCGCGTTGAACACCGTAGTGTCCTGGCCAAGCAGGCGGGCGACGCCGCGCACGGCGGTCAGCGATCCCAGCGTGACGATGAAGGGCGGCAGCTTGATGTAGGCGATCAGCAGCCCGTTGATGACGCCGAAGCCGAGCCCGACGAGAATGGCCGCCGGCACGCCCAGCAGTCCCCAATCGGGCACCAGCGACACCATCACCGCCACCATCGCCGAGGCGGCAAGGATCGAGCCGACGGACAGGTCGATGCCGCCGGTCAGGATGACGAAGGTCATGCCGGCCGCCAGCACGATGTTGATCGACGATTGCTGCATGACGATCAGCAGATTGGTCTGGGTGAAAAAGCGCGGGTTGATGAACTGGAAGCCGACCGCCAGCAGAATCAGGATCGGCAGCATGCCGAGTGCGGCGATGGCGGTGCGCCATCTCGTACTTCTGCCGATCGCCCGGTCGTCCGCTTTCATCGTGTCGGCCACCTTGTCGGTCATCGCTGAGCCGCTCCCGTTGCAAGTTCCATGATCGCTTCCTGCCGCAGCGGCTCGCCCTCCGACGCCGTCACCTCGCCGGCAATGGTGCCGTCGCGCATCACCAGCACGCGGTCGGCGATGCCGATCACCTCCGGCAGTTCGCTGGAGATCATCAGGATGGCGATGCCTTTCTTGGCCAGGTTGTCGATCAGCCGGTAGATTTCCGACTTCGCCCCGACATCGACGCCGCGGGTCGGCTCGTCGAGGATGACGACCTGCGGCTCGGTTTCCAGCAGGCGGGCGAGCAGCACCTTCTGCTGGTTGCCGCCCGACAGCGAACCCGCATTGGCCTGCACCGAGCTGGTGCGGATGGAGAGGTCTGACACCGCCTTGGCGGCGCGCTTTTCGGCAGCCGCGAAGTCGCGCAGACCGCCGGCCTTCGCGTCCTTTGCCAGCACGCCCATGCTGATGTTGTCGGAGATCGACATGTCGAGAAACAGGCCAAGTTGCTTGCGGTCCTCGGTCAGGTAGGCGATGCCGGCATCGAGCGCCTCGCTCGGCGAACCGATGGATATCGGTTTGCCGCCGAGCTCCAGCGTGCCCGATATGTGCCTGTCGGCGCCGAAGATCAGCCGTGCCAGTTCGGTCCGGCCCGAGCCGACCAGGCCGGCCAGTGCCAGCACCTCGCCTTTGTGGAGGTCGAAGGAACAATTCTTTATGAGATTGCCGTCCGACATGCCGCGCACCGACAGCGCGACGGCGCGCTTGCTGTCCGGCGGGCGGTGATCCTTCTTGTAGAAGGTCGACAGATCGCGCCCGACCATCATCGATACCAGGCGCGAGGCGTTCAGGTCGGCGCGGTCGAGCGTGCCGACATAGCCGCTGTCGCGCAGCACGCTGACGCGGTCGGCGAGCTGGTAAACCTCTTCCATGCGGTGGCTGATGTAGATGATGGCGATGCCTTGCGACTTCAGCGTCGCGATCACCTCGAACAGCCGGTCGGTCTCACGCGAGGTCAGCGACGTGGTCGGCTCGTCCATGACGATGATGCGCGCATTGGTCGACAGCGCCCGGGCGATTTCCACCAGTTGGCGCTCGCCGAGCGACAGGCTGGTGACCGGGGTGCGCGCCGAAAAGGCCACACCGAGCCGCGCGATGATCTCGCTGGCGCGCCGGTTGCACTGCTCGCGGTCGACGATGCCGAACCGTCTTGGCTCGTTGCCGAGGAAGATGTTCTGCGCCACCGACAGATTGGGCGCCAGCGACAACTCCTGATAGATGACCGCAATGCCGGCGGCGCGCGCCTTGATCGGGTCGCCGGTGGCGGCAGGCATCCCGTCGATCAGGATTTCGCCGCCGGGGTCCGGCCGGTAGGCGCCGGACAGCACCTTCATCAGCGTCGACTTGCCGGCACCGTTCTCGCCCATCAACGCGTGCAGCTCGCCGGCGTGAACGGTCAGCGACACATCATGCAAGGCGCGGATCGCCCCGAACGTCTTCGAGATGTGGCGCATCTCCAGCACCGGCTGGCGCACCGTCTCGATCCGGGCGGCGGCGCTCATCGTGCACCTCCCGAGGCTGCCCTGGCCACGCCCCGGTCGGCGGCAAGGCCGCGCCAGTCGTTGCGGTAGCCGGCAAGGCCGCTGAAGCTTGCCGCGTGCACCGCCTCCGGCGCCTCGGTGGCAAACTCGCGTCCGACGCTTTCAAAGGCAAGTGCGGCGGCACCGGTGGCGCTGCCCTCCAGCGTTGCGCCCTGCAGGAAGGCCTGCCCGGGCCGCAATTGCGCCAGCAGCGCGGCAAGCAGCCCGCCATTGTTCAGGCCGCCATCGACGATCACCGTATTGTCCGAATGGATCAGCTCGAGACATAGATCGAGCATCAGCGCGACGTAGAGCAGCGCCACGGCCGCGCGTTCCTCGGCATTGGGCGTACGCCCGACCAGTTCGCCTCGGCGGTGCGGCATCGGGCCGCCGGGCGCGAAGCTCGGCAGCGCCATGATGCCGGCGTCGATCACCCGTTGTACCGATGACGGCGCGATTGCGCCCTGCCAGCCGGCGCTGATCGTGGCGAATTCGCGGCCGCCCATGAAGCGGATGGTCGGCACCGGGCCGCCGTCGACATCGACATTGACCAGCATGTCGCGCTCGCCATCGAGTGCATCGAGCGGACAGTCCGGATTGAGCACGACCACCCAGGTGCCGGTCGAGACCACGGTCACCGGCCCGAGCTGCTGTCGGCGGTAGGCATGGAGCGCAGCATTGCTGTCATGGACGCCGTTGTGGACGGCGACCGGCTTGGCGGCCCGGCTGAAGCGCTGCTCGCCGATCACCGCGCCGGCACGCTCGAAGGCGGGCATCTGGCCGCGCCAGCCCTCGGCATCGACCAGCGAGCTGAAATCGCGTTTGCGCGGCGCCCATAGATGCGAATGGCAGCCTAGATAGGAGACCTCCGACACCGGCCGGCCGCCAAATCGCCAGCTCCAATATTGGGGGTAGCCGAGGATCGACGTCGCTGTGGCGAAGGCACCGGGCTCCACCTCCTTCAGCCACAACATGTGGCGGCCGTAGTTGAAGCCAAGCGGCAGGCGCGGCGAAAAGGTCTCGGCAAAATCCGGAATGCGGCGGTCGATCTGCGCGGCGATTTCAGCTGGCGGTTCCTGCTCGTAATCGAGGATCGGATGCGTCAGCGCGGCTTCGTCGACCAACGCGAAGGTGCAGCCATGGCCGGATACCATCAGCCCTTCCACGCCATGCGTGTCGACGGCGTCATCAATGGCGCGAGCCGACCAGTCGTGCAGCGTTGCCTCGTCGAGCACGCTGAAGCCGCCTTTGCGGATCCAGCTCGGCTGGGTGCGGCGCTCGTCTAGGATCTGTCCGTCCTGGCCGAAGACGAACAGCTTCGAATTGGTCTTGCCGAAATCGAGGACCGCGATGTTCACTGGGCGCCTCCCGAGGAAGCGGCGATCCGCACCATGACGCCGGCATCTTCGAGCATGCGGGCATCTGTCTCGGACAGGCCGTCATCGGTGACCAGCGTGCCGATCCGCGACAGCGGCAGCGCCACATTGCGCGCGTGGATCGACAGTTTTCGGCTGTCGGCCAGCACGACGATCTGGTCGGCGCAGAGGCTGAGCTCGACGATCGAGCGGACCAGCAGCGGGTGTGATTCCAGAAGGCCTTCCTGGCCGATGCCTTGCGCGCCGAGAAAAAACTTCGAGGCGTAGAACGGCACCGTCTGCGTCAGCGAATGGATGATGCCCGGCTCGCGGTAAAGGTCGCCGCCGGCAACGGTCAGACTGCAATGGCCGTGATCGCTGAGATAGGCCGCGAGCGGCATCGAGTTGGTGTAAAGCCGGATATTGCGGTCGGCGAGCTTGACGCCGAGATGGAAGCAGGTCGAACCGCCATGCACGATGACCGCGTCGCCGTCGCGCACCATGGTGGCGGCGAGAGCGGCGATCTGCCGCTTGGCCTCGACGGCGAGGTCGCGGTTCTCGTCATAGGGCCTGGCATAGGCGACGCCGGCTTGCGAAGCGCCATCGAGCGCCGAGATGCCGCCATAGACCTTGCGCGCTTCGCCGGCCTCATCGATCTTGTCGATGTCGCGCCGCACCGTCGCCGCCGACACGCCAAGCCGCTCCTGCAGCTCGCGCACCGATGCGAAAGGCCGGTCCCGCAAAAGCTCGACGATCTGACGCTGGCGGCCGGAGTCGCTCAACCCTTACCTCCCAATGCGCTTGCCTCCCAAGCCATTGCACGGCATTGCCATTTTGCACGGCAATTGGTGCAACTTACTCAACGGCCCTCGGATTGCAAGTCTGATTTGACGCGATAACATCACTGTTGACGTAACTTACTCGCATCTGCGATACCAGCGTCGGTCTTCGTCCCGGCAACAGGGCGTCCAAAGCCGTGGCCACGCGGCCGGTTTGTGGAGGAATTTCGATGACGATCAGTGCGGATGCGCAGGAATTGGCAGCGCTGCGGTCGCTTTCCGCCGAGATCGGCAGCGACGCGCATCTGACCCAGGCCGCCGGCGGCAACACCTCGCTAAAAGCCGGTGACACGCTCTGGATCAAGGCCTCCGGCACCTGGCTGAAGGACGCGCTCACCGCCGACATCATGGTGCCGGTCAGCATCCCGCCATTGCTCGACGCCATCGAACGACGCGACCCGACCGCCGAACAGCCACAGGCCTTCACTGTCGGCGCCCTCAATCCGCGCGGCCTGCGCCCCTCGATCGAGACCACCGTACATGCGCTGATGCCGCAGCGCATCGTTCTGCATGTCCACTGCGTCGAGACCATTTCGCTGGCCGTACAGGCCGACTGCGAGGCCGAGGCCGCCAGGCGGCTCGACGGCCACCAATGGGCGTATGTTCCCTATCGCCGGCCGGGACTGCCGCTCGCCCAGGGCATCGCCGAGCGCCTTCGGCCAGGCGTGGATATCCTGATCCTCGGCAATCACGGCCTGGTCGTTGCAGCCGACACCGTCGCTGAGGCAGGCATGCTGCTGCGCCGCGTAACCCGGCTGTTGGCACGGCCGCCGCGCCAGGTGGCTGAGCCGGACACCGCGACATTGATGGTGCGCGCCGGCGACAGCGACTACAGATTGCCGGCGGATGTCGAGGCGCACGCGGTGGCGATCGACCCCGAAAGCTGCCACATGGCTTCGGGTGGCAGCCTCTACCCCGACCACGTCATCTTTCTCGGCGAAGGCTCGGTCGTGGCGAGACCGGGCGAGGATGTGAAGCGCGTCATCGAGCGCCGCGGCGCCGCACCCGTGGCGATCCTGTTTCCCGGCCTCGGCGTGTTGATGCGCGGCGACGCGGGCGCCGGTGCCGACGCCATGCAGCGCTGCCTCGCCGACGTGACAGCGCGGGTCGATGTCGCGGCGAAGCTGAATTATCTGACAGCGGCAGAGAATGACGAACTGATCAACTGGGACGCCGAAAAATATCGCCAGAAACTCAATGCCGGAGGCAGCTGACATGCCGCGTTCGTCTGGCCCGCTTGCCATCGGCATCGACATCGGTACATCCGGCGCGCGCGCCGTCGCCATGCGCCCGGACTTTTCCATTGCCGCGCATTCCGCTATTGCCCTCGAGCGATTTGGGCCGAACGGGCGCGACCCCGCCATCTGGTGGGAGGCCGTCGGCGCGACGTTGGCGGAACTGCTCAAATGTATCGATCGCGCGGCAGTGCGCTCGATCGCCGTCGACGGTACGTCGGGCACGCTGCTGCCGGTCGACGGCGCCGGGCGGCCGCTGGCAGAACCGCTGATGTACAACGACAAGGTCGCTGACGACACTATTCTGGGTGAAATAGCCGGCGCGGCACCGGCAACGAGCGCTGCACTTGGGGCGACCTCCGGTCTCGCCAAGGCGCTGTCTTTCCAGCACCTGCCCGGCGTCGCCGCTGTGCTGCACCAGGCCGACTGGATCGCCGGACAGTTCTCCGGCCGCTTCGATGGCAGCGACGAAAACAATGCATTGAAAACCGGCTACGATGTCGAAACCCGCCGCTGGCCGGACTGGATCGCGGCCACCGGAATGCGCATGGAATTGCTGCCTGGCGTCGTGCGGCCGGGCGATGTCACGGGTACGCTCACCGCCAGCGCCGCGAAAATGTTCGGCCTGCCGCGTGACGTGGTCGTGGTCGCCGGCACCACCGATGGCTGTGCGTCGTTCCTGGCAACCGGCGCGACGGCGGCGGGCGACGGCGTCACTGCACTCGGCTCATCGCTGACCATCAAGATTCTCTCCGACCGGCCGATCTCGGCGCCGCAATTCGGCATCTACAGCCATCGGCTGGGTGACACCTACCTGGCGGGCGGCGCCTCGAACTCCGGCGGCAAGGTTCTGGCCCAGCATTTCCCCGTCGCCCGCATTGTCGAACTCAGCAAAAAAATCGACCCGGCGACCGAGACCGGTCTCGACTATTACCCACTGCCAGCGCCGGGCGAACGCTTCCCCATAGCCGATCCGGCTTTGCCGCCGCGCCTCGAGCCGCGGCCCGCCGACGACGCCGATTATCTGAAAGCGATGCTCGAGGGTATTGCGGCGATCGAAGCGCTCGGCTATCGCCGGCTTGCCGAACTCGGTGCACCTCGGCTGACATCGGTCAGGAGCGTCGGCGGCGGAGCGGCCAATCCGGCCTGGACGGCAATCCGGCAGCGCAAGCTTGGCGTCGCTCTCGTGCCGGCTCTTTCGGAGGAGGCCGCCGCCGGCACGGCGCGGCTGGCGCTGATGGGCGCTAGCGCAGCGGGGCTTTTATGACGGCCAAGGCAATTCAACACCTCGACGGCATCGCCGCGCTGGCCGAGCGCTATCAGGTATTCCTGCTCGACCAATTTGGTGTGCTGCACGACGGCACCAGCGCCTATCCAGGCGCTGTCGAGGCCTTGTCGGCACTCAAGCACGCCGGCAAGACCATCGTGCTGATCTCGAATTCCGGCAAGCGGGCGCAACCCAATGAGCGCCGCCTGCTGAAGCTCGGCTTCGAACCGGGAAGCTGGGATCACTTTGTCTCCTCCGGCGAGGTGGCGTGGCGCTCCTTCCATCAAATGGCGGCATCCGGAGCCCTGCGCCCGCAGACAAAATGCCTGCTGATCCGCCGCGACAATGACCGTTCGGCTGTCGACGGCCTGCCCTTCGTCCTGGCCAAGGACGGCGACGATGCAGAACTGGTGCTGATTTCCGCCAGCGAGGGCGATCGCTACGACCTCGACCATTATCGCCGGCTTCTTGGTCCGGCGGCCGCGCGCCGGGTGCCATGCTTCTGCACCAATCCCGACAAGATCATGCTGACTGCCGTCGGCCCTCGCTTCGGCGCCGGCCGGCTCGCCGATCTCTATGAGAGCCTCGGCGGCAGCGTGGCGCGCATCGGCAAGCCCAATCCGCAGATATTCGAGGCAGCGCTGGCACTGGCGGGTCACCCGGAGCGCGACAGCGTGGTCTGCGTCGGCGACAGCGTCGAGCACGACATCGCCGGCGGCAACGGCGTCGGCGTCGCGACGACGCTGGTCCTGTCGGGCATATTGGCGGGGGCTCCAGACCTGGACGACGTTTTCGCCGCGCTCAACGCCCGTCCCGACTACATCGCGGATAGCTTCAGGTTTCGTTGAGTTGTTAAGGCGAGACAAAGCTAATCGAGGTTGAAACGCCCGATCACCGGCACGTGGTCCGAGGGCCGTTCCCAGCCGCGTGCCAGCCGCAGGATTTCGTAGCCGGCAAAATGCGGCACCAGGTTGGGCGACGACCAGATATGGTCGAGGCGGCGGCCACGATTTGAGGCCTGCCAATCCTGGGCGCGATAGCTCCACCAGGTGTAGAGTTTCTCCTCATAGGGCACATTGAGCCGCATCAGGTCGACCCAGTCGCCGGAGAGCCGCATCGCCTCGAAATTTTCCGTCTCGACCGGCGTATGGCTGACGACATTGAGGAGCTGCTTGTGCGACCAGACATCGTGCTCGAGCGGCGCGATGTTGAGGTCGCCGACCAGGATCGAGCCGGAATGCTCGTCATGCTCGGCCCGCACGGCGTTCATCTCGGCAACGAAATCGAGCTTGTGCTTGAACTTTCGGTTGACGGCCGGGTCGGGCTCATCGCCGCCGGCCGGAACGTAGAAATTGTGCAGCAGGATCGTTTTGCCGCCGGCCTTGACGGTGACCGACAGATGCCGGCTGTCGTCGATCTCGCAGAAGCGGCGCTTTTCGACCACCTCGATCGGACGGCGCGCTATGGTCGCAACGCCGTGATAGCCCTTCTGGCCATGGAAGGCGATGTGCTCGTAGCCGAGCTTGCGGAACGCCTTCTCCGGAAACAATTCGTCCGGAACCTTGGTTTCCTGCAGGCAGAGCACGTCCGGCGCCTGCTCGACCAGCAGGCGCTCGACGATCGGCATGCGCAGCCGAACGGAGTTGATGTTCCAGGTACCGACGGAAAACGGCATGTGGGGTTCCGGACAACGCAAGATCCGCCGGATGGCTCCGACGGAAGTCAATCGCGGAAACTACTGCCAGCCGCGCACCGCAAAAACAAGCCGCCCGCACCAACGCGCAAAAGCCATCCCGCAGCAGTAGAAAGTTACCGCGTCTTGGTGTTCAGCTCGCGGTTCGCCGTATAATCGATGGCGAAGGTGTCGGGGGCGAAGCTGACGCCCTCCTTGGTGTTGAAGATCATCACCGTTGTGTCCTTGCCTTGCGCATCGGTGATGGTCCACTGCCGCAATTCATAGGATTTCGGATCGAACATCATGGTGATCTTCGAATTGCCGAACACTGATTTGTCGGCAAGCTGGATAGTGGTGAGATCGTTTTCTTCCTTGACGCTTCTGACGCGTCCGCCCGAGAGATCGATCTTGTCGTCGAGCAGCAGCTTCAGCGGCGTCTTCGACAGCGGGTAGAGGTCGGAGGTCCGCAGTTTCTTGTTGAGGATGACCACCGACTTGCCGTCGGAAATCACCCTGAAATTCGAGGCGCCGTCATAATTGAAGCGGATCTTGCCCGGCCGTTCCAAAAAGAACTTGCCGCCGGTCTGCTCGCCCTTGGGCCCGAACTGCACGAACTCGCCGCTCATCGATTTGACCGAGGAGAAATGATCGGCGATCTTCTGCGCCGTCGCCGGAACCGCTGCTTGCGCCGACGCCAGCAGCTGGAAGCCGGGCACGACATTGGCGGCCGCCGCACCGGCCAGGACCAGACCGAGGCCGAGCACCTGCCGGCGGGTTGGGGCGAAATCCCTTTTTGGGGCGAGAGTTGCGTTTTTCATGCCGGTCACCATCATCTGATTGCTTGCTCGTTATATTGGTCTGGCCCCCCAGTTGGGCTTAAGTTTGGCGGGCCGCACGGCGCTCATCGTTGCAACGCGCCAAAAGGTTCAAAGTTGCCGGCGCGGATGCGCTCTAGAACTTGTCGTCCTCCGTCGGCACCAGGATTTCGCGTTTTCCGGCATGGTTGGCCGGGCCGACAATGCCTTCCTTCTCCATCTTCTCGATGATCGAGGCGGCGCGGTTGTAGCCGATGCCGAGCCGGCGCTGGATGTAGCTGGTCGAGGCCTTGCCGTCGCGCAGCACCACCGCAACCGCCTGGTCGTAGGGATCGTCGGAATCCTCGAAATTACCGCCGTCGCCGCCGCCACTGCCTTTGCCCGTCGGCTCGTCGTCATCCTTGTCGTCGTCCTCGGTGATGGCGTCGAGATATTCCGGCACGCCCTGCAGCTTCAGATGCGCGACGATCTTCTCCACCTCGTCGTCGGAGACGAAGGGACCGTGCACGCGCTGGATGCGGCCGCCGCCGGCCATATAGAGCATATCGCCCATGCCGAGCAGCTGTTCGGCGCCCTGCTCGCCCAGGATGGTGCGGCTGTCGATCTTCGATGTCACCTGGAACGAGATGCGGGTCGGGAAATTCGCCTTGATGGTGCCGGTGATGACGTCGACCGACGGCCGCTGCGTTGCCATAATGACATGGATGCCGGCGGCGCGCGCCATCTGCGCCAGGCGCTGCACCGCGCCTTCGATGTCCTTGCCGGCGACCATCATCAAATCGGCCATCTCGTCGATGATGACGACGATGTAGGGCATCGGCTCGAGGTCGAGGTTCTCCGTCTCGTAGATCGCTTCGCCGGTCTGGCGGTCGAAGCCGGTCTGCACGGTGCGGGAAATCCTTTCGCCCTTTTTCTCGGCCTGCTGCACGCGCGCGTTGAAACCGTCGATGTTGCGAACGCCGACCTTCGACATCTTGCGGTAGCGGTCCTCCATCTCGCGCACGGTCCATTTCAGCGCCACCACCGCCTTCTTCGGATCGGTGACCACCGGCGTCAGAAGATGCGGGATGCCGTCATAGACCGAGAGTTCCAGCATCTTTGGATCGATCATGATCAACCGGCAGTCCTGCGGCGTCAGCCGGTAGAGCAGCGACAGGATCATGGTATTGATGGCGACGGACTTGCCCGAGCCGGTGGTACCGGCAACCAGCACGTGCGGCATTTTGGCGATATCGACGATCACCGCCTCGCCATTGATGGTCTTGCCCAGCGCCAGCGCCAACTTGGCCTTGGTGGTCTCGAAATCGCGGCTGGCCATGATCTCGCGCAAATAGACGGTCTCGCGCCTGGCGTTCGGCAATTCGATGCCGATGGCATTGCGGCCCGGCACCACGGCGACACGGCAGGCGATGGCGCTCATCGAGCGGGCGATGTCGTCGGACAGGCCGATGACCCTCGACGATTTGATGCCCGGCGCGGGTTCCAACTCGTAGAGCGTGACGACCGGACCCGGACGCACATGGATGATTTCGCCTTTGACGCCGAAATCCTCCAGCACGCCCTCGAGCAGGCGGGCGTTCTGCTCCAGCGCGTCCTTGGACAGGCTTGCGTCGCGCACCACGTTCTTCGGTTCCGACAGGAAATGCAGCGACGGCATCTCGAATTTCTCCGAGCCGATCAGCGACGTCTGCGCCTCGCGCTGGACGCGGGCGCCTGGTGCCGGCCGCGGCGCCGGCGCCTCGACGCGCGTCGCCGCGTCGGAGCGGAAGTTCTGCACCTTTGCCGTCGGCGCGGCGCGGCGCTGGCCGGCCGGCTCGGGCGCGAAATCCATGTCGTCATTGTCGTCGTTGTCGAAGACGTCGGCATCGTCGGGGTCGATCGAGGCACTGCGGTCGTTGACCATGGCGGCGAAGAATTCCGGCTCGACGCGGGCGCGCCCGCCCGGGCTCATCCGCGCCTCGGCGAACTCGGCCGATTCGACTCGTTCGGCCGCCCGCCGCCAGGCGCTGGGGCGCGGTTCCATCTCCGGTTCGAAATCGTCGCGCTCGCGCCGACGCGCGGCGCGGCGGCGCAGATAGGCCCGCAGCGACAGCCACCAGTGGGTGATGGCGCCAAGCGCCAATATGCCTTCGTCGCCCTCATCCTCGTCATTGTCGAAAAGCAGGTCGTCCTGCGGATCGGGCACGGCAGGCTGTTCGAGGACGGCAAAGCCGTTCTTGCGCGAAATCAGCGCCGAGCCATACAAGAATACCCACAGCGCCGGCGCTGCCAGGAGCAAGGCGAGCACGCTGGCGACGAGGCCGGTCGGATAGCCGCCGATGATGAGGCCCGGGATATTGAGCACCATATCGCCGAATACGCCGCCGAGGCCGGTCGGCAGCGGCCAGGTCTTGGGCGGCACCACGCAGCCGGCGATTGCCGCGCCAAGCAGCGAAAACCCGAACCAGGCGAGCGCCCGTTTCGGCAGCCTGTCGACGCCGCGCGCGGTAAACAGCAGAAACCCCCAGATCACCGCCGGCACCAGCGCCGCAACCGCGGCAAGTCCGAAGAACTGCATGGCGATGTCGGAAAATACGGCGCCCGCATACCCCATTGCATTGGTGACGACGTTGTCGGTGGCATGCGAAAAGCTCGGATCGGCGACGTTCCAGGTGGCAAGGGCGGCGACGCCGAAGCCAACCAGAGCAAACAGGCCGGCACCGACCAGCCGGCCGACCTGGCGCCTCGCGAACGCCCGGATGCCGTGCCCCGTATCGGCCAGCGCAAGCGGTGCTGAAGCCCCTGAACGCATGCTCTTCCTCGTCTGTCGTTGCCCGGCCGGGCGCGGACGCGCAACACGGCAGATTCGGCTGTCAGACTAGCGGCGGGAAGGTTAAGGGCGCATTAACCATGGGCAATCTGCGTCTCAGGGACGGGCGCAAGATGTCATGCCTGACGTCCCATTCGAACATGACGACCGCCACCACAGTTCGGAGCCGCCGCAGCCGATGTTTCACGCCGCCGGCGGATCGAGCACCTTGATCAAGCGACCGCGATCGAGCCATCACGGCCATCCGCGCGCAAAAAAGAGGCCCGGAAGGTTTCCGGGCCTCAAGGCGTGAGTGCTTTCGGGAGCGTCACGACGGGATCTTCCCGGCACCGGCAAAACGCCGATGCCGGCCAATGCCTTTACGCCACCACTTCGCCGTGCTGGCTGATGTCGAGGCCTTCGACCTCTTCCTGGGTGGAAGGACGCAGGCCGACCAGCGCCTTGACGATGTAGAGGATCACGAAGCTCGCGATCGCCGTCCACAGGATGGTGAAGACGATACCGTAGAGCTGCTTGCCGACGGAGGCGCCTGAGCCGAGGCTGTTGATCGCCGGATCGGCGAGCACGCCGGTCAGCAATGCGCCGATGATGCCGCCGATGCCGTGCACGCCGAATGCATCGAGCGAGTCGTCATAGCCGAACGCGTGCTTGAGCTTGACGGCCGAGACGTAGCACAGCACGCCGGCGACGATGCCGACGATGAAGGCGCCGGTCGGATTGACGAAGCCGGAAGCCGGCGTCACCGCGACCAGGCCAGCGACGGCGCCCGAGATGATGCCGAGAACGCTCGGCTTCTTGGCGACGATCCATTCGGCGAACATCCAGGCGAGCGCCGCAGCGGCAGCGGCAACCTGGGTGTTCAGCATCGCGGCACCGGCAAGGCCGTCGGCGGCCAGTTCCGAACCGGCGTTGAAGCCGAACCAGCCGACCCACAGCAGCGAAGCACCGATTACGGAGTAGACCAGGTTGTGCGGCGCCATGTTGGTGGTGCCGTAGCCTTCACGCTTGCCGAGAACCAGCGCGCAGACCAGGCCGGCAACACCGGCATTGATGTGAACGACCGTGCCGCCGGCGAAATCGAGAACGCCGGCTGTGCCGAGGAAGCCGCCGCCCCACACCCAGTGCGCGATCGGGGCATAGACCACCAGCAGCCACGCCCCCATGAAGATGAGCAGCGCCGAGAACTTCATGCGTTCGGCGAAGGCGCCGGCAATCAGCGCCGGCGTGATGATGGCGAAGGTCATCTGGAACATCGAGAAGACGAACTCAGGGATGTTCGCCACGCCCGGCAGCCACAGCGACGAGGTGGTGATGCCGTTGTGGAAGAACTTGGAGAAGCCGCCGAGATAGGCATTCATGCCGCCGCCATCCGAGAAAGCCAGCGAATAGCCGAACATGAACCACAGCACCGTCACCAGGCAGGTGATGGCAAAGCTCTGCATGATCGTGGCGAGCACGTTCTTCTTGCGCACCATGCCGCCATAAAACAGCGCCAGGCCCGGTATGGTCATCATCAGCACCAGCGCCGTCGAGGTCAGCATCCAGGCGGTGTTGCCGGTGTCGAGCGCGGGCGCAGGGGCAGCCGGTGCTGCCGGTGCCGCTTCCTGCGCGAACGCAGCAACCGTGCCCAGTGCAGCGAGAGCGAGCGAGCCCAAAACGGCCGCGCGTCCCGTTATCTTCAAGGTGGAAGGAATATTCATTGAACTCTCCATTGGAATACGTATCCGCGGCTCAAAGCGCGTCGGTGTCTGTTTCGCCGGTGCGAATACGCACCGCCTGGTCGATGCCGAAAACGAAGATCTTGCCGTCGCCGATCTGGCCGGTCTTGGCCGCCGCGGTGATGGCTTCGACCGCCTTGTCGACCATGTCGACAGCGACCGCGACTTCGATCTTGATCTTCGGCAGGAAGCTGACCGCGTATTCCGCCCCGCGATAGATTTCCGTGTGCCCCTTCTGGCGTCCGTAGCCTTTTACTTCGGTGACGGTCAGGCCCTGGATGCCGACCGCGGTGAGCGCCTCGCGCACCTCGTCGAGCTTGAACGGCTTTATGATTGCCATCACGATCTTCATAAGGTTTCACCCTTTGCTGTTGCGGGTCCCCGCGTTTGCACGACTTCGCCGATCCCCATGAGAGCCGGAGAGTGCCCGCTAGGATTCAAGCTCCGTGCCAATTGCCGAAGCAGGGCGTTAAGCTGTTGTTAAACAACGAAATCGGGAAGGTTTGCCGACTGCCTGTTCACAGTCGCGGCAGTGCATATGATTAAAAAATAGGCAAATTTCGAAAAATGCCTACTCCGCAGGCGGTCGCTTCAGCCGGATGAGTCCTTCTTGGGCAACCGAGGCGATCAAGGTGCCGTCGCGGGCAAACAGCGAGCCGCGGGTAAAACCGCGCGATCCTTGCGTCGACGGGCTGTCTTGCGTGTACAGCATCCAGTCGTCGAGCGGGTGGCTGCGGTGGAACCACATGGCATGGTCGAGGCTGGCTGCCTGGATATCGCGATCGAAAATGGCGCGGCCATGGGCAAAGGTCGAGGTGTCGAGCAGAGTCATGTCGGAGAGGTAAGCGAGCACGGCCGCCTGCGTGGCGCGGTCGGCCGGCACCGGGCCGGTGGTGCGGATCCAGATGTTCTGCTTCGGCTCGAGCTTTTCCCGGCTGGTATAATGCTTCAGCATTACCGGCTTCATCTCGATCGGCCGGTCGCGCTCCCAATAGCGCTTGATGCCCTCGGGCACCGCTTCGCCGAACTTGCCCAGCAACTCGCGTTGCGACAGCAACGTGTCGGGCGCCGGCACGTCCTGAGGCATCGGCACCTGATGTTCCAGGCCGACCTCATCCTGCTGGAACGAGGCTTCCAGCGAAAAGATCGCCTGGCCGTGCTGGATCGCGACGACGCGGCGCGTGGTGAAGGAGCCGCCGTCGCGGATGCGGTCGACCTCGTAAATGATCGGCACCTTGGTGTCGCCCGGCCGCATGAAATAGCCATGCAGCGAGTGCACATGGCGCTCGGGCTCGACCGTTCGCTGCGCGGCGACCAGCGCCTGGGCGATGGTCTGGCCGCCGAAGATGCGCTGCCAGTCGAGCTTGGGGCTGCGACCACGATACAGGTTGTGTTCCAGCTGCTCGAGGTCGAGAATGCCGAGAAGCTCGTCCATGGCTGCCGTCATCTTGACCTCGCCGCAAAATTACCATGGCGGTTTCCGACAGGAGCAGCGGGCAGTCAAGGGCGGAAAGTCCGGCGACGGTCAGGCTGCGAAAGGAATTGCGATGGTGGACAGCAAGAATTCGCTCGACGTTCTTGTCGCCGGCGCCGGTTATGTCGGCCTGGCCGCCGCCGTATCGCTGAAGCAGGCGCGGCCGAGCCTTGCCGTTGCCGTCGTCGATGCAGCACCCGCCGGGGTCTGGCGGAAGGACGGCCGCGCCTCGGCGATTGCCGCCGCCGCGTGCCGCATGCTCGACCAGCTCGGCGTCTGGAACGAGATCGCGCCGGAGGCGCAGGCGATCACCGAAATGATCGTCACTGATTCGCGCACATCCGATCCGGTCCGCCCGGTGTTCCTCACTTTCGATGGCGAGGTCGCGCCCGGCGAACCCTTTGCGCACATGGTCGCCAACAAGGATTTGAACGGCGCCTTGCGCCGGCGCGCCGAACAACTCGGCATCGGCATCATCGAAGGCGTCGCCGTCAGCGCCTTCGACATCAACGGCGCCGGCATAACCGTGCATCTTGCCGACGGCGCGACGCTGAAGGCGCGGCTGCTGGTTGCCGCCGACGGCGTCAATTCGAAGCTGCGCGACATGGCCGGCATCAAGACGGTGAAATGGGAGTATGGCCAGTCCGGTATCGTCTGCACGGTGGCGCATGAGCGGCCGCACAACGGCCGCGCCGAAGAGCATTTCCTTCCCGCAGGCCCGTTTGCCACGCTGCCGCTCAAGCCGGGCAAGGACGGCACCAACCGCTCGTCGATCGTCTGGGTCGAACGGTCGCAGGATGCCGACAAGCTGGTCAGTGGCGACACCCTGGTCCTGGAATATGAGCTCGAGCAGCGCTTTGGCCTGAAACTCGGCGAAATCCATATCGCCGACAAGCCGCGTGCCTGGCCGCTTGGGCTGATCATTGCGCGCGCCTTCGTCGCGCCGCGCATCGCCTTGGCCGGCGACGCCGCCCACGGCATCCACCCGATCGCCGGCCAGGGTCTGAATCTCGGCTTCAAGGACGTGGCGGCGCTGGCCGAAGTGGTGGTCGAGGCCGACCGGCTCGGCCAGGACATCGGCGCGCTGGACGTGCTTGAGCGCTACCAGCAATGGCGGCGTTTCGACACGGTGCAGATGGGCATCACCACCGATGTGCTGAACCGGCTGTTTTCCAACGATTTCGGCCCGCTGCGCACTTTGCGCGACATCGGCCTCGGCCTTGTCGAGCGCATGCCGCGGCTGAAGGGGTTCTTCATCCGCCAGGCGTCGGGTCTGTCCGGCGACACGCCGAAACTGTTGAAGGGCGAGGCGATCTAGGCCCGGCAAGCGCGCGCGTTTTACTAGCGTTCGGTCAGTTGACCTCAAAGCCTAGCTTCTGGCGCAGCCGGAGCATGCGCTGGTCGGGAATCGGCAGGTTTTGTCCACCAGCTTCCGCCGCACGGCTGACCATTCGCAGCAGATCGTTCCTTTCAGCTGCGTCGAGCCGTTCGCGCAGGAACGGTGCCAGCTTGTCGATGACGACCGTGGCGTCGTCGATTTGCGATGCCGCCCATTTGGCGTAGATCACGGCTTCATCGGTCTGCTTTTTGTCGGCGATCTCCGAGATCACCGATCGAATGGCGGCTTCGCGTTGCGGCAGCACCGGACCATGCTCGGAAACAATCGCGGTGATCAGGGTCGCGGCGGCGACGACCGGATCGTCGATCGCCGTCAGCGGCGAGAGCGCCGCCTGCTTGCGCAGCTTCTTGCGGCGGATATTGCCCTAGACGCGGCCAACGACGTCGGCAACCTCACGCGCCGCGTCGTTCATGATCTTCAGCCGGTACCACCAGAACGCCGCTGCCCCCAGCAGGCCGATTGCAGCAATCAATATATGCATACCCCAAGATCCCCAATCTCGGGCGACGATAGGAGAAGTATTGCTTCGCTTCAACACGCAACAGTTGCATCGATCGAAGAAAACGAAAGCCTGCGCCAGTCATCGGCCGCCATCACTTTGCCAAGGATCTTATCGGGACACCCCTACGACCCCGGCACGTTGTAGATCGCCCGCACCTCGATCGTGCCGATTTCGGCTAGCGGAATGCCGCCGGCAATCTCCAGCGCCTCGTCGAGATCCCCGGCCTCGATCATGACGAAACCGAGCAGCTGCTCCTTGGTCTCGGCGAAGGGGCCGTCAGTGACCAGCCGCTTGCCCTGGCGCCGGCGCACGGTCTTCGATGTCTTCACCGATTGCAGCGCCTGCGCGATGATCAGGCGGCCGCTTTGCGCCACCGACCTGTCATAGGCCAGCGAATCGGCATCGAGCTTGGCCAGCCTCGCAGGCGTCATTGTGTAGAGATCTTTTTCTTCACCGTAGACCAGGCAAACGTATTTCATCTTTACCTCCATTCCTGGGTTGGACCGTAGGACGAGGCTACGGAAACATTGGCCGGGCCTTTGGCCGCTGCATAATCGAGAAAGGACACCGCAATGCAGATAATGGCAATCGCCGCAAGCAGCCGGCCGAAGCCGGAGGGCGGCAGGCGCGACCAGTCGGCTTGTTGTTCACCGGCCATGTGGCTGGTGCTTGTCCAGTGAGCAGAAAACAGATTGTTCATGTGGTCCTCCATCCGGCCACCAATTACATGGCCGCCCGCAGGACGGCCGGGACAGATGGAAGTCGACATTTTTGCACGCGTATTTTTTCGAATTTTTTTCGCTCGAACATGGTGTGTCACGCTGCCGCCGATACGAAAGCGTGGGTGGCCTTCGCTCCGGCGCGCGCTATAGTCGACCGGAAGCCGACTACGGGCTCAATCACGACAATCAAGGAGGAATTGATGGACCGCACCGCCAACGCCGTTTGGAAAGGCAGTTTCAAGGAAGGCAAAGGCACGCTCGATACCCAGAGCGGGACGCTGAAAGGCACGCCCTATTCTGCCAAGATGCGTTTCGAGGACGAGAGCGGCAAATCCGGCACCAACCCGGAAGAGCTGATCGCCGCCGCCCATGCCGGCTGCTTTGCCATGCAACTTGCGCATCTTCTTGCCGAGAACGGCACTCCGGCTACCGAGCTCGACGCCAAGGCCGTGGTGACACTGGTCCCCGGCACCGGCATCACCGGCAGCGCGATCACGCTGGTCGGCAAGGTACCGGGCATCGATGCCGCCAAATTCCAGGAACTAGCCGAAAAAGCCAAGGGCGGATGCCCGGTCTCGAAGGCGCTCGGCGCCATCAAGGTATCGCTCGACGCCAGACTCGGGTGACGGGCGAGGTTCGGGGCAATCGCTTCAGACAGATGGACCCAATTGTCTTGGACGCCAATTGTTGAAGCGGACGCTGGCCCTCATTGCCCTGCCGGGCATTTCTCCCCGTATAGTTACGGGGAGAAAGAAGCTGGCCGCAGCCGCGGCACCCTTCTTGCAACGCTAACTATTGGGCGAAACCATCGATGAGAGCGTCCTCTCCCCGTCACCATCCGGGGAGAGATCGCCGGTAGGGGCAGCGCTAGCCGATCGGCAACGAACATGTCACCTTGGGGGCGCTGTCCGCCAACGTCTCGAAAATCCTTATCGCCCATCGCCGGTCAGCGCATCCAGGCGGGCGCGCAATGCCGCGACCTCCTCCTCGAGGGCCTGTACGCGCGTCTCCAGATCCGAGGCCGGCGAGGACGATTGCAGGGGCGCTGCTGCAGTCGACAGCTGCACCGGCCCGCTGAGCAGATGGACATAGCGATCCTCGCGCTGGCCTGGGCCGCGATCGATCTGCTGCACCAGCGGCGGCCTTCGGCCGATCAGCAGATCGAGATTGCCGCGAAGCTCGTCGATCGACGGCAGCCGCGCCAGGCGCTCGCTTCGCGCCAGCAATTCATAGGCCGTCTGCGGGCCGCGCAGCAACAACAGGCCGAGCAGCGCGATCTGCGCCGAGGTCAGGGAAAAGCGCTGTGCCACGACATGCTCATAGCGCTCGACGCGCGACGCGAACACCTGCCTGACGAGGCCCTTCTGCTCGAGCTGGCCAAGCGCCCGTCTGACCTCGGCAAGCTCGACCGACATTACCGGCTCGCGCGCCGTTTTCTGGTTGGTCGCCGCATGTGCCGCATTGAGCGTCAGCGGATAGACGTCCGGCGTCAGTTCCTTCTTCTCGATCAGGCAGCCGAGGACGCGCGCTTCGACGGGGGAGAGGATGGGAAGGTCGGAGTCGGTCATTGGATCGGCTATCCTTCTGAGGCCGGAGGGACAGCACCCCCTCTGTCCTGCCGGACATCTCCCCCGCAAGGGGGGAGATCGGCAGCTTCAACGCTGTGCGTCCATTCTTGCAATGGTGGAGATTAGCGAAAGCCAAGATGACGGCCAATCTCCCCCCTTGCGGGGAGATGTCCGGCAGGATAGAGGGGGGCGCGAAGGATCGCTACGGACAACACGATCGGCAAAGCCGCCCGCCCCCTTATACCCGTCGCTCCACCATCATCTTCTTGATCTCGGCGATCGCCTTGGCCGGATTGAGCCCCTTGGGGCAGGTCTGGGCGCAGTTCATGATCGTGTGGCAGCGATAGAGCCGGAACGGGTCTTCGAGATTGTCGAGCCGCTCGCCCGTCGCCTCGTCCCTGGAATCGATCAGCCAGCGATAGGCCTGCAGCAGCGTCGCCGGGCCGAGATAGCGATCGCCGTTCCACCAGTAGCTCGGGCAGGAGGTCGAGCAGCAGGCGCACAATATGCACTCGTAGAGCCCGTCGAGCTTTTCGCGGTCCTCATGGCTTTGCAGCCATTCCTTGGCCGGCTCGGGCGACACCGTCTTCAGCCACGGCTCGATCGAGGCGTGTTGGGCGTAGAAATTGGTGAGGTCGGGCACCAGGTCCTTGACCACTTGCATGTGCGGCAGCGGATAGACCTTGACCGCGCCGGAAATGTCGTCGCAGCCCTTGGTGCAGGCGAGCGTGTTCGACCCGTCGATGTTCATGGCGCAGGACCCGCAAATGCCTTCGCGGCAGGAGCGGCGCAGCGTCAGCGTCGGGTCGATCTTGTTCTTGATCCAGAGCAGCGCGTCGAGCACCATCGGCCCGCAATCGTCCATGTCGACGAAATATGTATCCATGCGCGGGTTCTCGTCATCGTCCGGCGACCAGCGGTAGATGCGGTATTCGCGCAGATTGGTGGCACCCTCCGGCTTCGGCCAGGTTTTTCCGGCCATGATCTTCGAGTTTTTCGGAAGCGTCAGTTCGACCATTACCTCAGGTCCTTTCGGATGACGAGCTTCAGCCCGGACCAGATCTCGTTCACGGCGGCGACCTTGACGTCGACGAGGTCGAGCTTCAGCGCCTCGGCGCGGATAACGTCCTCGGTGACGTCGGTCGGCACTTTCGACGCCTTTTTCGGCCAAGACACCCAGACCATGCCGTCGCGCTTGATCGCCGCTTCGACATCGGCGAGACGGTCCTCGATCTCTGCACGCTGTCTGGTGAAGGCGTGAACGGCATCGTATTTCAATGCAGCATTTGAAATCTTCGACCAGTCGGCCAGCCGGTCGACATGGGCGAAATCGACGGCCTCGGCCAGATCGTCGAGTTCAGGCGGCAAGGCGATGAAGGCGGCAATCATCCCGTCCTTCAGGCCGAGCTTGGCCGGAAGGGGCGTGCCGGAATATCCTGCAACCGCCAGCGCCACCATCAATACACCCTGGCCTTCGGCGCAATCTTGGCCGGATTGATGCCGCCATCTGCCTCCTTGAGCAGCGTCTCGGTGTGCACCGGCCGGTAGCTGAGCGCCACCTCGCCGGCCTCGTTGAGCCGGGCCAGCGTATGCTTGCGCCAGTTGGCGTCGTCGCGGGCCGAAAAGTCCTCCCGCGCGTGCGCGCCGCGGCTTTCCTTGCGCGCCTCGGCGCCGTAGACGGTGGTGATGGCGTTGGCCATCAGATTTTCCAGCTCCAGCGTCTCGACCAGGTCGGAGTTCCAGATCATCGAGCGGTCAAACACCTTGACGTCCTTGAGCTCGCCCCAAAGCTGCGAAATGCGCCTGCAGCCGCTTTCCAGCGATTCCTGGGTGCGGAACACCGCCGCGTCCTCCTGCATCGCCTTCTGCATTTTTTCGCGCAAAACCGCTGTCGGCGTCGAGCCGTTGGCGTGACGCAGCCGGTCGAAGCGGTCCATGATCTTTTCGACGGCGGCCTCGTTGGGCGAAGGGATCGCCGATGTCCGGTCGATCACCTGGCCGGCCCGGATTGCCGCCGCACGGCCGAACACCACCAGGTCGATCAGCGAGTTCGAGCCCAGCCGGTTGGCGCCGTGCACCGAGGCGCAGCCGGCCTCGCCGACCGCCATCAGCCCGGGCGACACCTGGTCCGGGTTCAAGGCAGTAGGGTTGAGCACTTCGCCCCAGTAATTGGTCGGCACGCCGCCCATATTGTAATGGACCGTCGGCAGCACCGGGATCGGCTCCTTGGTCAGGTCGACGCCGGCAAAGATCTTTGCCGATTCCGAAATACCCGGGAGCCTCTCGTGCAGAACGGCCGGGTCGAGATGGTCGAGGTGCAGGAAGATATGATCCTTCTTCGGGCCGACGCCGCGGCCCTCCCTGATCTCCAGCGTCATACAGCGCGAGACCACGTCGCGCGAAGCCAGATCCTTGGCTGACGGCGCGTAGCGTTCCATGAAGCGCTCGCCCTCGGAATTGACGAGATAGCCGCCCTCACCGCGCGCGCCCTCGGTGATCAGGCAGCCGGCGCCGTAGATGCCCGTCGGGTGGAACTGCACGAATTCCATGTCCTGCAGCGGCAGCCCTGCGCGTGCGGCCATGCCGCCGCCATCGCCGGTGCAGGTATGCGCCGAGGTGGCCGAGAAATAAGCGCGGCCATAGCCGCCGGTCGCCAGCACCACCATTTTCGCCGAAAAGCGGTGGATGGTGCCGTCGTCGAGGTTCCAGGCGACGACGCCGGTGCAGGTGCCGTCCGGCTCCATGATCAGGTCGAGCGCGAAATACTCGATGAAGAACTGCGCATTGTGCTTCAGCGACTGGCCGTAGAGCGTGTGCAGCATGGCGTGGCCGGTGCGGTCGGCGGCCGCGCAGGTGCGCTGCACCGGCGGCCCCTCGCCGAAATTCATCATCATGCCGCCGAACGGCCGCTGGTAGATTTTCCCGTCCTCGGTGCGGCTGAAGGGAACGCCGTAATGCTCGAGCTCGTAGACTGCCGCCGGCGCTTCGCGCACCATGTATTCCTGCGCGTCGGTGTCGCCCAGCCAATCCGAGCCTTTGACGGTATCGAAGAGATGCCACTGCCAGTTGTCGGGACCCATATTGGCGAGCGAGGCGGCAATGCCGCCCTGCGCCGCAACCGTATGCGAGCGCGTCGGGAACACCTTGGTGATGCAGGCGGTGCGCAGGCCCTGCTCGGCCATGCCAAGCGTGGCCCGCAGGCCGGCGCCGCCGGCGCCGACGACCACGACGTCGAATTTGTGGTCGACATAGCTATAGGCGGAAGCCGTGTTGGCGTTCTTCGCGTCCTTGGCCAAAACTCAGCCTCCAAATGCCAGTTTAAGCAGGGCGAAGACCGAAGCGACGCCGACGACTACGGGAAAGAATGTGTTGAGGGCGAGCAGCGCCAGCCTGGCGCCTTCGCCATGCACATAGTCTTCGATGATTGCCTGCATGCCGAGCCGCATGTGGTAGAGCACCGACAGCAGCACCAGCGCCAGCACCAGTGCCACGAACGGATTGGCAAGTGCGGCGCGCACCTCGATATAGCTGGCGCCGTTGAGTGCGATCAGGAAGCCGACGAAGAACAGGACCAGCGGGATGTTGGAGATCGCCGTCAGCCGCTGGCGCCAGAAATGGCCGGTGCCCTCGCGGGCGGAACCGAGGCCGCGGACCTTGGCCAGCGGCGTGCGCATGTCGGTGTTTTTGCCGCTCATGTCAGGCTCCCCGCGCCATGTAGCCGGCGATCCAGATCAGCAGCGTCAGCGTGACCGAGCCGGCCAGCGTCGCCCAGGCGATCCTCGACGCGGTATGCTTTTCCAGCCCTGCCCCAGTGTCCCAGATCAGATGGCGCACACCGCCCAGCATGTGGTGCATCAGCGCCCAGCTGTAGCCCAACAGCACCAGCCGTCCCAGCCACGAGCCGAAGGCCCAGTTGACGGCATTGAAGGTCGCCTCCGAACTCGCCGCCGCCATCAGCCACAGCGCGACCAGCAGCGTGCCGAAATAGAGCGCCCCGCCGGTGATGCGGTGGACGATCGACATCGTCATGGTGATCGGCGGCCGATAGACGGTCAGGTGCGGCGAAAGCGGCCGTTCACGTCTGGCAAATTCGCGGGTGGCTGGTGATTTGCTCATGGCTCCCCCAGTTCGGCGTCTCTGGAGCCTCAGGTGGGAATGCGGCATTGCCGCTTCCGGTTGCGACTTCGGACAGCCGGTTTCTAATGCTCTTTTTGCACCGCGTCAAAGCCGGAAAACCGTTTCGAAAACGTAATTTAGTCTGATGAAAGCGGCGTTTTCAGCTTCAATCGATTAGGACTATCGCCTTGAGCCGGCACAATGTCGCTGCACTGCAAAATATGGCTGCCACAAAGGGGCGGATCAGCGCTTGCAGGCCAGCGGTGAGGCACCGCCCTTCATCACCAGCGCGTCACGCCCGTCGATCACGATTGCGTCATGCGCCTCGCCGTAACGGCTGGTCTGATTGGCCGGTGAGGCCGGCAGCTCGGCACTGGTGCCGTCCTGGCCGAGCACGCGCACCGACGTGCCAAGGTTCTCGATGGTCATCACGCTACCGTCGGCGCAGTTGTAAGTAGCAATGCGCGGCTGCGGTGCCGTCGGTTCGCTGGCGGCGGGAGCAAGCGACACGGAAGCGGCGGCCGTATTGCCAAGCTTGGGCGCGCTGGTCTGCGGCGCGCAGGCGGCGGCCGCCAGTAGCGGCGGAATGGCCAGCGCCACCGGAAACCTGCGGTGTAATCTCATGCTGCTTTCCCCCGCGCATCGAGCCCCCCGGATTTTCATGTTTTTTGAGTCGCGCCCGATGCCGGCGATCGTGGGAACAAGGCATGGCCGAATGATGGCCGGCGGGCGATCGGGTATTAACCATATTTTCCGAGACCTCGCCCCGACTGCGGTTGCCCTCTTAACAAAGGTTAATAAAAGGTTAATTTCTGATTCGAGGAGGCTTGCCTCTCAGCAATGGAGCAGCACGCCATGCATTCGAATTCAGCAGGATCGCGCCTTCCCTGGTTCCTATTGGCGGCGCTCGCCGTCGGCGTCGTCGCACCGGCATTCGCCGGGACGCGCCATCATGACCGCGTCTATGCCGATTCCTTCGGCAATCTGGTCATCGACAGCGCCGCCGGCTACAAGCGTATCCTCGTCGGTGAAGGCAAGCTGGCCAAGGAATTGTCCGACTACACCGGCGCCGGCCAGCCCGACGTGATCTACGAAAACGAATCGGACGATGTCCGCGGCGGCGACTGCTACAGGCCACCGGTTTTCGTCAAGGGCCGCAGCTATATGTACGGCCTCTCCGACGGCGAGATGCCGGAGCTCAGCCCCTGCCGCTGACGGCCACGCCGCCCTTGGTTGACGGCGCCGGCAGGGCAACAGCCGGCCCCACCGAGACACGCACGCAATCGCGGCCGCTGCCCTTCGCCTGATAGAGCGCTTTGTCGGCGCGCCGCAGCAGGTCGGAAAAGCTTTCGCCCGGACCAAGCTCGGCAACGCCGAAGCTGGCGCTGCAGCGGTGATTCGCGGGCAGGCAGTCGATCGGCGTGGCACCGAAGGCGCTGCGCGTGCCCTCGGCAAAGAGCCGGGCGGCGGCTAGATTGGTCCCCGGCAGAAAAATAGCGAATTCCTCGCCGCCGATGCGTCCGGCGACATGATGGTCGGCCGCGGCATCGCGGAGAAAACCGGCAAAGGCCTCGATGACCCGATCGCCCGACGCGTGGCCGTAAGTATCGTTGATGCGCTTGAAATGGTCGAGATCGGCAATGACCAGTGCCGCTGGAACGGCGCGCCGCATGGCGTCACGCAGTGCGATCTCGGCATGGCGCTCGAAGCCGCCACGGTTGAGCAGCCGCGAAAGCGTGTCGGTTTCCGATTTCGACGTCGCCTCGGCGAGCACGTCGCGGACCAGGATAGCCAATGTCATCAGCGCAAGCGCCAGGCCGAACACGGTGCCGACAGACTGCGACACCAACGCATAGCTGGTCTGCGCATAAGATTGCGGGTTGGCGCCCCAGCCCCCAAGCGCATGGGCGATGAAAGGTTTGCTGGCGAATTGCAAGGTGCTGGCCGCCAGGACAGCCATCAGCATATAGTCGAGCCGCTCGCGTCTTTGCCTGGACGACAAGACGATCGCCAGCCCGGTGAATTGCATGGCCGCATAGGGAAGCTGGTAGGCCGCCATTCGCACAAAGGATTGGCGTGGCAGGTCCTGCACGAAGTAGACCGCGAGGGTGGCGAAGACCAGGAAGAGCAGCATCGGCGGCCAAGGCGGCGAAACGCGGTATTTATGGGCAAGCCCGCCATTGAAGGCGATGGTAGCAGCAAGGAAAGCGGCAAAGGCGGTAACAACTACGGGGCGCGCATTGTCGAAGGCAGGAATGCTGAACTCGATCGCGAAATAAGCCATGCCGAGCACATAGCCCAACGCTAGCCAGCGCGCCGACACCCGGCCGGCGTCATAGACCGCGATCGTCATGAAGGCCGCCGCCAGCAGCCCGGCAACGAACAGGTTGATCAGCAGGATGAAATTGGCGCTGCCCATGGCGTTTTGGCACTCCCCCCGGAACAGCAGATCACCAACGCGCGAAAAAGACGTTAATTCGAAGCCGCCGCTGATGCTCAGCCAGCACTGGTCCGATTGGGAAGGACGACCGTTTCAGGCCGCTGATAGGACAGGCACACGCTGTCGCGGCCATTCCTCTTGGCTTTGTAGAGCGCTTCGTCGGCGCGGCGCATCAGCGGGTCCAGCCCTTCGTCGCTGGTGCGGGCGGCCACGCCGAAGCTCGCGGTCACTCTTGTCTCGGGCGGAAGCCCGTCGATTCGGCCCGCCGAATAGAGCGTGCGAATGGTTTCGGCATACAGTCTTGCCGCGCCAAGGTCGCTGAGCGGCAGCAGCACGGCGAACTCTTCGCCGCCGACGCGGCCGGCAACGCCGCGCGAACCTGCAGCCGACAGAAGCTTGGCGGCGAAATCGACGATGACGCGATCGCCGGCCGCGTGGCCATGCTGATCGTTGAGTGCCTTGAAATGATCGAGATCGGCCAGCACCAGCGTAACCGGCAATCGCGCCGTGGCACAGTGCTGCAGCACCAGCGTGGCGCGCTCCTCGAAGCCGCGGCGGTTGAGCAGGCCCGACAGCGGGTCTGTCAGGGTTTCGGTCTTCAGGGCCTTCGTCACATCGAGCGCGGCGGCGCCGAACAGGCAAAGTGCGATAAGCAGCGACAGCAATGCATGCGACAGCAGCGCCGTCGTCCAATAGGACGAGGTGTAAAGCCCTTCATAGCTGGTGAACGGCCCATGCGCGATGACGACGGCAAGGGTCCGCGCCAGGAAGTTCATGCCGGAAAGCAGCGACAGCACGAACAGGACCATTTCTGTCGGGCCGTTGTTGCGCACCGCGCGCAACTCGGCGGCAACAACCAGGCTGATGCCGCCGAAGCTGAAATTGATGGCAAGGATGCGCCAGGTGAGATCCGGCCGGGCAAAAAGAAACCACGAGAACGCGGCCAGTCCGCCGCAGGCCAGAATGCCGACCGCCGTGTAAGGCACGCGCCGCCCATAGCGCGCAATGACCGCGCCGGCGAGACAGCAAGTGGCAAAGGTGAAGCACAGGATCGAGATGAGCTTGGTGGGCGCCATACCGACAGGCAGCGTGAAATACTGGAGCAGGAAGCCTGCGGCCGAGGCCGAGTAGCCCGCCGCCAGTACGGCCAGATAGGGACGGTGACGCTGATAGAACCACAGCACGAGAAATGCAGTGCCGAGTGTGAGGGCGATGCCTGGATTGAGCAGCGCTATGAGCAGGCCGGTGTCCAAGCGCTGTAATTTCCCCTCGCTTCCCTCAGGAGACGTTAGAGCGGAAGCCCAAACAAGCGGTTAAGCGAAAGCGAATATACGACAGGTGCGTCGACGCAGCCGCTGGGCGGAACCGCGAACGGCGAGCGGCGTTTCACGACGGCAACCAGGAGACGCTCCGATGGCCGACACGATCATGCTGACCGATCACGATGCAATTCGCTCATGGGCGGCGGCGCGCGCCGGCTTTCCGGCGATCGTCGACGTGTCGCCCGAAGCCGGAACGCAGCCCATGCTGAGGCTGGTCTTCGGCCAGCATGCCTATCAGGACCAGGATGAGCCCGAACGTCCGGTCAATGCCGGCGGCTATGAACTGGTCGAATGGGATGAATGGTTCAAACTCTTCGATGAGCGCCAACTGGCGCTGGTCGTTGCAAAGGACCAACCCGGCCGACGTGAGGGATTTCACGAATTCGTCAGGCGGCCCGGCTGAAGAATGCCCGAACCGCATTGCGGCTCGGGCATTCTCATATCCGACAGGGCGCGCCCTGCGCTATTTCCACTCGCGGATGTCGACGAAATGGCCGGCAATTGCCGCCGCCGCCGCCATTGCCGGCGACACCAGATGGGTGCGGCCCTTGAAGCCTTGACGCCCTTCGAAATTGCGGTTCGAGGTTGAGGCGCAGCGCTCATGCGGCTTCAGCCGGTCGTCGTTCATGGCAAGGCACATCGAGCAGCCCGGCTCGCGCCAGTCGAAGCCGGCCGCGACAAAGATCTTGTCGAGGCCTTCGGCCTCGGCCTGTTCCTTGACCAGGCCGGAGCCCGGCACGATCATCGCGCTGACCCGCGGGTTGACCTTCTTGCCTTCGATCACCTTGGCGGCGGCGCGCAGATCCTCGATGCGGCCATTGGTGCATGAGCCGATGAAGACGCGGTCAAGTTCGATATCCGTGATCTTGGTGCCCGGTGTCAGGCCCATATAGTCGAGTGCACGCTGCTTGGACGTGCGCTTGTTCTCATCGGTGATGTCGTCCGGGTTCGGCACGATGCCTTGCACCGAGACAACGTCTTCGGGCGAGGAGCCCCAGGAGACGATCGGCGGCAGCTTTGCCGCGTCGAGCACGACGACCTTGTCGAAATGCGCGCCTTCGTCGGACTGCAGCGTCTTCCAATAGGCGAGCGCGGCATCCCAGGCTTCGCCCTTGGGGGCGCGCGGCTTGTCCTTGACATAGGCGAAGGTGGTCTCGTCCGGCGCGATCAGGCCGGCGCGCGCGCCGGCTTCGATCGACATGTTGCAGATCGTCATGCGGCCTTCCATCGACAGCGCACGGATTGCCTCGCCGGCATATTCGATGACATAGCCGGTGCCGCCGGCTGTGCCGATCTCGCCGATGATGGCGAGGATTATGTCCTTGGCGGTGACGCCTTCCGGCAGTGCGCCGTCGACGCGCACCAGCATGTTCTTGGCCTTGCGCTGGATCAGCGTCTGCGTCGCCAGCACATGCTCGACTTCCGAGGTGCCGATGCCGTGCGCCAGCGCCCCGAACGCGCCATGCGTCGAGGTATGGCTGTCGCCGCAGACGATGGTCATGCCGGGCAGCGTGAAGCCCTGCTCGGGACCGATGATGTGGACGATGCCCTGGCGGATATCCTTCTCGGAATAATATTCGATACCGAAATCCTTGGCGTTTTTGGCCAGCGCTTCGACCTGGATGCGGCTTTCCTCGTTCTTGATGCCGAACTTTCGCTCCGGCGAGGTCGACACGTTGTGGTCGACGACAGCCAGCGTCTTTTCCGGATGCCGAACCTTGCGGGCGGTCATGCGCAGGCCTTCGAAGGCCTGCGGGCTGGTGACTTCGTGGACGAGGTGGCGGTCGATATAGAGCAGGCAGGTGCCGTCGTCCTGGCGGTCGACGACATGGTCGTCGAAAATCTTGTCGTAGAGGGTGCGCGGTGCGCTCATGTGCGTAAATCCGTCGATTTAAAAAGGGAAAAGGACGCCGGTCGGCCCGGCGAAACAGCCTGGCGAGTCCGCCCTAGCGAAGTCGGCTGGTCAGCGCCCCGCAGACGCGCGCGGAAAATCGCGACGGCAGGCGTTTCCTGTCCTGCAGCACGAAACCTTTATAGGCCGGGTCGCCAAAAAGCTCTTCCATGGCGCTGCTCATATCAATGTTTTGGCTTTTCAGCAATCGCGTCTGCCTTCGCAGGCGCTTCACAGCACCTCGAACACAAACGTCTTCACCAGCGCGTCGGGCTCGGCGATCGCGTAGCAGCGGAACCATGGGCTCTCCTCGACCGGCCGCCATTTTCTCGCCTGCTCCAGTTCGCCAAACACGGCCTTGAACCCGCTGCTTTCAAACACCTGGTCACGGACCGTAAAGATGGCGTGGCCGCCCTTCCGGGTGATGCGCACCAGCTCATGCAGGCCCGACGCCGGCGCGTGGCTGATGGTGAACACGCCGGTCGAGAAAAAGGCGCGGAAATATCCGTCCGGCCAGGGCAATGGCCCGCCGAGCATCGCCTGTTTCAGCTCGCTGTAGGCCTGCCGGCTGCCGGCGACTTTCAGCATGTCCTGCGACAGGTCGAGCCCGGCAATGTCGTGGTAGCCGAGCGCCTTGAGCGACGGCCCCGACAGGCCGGTGCCGCAGCCGGCGTCGAGCAGCGGCCCTTCGCCCGGCGGCACGTAGCGCGCCACCCAGGCGGTGATCAGGAACGGCAGGAGATAGCCGAGCGCCGCGGTTTCGCCGTCATAGGTCGCGGCCCATTGCGCATAGGCCTTGGCGAGCGCCTCAGGCGTGTCGGCCGTGTAGACCGCTTCAAGCGCCGCATTGGCCTTGTCGATGATCATGGGTCCTCCCCGGTCGCGTCCGCTCGATGATAGCGCCGTTTTCGCCTGCCTTCTATTCCCCGTGCTGGTGGCGCAGCCGCTTCTCCAGCGCCCGCATGGCCAGCGACAGGCCGACGGTCAGGATGAGATAGATATAGGCGACGATCGAATAGGTTTCGAAGAAGCGGAACGAGCCGGCGGCGTAGATCTTGCCCATCTGGGTGATGTCAGCGACGCCGAGCACCGAGACCAGCGAGGAATCCTTGACCATGGCGACGAAATCATTGCCGAGCGGCGGCAGGATGGTGCGGATCGCCTGCGGAAAGACGACCAGCCGGAAGCGCTGCGTGCGCGTCAGCCCAAGCGCCTTCGCCGCCTCGATCTGGCCCTTCTCGACCGCCTGGATGCCGGCGCGGAACACCTCCGAGATGAAGGCGGAATAGCCGATGGTCAGCGCCATGACGGCGCGCCATAAAAGCGAGACGTCGCGTACCAGCAGTTCACCGAAGAGGCCGGCGCTTTGCAGCGGCGCCGTCAGCGCGTTCCACGCCGCGACGAAGGCCGGCGCGCCGGCAAAGGCGATCCAGAACAACAGCACCAGCATCGGTACGCCGCGGATGATCTCGACGTAGAAGCGGGCGATCTGGCTGAGCCAGCGTGAGCCCGACAGGCCCATCAGCGCGACGCCGAGCCCGATCGCGCAAGCCAGCGCGAAGGCGACCACGGTGACGAAGATGGTGACGCCGATGCCCTTGGCGACGGTTACGAAGACCTGGGCATAGAGGTCGCTGGCAACGATGAAGACGGCGGCGGCCAAGGCGATCGCCACAGCCACGGCAAGCCACCACGGGAAGTCGGATTTGGCCGAGGCGAGAGGCGGCGACGGCATCAAGCGGTACCGGTGACAGACCGATGCGAAATCCGATCTCCCCCCTTGCGGGGGAGATGGCCGGTAGGCCAGAGGGGGGTGTACGAGCGCAGAGTCAGCGCGAGTTCCCGCGCACAATCGTCATGAAATGCGCGCAACAAGCGGGCCTACTGCCCCATCTTGTAGTCGAGGAACCACTTCTTGTTGAGCGCGTCGAGCGTGCCGTCGGCCTTGAGCGCGGCGATCGCCGCGTTGACCGGCTTCACCAGGTCGGAGCCCTTGGGGAAGATGAAGCCGAAATCCTCGGTGCCGAGCGGCCCGCCGATCAGCTTCAGCCCGCCATTGGACGCATCGACATAGCCCTTGCCGGCAGTGCCGTCGGTGAGCACGACATCGACGTCGCCGGCCTTCAGCGCCTGCACCGTCGCGCCGAATGTCTCGAACAGCTTTATGCGCGGGTTCTGCTCATTGCCGTCGAGCACGCTGTAGACGGCGGTGTAGAACGGCGTGGTGCCGGCCTGCGCACCGATCAGCCCGTCCTTGAAGGCAGCGAACGTCTTGGCATCGGTGAAGCGTTTCTCGTCGCCGCGCACCAGCATGAACTGTTCCGAGCGCATATAGGGATCGGAGAAATCGACCTTCTGCTTGCGGTCGTCCTTGATGGTGATGCCGGTCATGCCGATGTTGTATTGGTTGTCGGAAACCGCCTGGATCATCGCGTCCCACGAGGTGTTCTGATACTCGACCTTGAAGTTCAGCCGTTTGGCGATCTCGTTCATCGCGTCATATTCCCAACCGATCTGCTTACCGGTCTTGGCATCGATAAACTGCAGCGGCGGATAGGCGTTTTCGGTCACCACCACCACTTTCCTGCCGCCAAGATCGGGCAGCGCCTGCGCCAGGGCCGCGATGGGCACGAGAAGGCAAGCCAGCAGGCCGGCCAGCAGCAGTTTCGATTTGGTCATAACACGCTCCCCAAGAACTGAACCGCCTCGATCGACCGAGGCATGCAGGAAATCCGGCGCCGACTTTAGCTTTCCGCAGGCGCCTTGCAAGCCGCTCCGATACGCCGCTCGGCACGAAAATGAGTTTCCGATGAGGACCGGCAAATCGAATCCACCTCGCACAACAAAAAGGCGGCCGAAGCCGCCTTTCCGAAACCATGGGTTTTGACGACGCCTTATTCGGCGGCAGCTGCTTCCGCAGCCTTGGCGGCCTCGTCGGCGGCCTTCTTCTCGGCGGCGTCCTGCGCGGCCTTCTCGGCGGCCAGCGCCTGCGCGGCGGCCACCTTCTCGGCCTCGATGCGCGCCTTCTCGGCGTTCAGCGCATCGCGCTCTTCATCGTTGAGCTTGCGGGCGCGCACGCCGGTGTTTTCCGAAATACGGGCCGACTTGCCGCGACGGTCACGCAGATAGTACAGCTTGGCGCGACGCACCTTGCCACGGCGCACGATCTCGACGCCCTCGACCATCGGCGAATAGACCGGGAACACCCGCTCCACGCCTTCGCCGTAGGAGATCTTGCGGACGGTGAAATTTTCCTGGAAGCCGGCACCGGCGCGGGCGATGACGACGCCCTCATAGGCCTGGACCCGGGTGCGGGTGCCTTCGGTCACGCGAACCTGAACGCGCACGGTATCGCCGGGCTGGAATTCGGGGAGCTTGCGCTTGGCTTCGATCTTGGCGGCCTGCTCGGCCTCGAGCTGACGGAGGATGTCCATCTCAGTAATCCACTTCTTGTTCTTCCGACAGTCAGAGCGTCCGACACTCGCCTTGCAGTCGCATCGACCGCTCGGCTATGCCCTTCGTTCGAGAACTTCTGTTCGAGAACATCGGGCAGGGGCGACTACACCGTCACTGTTGACGGGTCCGGGAGAATTTTCTTCCGGTTCGGCGCGCACATACAGCTATTTCGGCGCTTTGTCACGCCTTCGCTGGCTCTTTTTTGGCGCTGCTTCTTTTTGGCTGGCGCCGCTGTGGCAATCCCGTGATCCCTTGTGGTCCAGGGGGTTGCGCCCGCGCGTCAAGCTTTCTAAGCCGGAAGATAAGCATTTTTCCTCCAGCGACGACACCCCTCATGCCAATCTTGGACGCGGTCCTGCTCTTTCTCGCCGGCTTTCTATCAGGCGCGGTCAACGCCGTTGCCGGCGGCGGCACGTTCATAACCTTTGGCGCCATGACCCTGGCCGGCCTGCCGCCGATCGTCGCCAATGCGACATCGTCGGTGACGCAATTTCCTGGCTATATCACCTCGACGCTGGCCTATTGGCACGACATCAAGCATTTCTGGCGCGGCGCACTGCTGCTCAGCCTCATTTCGGCTCTCGGTGCGCTGTCTGGCGCGCTCATCCTTTTAGGGCTCGACAACCCGTCGTTCCGCGCCTTGGTGCCGTGGCTGCTGCTGGCTGCAACGGCGTTGTTCGCTGCCGGACCATGGCTGAAGCCGGCGCCCAAGCCGGAGCATGAAGCCGCCGTGGGTTCGCTGGTCGGGTCGCTGGCGCAGTTCGCCACCGCCGTCTATGGCGGCTTCTTCGGCGCCGGCATGGGCGTCATGATGCTGGCGACGCTCGGTCTCACCCAGTCCGGCGACTATCACCGGCTGAACGCGCTGAAGAACATGCTGGCCGTGGTCATCGCTGCGGTCGCCATCCTGGTCTTCGTCTCTGGCGGCGTCATCGCCTGGCTGCAGGCGATCATCATGATCCCGGGTGGCGCGCTCGGCGGCTATGCCGGCGTCTGGATCGCCAGGCGCGTGCCGCAGAACGCGGTGCGCGGCTTCGTCATTGCCGTCGGCCTGTTCCTGGCCTTCTACTATTTCGATAAGGGCTGAGCGGCTAAAAGATCCGGCCGTCGCTCCTTCGTCAGCCTCTCCGCTTCGGCCCGCCGCCACGCCGCGATCTTGCTGTGATTGCCCGAAATCAACACTTCGGGAATCGGCCGGCCCTCGAATTCCTGCGGCCGCGTATAATGCGGATGTTCGAGCAGGCCGTTTTCAAAGCTCTCTTCCTCGCCCGATACCGCATTGCCCATCACGCCGGGCAGCAGGCGCACCACGGCGTCGAGCAGCACGAGTGCCGCCGGCTCGCCGCCGGACAGGATGAAATCGCCGATCGAGACTTCCTCGAGGCCTCGCGATTCGATGACCCGCTGGTCGACGCCTTCGAAGCGGCCGCAGACGATCACCGCACCCGGCCCGGCGGCGAGCTCACGCACACGGCGCTGTGTCAGCGGCTTGCCGCGAGGGCTCATCAGCAGGCGCGGACGTGGATCGCCTGCCGGCGAGGCATGGTCGATAGCGCTGGCCAGCACGTCTGCCCGCATCACCATGCCGGCGCCGCCGCCGGCCGGCGTGTCGTCCACGGTCCGGTGACGATCGCGGGCAAAGTCGCGGATCTGGATCGCTTCGAGCGACCAAATGCCGGTGTCGAGCGCGCGGCCGGCCAGCGACAGGCCAAGCGCGCCGGGAAACATCTCGGGATAGAGCGTCAGCACCGAAGCAGAAAAACTCACCGATTGCCTCCGGCGTCCCTCGGCCCGCGCGGCCGGCCCTTGGGGTCGAAGCTGTCGCGCTCGGCAGATTCTCCGTCCTCGTCCTCGACCAACCCTGCCGCAGCCGGATCGATGCGGACAAAGCCGCCGGCGATCGACACTTCCGGAACAGCGGCCTGCGTGAACGGGATAAGCACGCCTTTGCGCCCCGCCAGCGTCACGTCGAGAATGTCGCCGCCGCCAAAATTATGCACGGCGACGACCTTGCCGATAATGGCACCGGTGTCGTCCTTGACCTCCAGCCCGACGAGATCGGTGTGGTAGAATTCGTCCTCTTCGCCCTCATCAGGCAACACCGAACGGTCGACGAACAATTCGGTGCCGGCAAGCGCCTCGGCGGCATTGCGATCGTTGACGCCTTTGAAGCGCACCACCACGACGGTGTTGGCAGGCCTGATGTCGACGATCTGGAAGGCGCGGCCATCCCTGGCGTAGAGCGGACCGTAATCGGCCAGCGCCAGCGGGTCGCCGGTAAAGCTCTTGACGCGCAATTCGCCCTTGATGCCGTGCGCGGCACCGATTACGGCCATCTGGACGGGGTTTTGCGGTTTGCTCATCTGCGGAAAATCCTTTGCCTTGCTCTAACCCCAGCCCATCGTCATTTCAATGATGCCGCTCTTCACCGCTTCCTAACCCGCATGCCGGAAGATGGCGGGGAACTGGAAGAGCGCAATGCAGGAATTCCTCATACCGGCAAAACCCGATCTTCAGGCGGCGCGCGAGGCCTGGCTGAAGATGCTGGCGCGCGAACGCCGGCTGTCGCCCGAAACCGTCGAGGCCTATGAGCGCGACACGCGCCAGTTCCTGCATTTCCTGACCGGCCATTGCGGCGGCTCGCCTGGTATTTCAGTCATCGCCGATCTGCGCCCAGCCGATCTGCGCGGCTTTCTCGCTGCCCGGCGTGCCGAGGGCGCCGGCGCCCGCACGCTCGGGCGCGGGCTGGCCGGCATCCGCTCGCTGCTGCGTTTCCTGGAACGGCGCGGCCTCGCCAATGCGGCAGGTGCGGCAGCCTTGCGCGCGCCGCGGCAGCCGAAATCGCTCCCCAAGCCGCTGACCGCAAGCGATGCAAAACACGTCGTCTCGGTGGAAGGCCAACTGGCGGAGGAGCCGTGGATTGCCGCGCGCAACGCCGCCGTGCTGACTCTGCTCTATGGGTCCGGCTTGCGGATCTCCGAGGCGCTCGGCCTGTCGGGCGCCGATCTGTCCTCACCTGGTGAGACCGTGCTGCGCGTCACCGGCAAGGGCGGCAAGACCCGGCTGGTGCCCGTGCTGCCGGTGGCGCTGCGGGCGATTGCCGAATACCGTCGCCTCTGTCCCTGGCATCTCGATCCCAAGGGCCTGCTGTTTCGCGGTGCCCGCGGCGGCCCGCTCAACCCGGCGATCGTCCAGCGCGACATGGCCAAGCTGCGCTCGGCGCTCAACCTGCCCGACACGGCGACGCCGCATGCGCTGCGCCATTCCTTCGCCACGCATCTGCTTGGGCGCGGCGGCGACCTGCGCACCATCCAGGAGTTGCTCGGCCACGCCAGCCTGTCGACAACCCAGATATACACCGGCGTCGACACCGCGAGGCTGCTCGAGATTTACGAAGCAGCTCATCCTCGTGCGTGATGGACGCTCGGAATCGGTGACGATCTCGCAACAATTTTGATGCGCTGATTAACCGTTTTGCCGCTTTTTGCGCCTACAAGCGCAGCATGAAACGCCTCATCGCCATCGCCGACCGCGCGACCCAAGTGTCGCTGAAGCTGCTCGTCGCGCTCAACGCCCTGTTTTTCCTCTCCTTCCTCATCATCACGCTACTCGCCGTGGGCAAGGCACGCGCCGAGGCCCCGGTCTGCGTCGGTACCGATATGCTGAGCGCGCTGCAAAAGAACGACCCGGCTAGCTACCGCAAGATCGAGGCGGACGCGGCAGCAACACCGAACGGCAAGGGCTTGCTGTGGAAGCTGGAAAAATCGGGCGAAAAACCGTCCTTCCTGTTCGGCACCATGCACCTTACCGACCCGCGCGTCACCACGCTGCCACCCGCCGCGCAGAAGGCATTCGATGCAGCTGGCACCGTCATCATCGAAACCACCGAAGTGCTCGATAAGCAGAAGATGATGGCAGCATTGCTGAAAGAGCCGGATCTGATGATGTTCACCGACAAGACGACGCTTTCGTCGCTGCTGTCGCCGGAGGACGCGGCGGTGGTCGACAAGGCGCTCGACGCGCGTGGCATCCCGCCAGCGACCGTCGCCAAGATGAAACCTTGGTTGCTGTCGGCGATGGTGGCGCTACCAGCATGCGAAGTCGCCCGCCAGGCTGGCGGCGCGCCGGTGCTCGACGTCAAGCTTGCCAAGGACGCCGAGGCTGCGGGCAAATCAGTCGAGGGGCTCGAGACAATCGCCGACCAGCTGCGCGCCATGGCTTCGCTGCCGATCGCCTTTCACCTGAAGGGGCTCGTCGATACGCTGAAGCTTGGCGACAAGGTGAACGACGTCAACGAAACCATGATCGTGCTTTACCGCCGTGGCGACACTGGCATGTACGTACCGCTGTTTCGGGCTGTCGTCCCCGAACAGGTCGACGACCAATCGGGTTACGCCGAATTCGAGCAGACCATGATCACCAGCCGCAACAGGGTGATGGTTGATCGTGCAGCGCCGATCCTCGCCCACGGCAATGTCTTCATGGCGGTCGGCGCCATGCACCTTCCCGGAGCGCAAGGCTTGGTCGAGGGTTTCCGCAAGACCGGCTATACTGTGACTGCCGTCAACTGAACAACACGGCGGAGTTGCACACCGAATCATCGCCACGCCTGGGTCAACCCCTACTCGCGGCGCGACGGCGGACCGGCAGCGCTTCGTGTCAAGAAACTGAAAAAGGTTCGCTTTGGCTCGACCGAACCCATTTTGCGGTGGAAATGCATGCCTGCAAGCGATTCCGGATCAGAATTGCCCTGTTTTCGGCGTTTTCAACGCCTAATGTGAAACCGATTCAACGATTGTACGTTGATGGCTATTACTTGATGTTTTTCATCCACGGAGGACACTTTTATGGCGAACACACCCAATCCGAACGACCCATTCACCTCGCCGGGCTCCGCGCGGCCAAGCGGCGGCGGCAGCGGCTGGCTGATTGCCCTGGTCGTCGTTATCCTGGCAATTGTCGCCTATTATGTTTTTGGAAGACGTAGCGAGGCACCTGCGCCTGCCGAACCGCCCGCAGCCAGCACACCAGCTCCGGCCCCAGCGCCCGCCGAGCCGATGAAACCAGCCGAACCGGCTCCTGCGCCAGCTCCGGCAACACCGGCTCCGGCTCCCGCTCCGGCAGAGCCTGCACCCGCTCCGGCCCCTGCGCCAGCCCCGGCCCCGGCCCCGGCCCCGGCACCAGCACCTGCCCCGGCTCAGTGATCAAACTGCTGATTTGATATATGAACGGCCCGCTGAAAAAGCGGGCCGTTTTGTTTTTGGGAGCAGCCGTCGAGGGCTTTGGACGTTTCAGCCAATCTCTAAGGTTTGCGATTCACCGCGTTTGCTCAGATATGGATCGGCTTGAAGAACGTCGCCAATGCCGCCTCCTTTACCGCTTCCGACATTGTCGGATGGGCGTGACAGGTGCGGGCCAGGTCTTCCGACGAGCCGCCAAATTCCATCAGCACGGCCGCCTCGTGGATCATCTCGCCGGCGCCGAAGCCGACGATGTGGACGCCGAGCACACGGTCGCTGGCCTTGTCGGCCAGGATTTTCACAAAGCCGTCGGTGTGCAGCATGGCGCGCGCCCGTCCATTGGCGCTGAAGGGGAATTTTCCGGCCTTGTAGTCGATGCCGGCCTTCTTCAATTCTTCTTCGGTCTTGCCGACCGAGGCGATTTCCGGCGTGGTGTAGACGACGCTCGGAATCACGTCATAGTTCACATGCCCGGCCTGGCCGGCGATGGTTTCGGCCACCGCCACGCCCTCGTCCTCGGCCTTGTGTGCAAGCATCGGCCCGGCGATGACATCGCCGATGGCATAGATGCCAGGCACGTTGGTCCTGAGATGGCCGTCGGTCTTGACCCGGCCGCGCTCATCAACGTCGACGCCGGTCTCCTTCAGCCCGAGAGCGTCCGAATAGGCCCGTCGTCCCGTCGCAATCAGCACCGCGTCCGCCTCGATCGTCTCGGCTGCTCCGCCCTTGACCGGCTCGAAGGTAACCGTCACCCCCTTCCTGGCCTTGGCGACGCCGGTCACCTTGGCGCCCAGCCTGAACTCAAAGCCCTGCTTCGACAGCAGGCGCTGGAACTGCTTGGAGACCTCGCCATCCATGCCGCCCAGGATGGTGTCGAGGAACTCGACCACGGTCACCTTGGCGCCGAGCCGCGCCCATACCGAGCCGAGCTCCAGACCGATGACACCACCGCCGACCACCACCAGATGGCCCGGCACCTTGTCCAGCGACAGCGCGCCGGTCGACGAGACGATCACCTTCTCATCGAAATCGACCTCGACGCCGGGAATGCCGGCGACGTCGGAGCCTGTGGCGATGACGATGTTCTTGGTCTCGATCTCCTCGACCTTGCCGTCATCGGAGGTCACCGACACCTTGCCGGCCGCAACTACCTTGCCGGTGCCACGAAAACTGTCGATCTTGTTTTTCTTGAACAGGAAGGCGACGCCATTGACGTTGGCGGTCACCGTCGCATCCTTGTGTGCCATCATCTTCCCAAGGTTGAGCTTGGGCGCGCCGATCTCGACGCCGAGCGCCTCGAAGGAATGGCCGGCCTCGGCAAACATCTCGGTCGCATGCAGCAGCGCCTTTGACGGGATGCAGCCGATATTGAGGCAGGTGCCGCCGAAGGTCGGGTTCTTTTCGACCACCGCCGTCTTCAGACCGAGCTGTGCCGCCTTGATGGCGCAGACATAGCCGCCTGGTCCCGATCCGATGATAACGACATCATAGGCCATGATACTGTCCCTTTTACTTTAGCGGCCGCCGCCGATTTCCAGATTGGCGCCTGTTGTGTAGGACGCCTCGTCCGACAGCAGCCACAGAATTGCGGCTGCGACTTCCTCGGCGGTTCCGACGCGCTGCATGGGCACCACCTTGCGCATTCTCTCGGCGCGATCCGGCTGACCGCCGGAGGCATGAATTTCGGTGTCGATGATGCCCGGGCTGACCGCGTTGACACGAATGCCTTCGCCGGCCACTTCGCGGGCAAGCCCGATGGTGAAGGAATCGATCGCGCCCTTCGAGGCGGCGTAGTCGACATATTGACCCGGCCCGCCAAGCCTTGCCGCGATCGAAGACACATTGGCGATGGCGCCACCCTTGCCGCCATGCCTGGTCGACATCCGCTTCACCGCCTCGCGGGCGCAAAGCATCGGCGCGATCACATTGATGCGCATCATGCGCTCCAGCCTTGCAGCGCTAAGCTCGTCGACGCGCGCGCTCTGGTCGACCACGCCGGCATTGTTGACGAGCGCGTCGAGCCGACCGAAACGGGCGTCGAGAGCCTCGAACATGGCCAATACGTCCGTCTCGTTGCCGACATCGGCCTTGACTGTGAAGGCTTCTCCGCCAGCAGCCTCGATGTCGGCGACCACCGTTTCGGCGGCTTTTGCATTCGACGCGTAATTGACCGCAATGCGATAGCCGGCCTTGGCAGCAAGCCTGCATGTAGCGGCGCCAATGCCGCGGCTGCCGCCGGTCACCAGCAGGATCTTTCCGCTCGCGCTCATTCCTGACATCCCTTCAGGGCAAAGACGTCCCAGGGCACCCTGGAAAAGCCGTTGGCGCCATAGGCAGCCGACATCTGCAACGACGCTCCCAAGTCAGGCAAGATCAGCTTCTTCGGCGCATCCTTTGCTTCGCCCGGCAGCAACGCGATGTTGCCCTGGTCGTCGGCAGTGTAGATGACGCCCTCCCACACGGTGCAGGCGGCGAGCTCGTCGCCGGTGACGTCGCCGGCCGGGCATTTGTACATCAGCGAGCCGTGCGGCCGCGCCACGCCCTCCGTCCACATGACGATGCCGTCGAGCACGACGCCGTTGTCGAGCACCATCTTGAAGGTATTGGTGACGGTAGCCGACTCCATGGTCGGCCTGAAATCGATCTCGGCGGCGTTCTCAGGATCGCCATAGACGGCCAGTTCGAGCGGGCAGGCGGCGAGGGCCGCGGAGACCGTCTGCACGCCGAGTGCGCAGATTGTGACAAACAAACCGGACCGGAAACGACACGAACTCATCCGGCGGCGCAGATCCATGCTCCGGCCCACGTCGGCCGCGCCCTAGAGGTCGAGCACCAGCCGCTCAGGATCCTCCAGGCTTTCCTTGACCCGCACCAGGAAGGTCACCGCTTCCTTGCCGTCGACGATGCGGTGGTCGTAGGACAGCGCCAGATACATCATCGGCCGGATGACGATCTGGCCGCCGACCACCACCGGCCGCTCCTGGATCTTGTGCATACCCAGAATGCCGGACTGCGGCGCATTGAGGATCGGCGTCGACATCAGCGACCCGTAAACGCCACCGTTGGAAATCGTGAACGTGCCGCCTTGCATATCGGCGACGGAGAGCTTGCCGTCGCGCGCCGCAAGCCCCAGCCTGCCGATGTCCTTCTCGATTTCGGCGATGGACATCTGGTCAGCATTGCGCACAACCGGCACGACAAGGCCTTTCTCTGTACCGACGGCAACGCCGATATGAGCGTAGTTCTTGAAGATGATGTCGGTGCCGTCGATCTCGGCATTGACCGACGGGATCTCCTTCAGCGCATGGGTGACGGCCTTGGTGAAAAAGCCCATGAAGCCGAGCTTCACGCCGTGCTTCTTCTCGAACACGTCCTTGTATTTGCTCCTCAGCGCCATCACCGCGCTCATGTCGACCTCGTTGAAGGTGGTCAGCATGGCGGCGGTCGATTGCGCTTCCTTGAGGCGGCGCGCAATGGTCTGGCGCAGCTTGGTCATGCGCACACGCTCCTCGCGCGACGCATCGTCGGCAGGGGACGGCGCGCGCGCGGCTACGGGTGCCGGTACAGGCGCGGCCTTGGGCATTTCTGCCGGCTGCGACGGCGCGCCCCTGGCGATAAGGTCGAGCACGTCGCCTTTCAGCACCTGGCCGCGCTTGCCCGAGCCCGACACCTGGTCGACCGCGAGATTGTGCTCGGCCAGCAGCTTTGCCGCCGACGGCGCCGGCGGCATGGTGCGCGTCTCGATCGCGCCGGCGTCGCCGGCAATCTTGGCCGTCTCGGCCGCAGCCTGCTTGACGCTCGAGGCCGCAGTCGGAGCCGAGGCCTGCGACACCGCCTCCTGCTTCGTTGCCGGAGCGGCGGCGGCATTGGCTGCCGCGCCGGCGCCTGCCGAAATCGTGCCGAGCAGTGCGCCGACGCCGACCGTCTCGCCTTCCTTGACGGCGATCTCGGCGAGCGTGCCCGCGGCGGCGGCCGGCACTTCCACCGTCACCTTGTCGGTTTCGAGCTCGACGAGCGGCTCATCGGCGGCGATCGCGTCGCCGACCTTCTTGAACCACTTGCCGATGGTCGCCTCGGTGACTGACTCACCAAGTGTCGGAACGCGGATTTCGGTTGCCATTGTGCCTGTCCGTTTCTTTCGGTTCTGTTCTATTCACCAAGCGCGTCGTCGAGCAAGGCGGCAAGCTGGGCGAGATGCTTCGACATCAATCCGGTCGCCGGCGAGGCGGCGGCCGGCCGGCCGGTATAGCGCACCCGCTGATGCTTGGCGTCGATATGCGCCAGCACCCATTCGAGATACGGGTCGATGAACGACCAGGCGCCCATGTTCTTGGGCTCCTCCTGGCACCACACCATCTCGGCATTACGGAAGCGCGACAGTTCGGTGATCAGCGCCTTGGCCGGGAACGGATAGAGCTGCTCGACGCGCAGCAAATAGATGTCGTTGATGCCGCGCTTCTCGCGCTCTTCGTAGAGGTCGTAATAGACCTTGCCGGAACAGAGCACGACACGGCGGATTTTCGAATCCTTGGTGAGCTTGATGGCCTGGCCTGACAGCAGCTGCGCGTCGTCCCACAACAGCCGGTGAAAGGCGCTTTCGCCCGACATTTCCGGCAGCGTCGACACCGCCCGCTTGTGGCGCAGCAGCGACTTCGGCGTCATTAGGATCAGCGGCTTACGGAAGTCCCGCTTCAATTGCCGGCGCAAGATGTGGAAGTAATTGGCCGGCGTCGTGACGTTGGCGACCTGCATGTTGTCTTCGGCGCAAAGCTGCAGGAAGCGCTCGAGCCGGGCCGACGAATGCTCGGGCCCCTGGCCTTCATAGCCATGCGGCAGCAGGCAGACGAGGCCCGACATTCTGAGCCATTTGCGCTCGCCCGACGAGATGAACTGGTCGAACACCACCTGGGCGCCGTTGGCGAAGTCGCCGAACTGCGCTTCCCACAGCGTCAGCGCCTTCGGCTCGGCCAGCGAGTAGCCATATTCGAAGCCGAGCACGGCCTCTTCCGACAGCATCGAGTTGATGACCTCGAAGCCGGCCTGCGCCGCCGACAGATTGTTGAGCGGGATATAGCGTGTCTCGTCGCGCTGGTCGTAGAGCACGGAATGGCGCTGCGAGAAGGTGCCGCGCTCAGAATCTTGTCCGGACAGCCGGATCGGATTGCCGTCGAGCAGGATGGCGCCGAAGGCCAGCGCCTCGGCCGTCGACCAGTCGATGCCTTCGCCGGACTCGATCGCCTGGCGGCGATTGTCGAGGAAGCGGATGATCGTCTTGTGCGCCTCGAAATCCTTCGGCACCTCGGTCAGTTTCTTGCCGATCTCCTTCAGCGTCTTGACCGGCACGGCGGTCTTGCCGCGCCGCTGCTCGTCCTGGTTGTCGGCCGAGCGCAGGCCGGACCATGCGCCGTCCAGCCAATCGGCCTTGTTCGGCTTGTAATGTTGGCCGACTTCGAATTCCTGCTCGAGATGCGCTCGCCAATCGGCCTTCATCTTTTCGAACTCGGCCTGGGTGATGTGGCCTTCGGAAATCAGCCGGTCGGCATAGATCTGCACCGTCGTCTTCTGGTTGCGGATCTTGCGATACATGATCGGCTGGGTGAAGGCGGGCTCGTCGCCCTCATTGTGGCCGAAGCGGCGGTAGCAGAACATGTCCACCACGACAGGCTTGTGGAACTTCATGCGGAATTCGATCGCCACCTTGGTCGCATGGACCACGGCTTCCGGATCGTCGCCGTTGACGTGGAAGATCGGCGCCTCGATCATCTTGGCCACGTCGGACGGATAGGGCGAGGAGCGCGAAAAGCGCGGGTTGGTGGTGAAGCCGATCTGGTTGTTGATGATGAAATGCAGCGTGCCGGCGACGCGGTGGCCGCGCAGGCCGGACAGGCCGAGGATTTCGGCAATCACGCCCTGGCCGGCAAAGGCGGCGTCGCCATGCAGCAGCAACGGCAGCACCTTGGCACGCTCTTCCAGCGGCACGATCTCCTCGCGGCTGCGGCCGAACAGATAGTCCTGTTTGGCGCGCGCCTTGCCCATCACCACCGGATCGACGATTTCCAGATGCGAGGGATTGGCGGTCAGCGACAGATGCACCTTGTTGCCGTCGAACTCGCGATCCGACGAGGCACCGAGATGGTACTTCACGTCGCCCGAGCCTTCGACCTCGTCGGGCGCGGCCGAGCCGCCCTTGAACTCGTGGAAAATGGCGCGGTGCGGCTTGGCCATCACCTGCGACAGCACGTTCAGCCGGCCGCGATGCGCCATGCCGAGCACGATCTCTTTCATGCCGAGCTGGCCGCCGCGCTTGATGATCTGCTCCAGCGCCGGGATCAGCGACTCGCCGCCATCGAGGCCAAAGCGCTTGGTGCCCTTGTATTTGACGTCGATGAACTGCTCGAAGCCTTCGGCCTCGACCAGCTTCTGCAGGATCGCCTTCTTGCCGGCGGCGGTGAAGGAGATCTCCTTGTCGGTGCCCTCGATGCGCGCCTGGATCCAGGCCTTCTCCTCGGGATCGGAAATATGCATGAATTCGACGCCGAGCGTCGAGCAATAGGTCCGGGTCAGGATATCGAGCATCTGCCGGATGGTGCCGAATTCCAGCCCGAGCACATTGTCGAGGAAGATCGGCCGGTCGTAGTCGGCTTCGGTGAAGCCGTAATTCTCCGGCGACAGCTCGTTATAATCCTCCAGCGGCTTGGCAATGCCAAGCGGATCGAGATTGGCGTGCAGGTGGCCGCGCATGCGGAAGGCGCGGATCATCATGATGGCGCGGACGGAATCGCGCGTCGCCTGATGCACGTCGGCGTCGGAAAGCGCTGCGCCGTTGCCGGCTGCCCTGTCCTTGACCTTCTTTTCGATGTGCTTTTCGACCAGGCCCCAATTGCCGTCCAGCGCCGAGACCAGCTCGCCATTGGCCTGCATCGGCCAGGAGGGCTTGGCCCAAGAGGCCCCCTTGGCGTTCCTGCGCACGTCGCCGGCGTCATCCTTCAGCGCCGCGAAGAAATCCTGCCATTCGGGATCGACCGAAGCAGGATCGTCCTCATAGGCGGCATAAAGCGCGTCGATATAACCGGCATTGCCGCCATAGAGGAAAGAGGTAAGCGAAAACTGGTCGTTGGCCTGATCTTGTCTTGCCATTTTTGTCCGCGGAGCCGCGCTCCGTCTCCTTTTCAGAGCGAATAGAGAGTAGCGAATAGCGAGTAGGGATTTTCCCTGGTTCGCGCCGTTACTCTGTTCTTACCTATTCGCTATTCACTACTCGCTACTCACTAACCTTTGATCGCCTCGACCAGCGTCGTGCCGAGCCGGGCCGGCGATGGCGAAACCTTGATGCCGGCCGATTCCATCGCCGCGATCTTGTCTTCCGCACCGCCCTTGCCACCGGAGATGACCGCGCCCGCATGACCCATGGTGCGGCCGGCCGGCGCGGTGCGCCCGGCGATAAAGCCGGCCATCGGCTTGCTGCGGCCGCGCTTTGCCTCGTCCTTGAGGAACTGCGCGGCGTCTTCCTCGGCCGAACCGCCGATCTCACCGATCATGATGATCGACTTGGTCTCGTCGTCGGCGAGGAACATCTCCAGCACGTCGATGAACTCCGTGCCTTTGACCGGATCGCCGCCGATGCCGACGGCGGTGGTCTGGCCGAGGCCGACATTGGTGGTCTGGAACACCGCCTCATAGGTAAGCGTTCCCGAGCGCGAAACAACGCCGACCGAGCCCTTGCGGAAGATGTTGCCGGGCATGATGCCGATCTTGCATTCGTCGGGCGTCAGCACACCGGGGCAGTTCGGCCCGATCAGCCGCGATGTCGAGCGGTCGAGCCTTGCCTTTACCTTGATCATGTCCATCACTGGTATGCCCTCGGTGATGCAGACGATCAGCGGGATCTCGGCCTCGATCGCTTCCAGGATCGCTTCGGCAGCACCCGCCGGCGGCACGTAGACGACGGAGGCATTGGCACCGGTCCTGGCCTTGCCTTCGGCAACGGTGGAGAAGATCGGCAGCGTCTCGCCCTTGGCGCCGGTCCAGGTCTCGCCGCCCTTCTTGGGGTGGATGCCGCCGACCATCTTTGTGCCGTGATAGGCGAGCGCCTGTTCGGTGTGGAACGTGCCGGTCTTGCCGGTCAGGCCCTGCACCAGCACCTTGGTGTTCTTGTCGACGAGAATGGACATGATGGTCCTTTTTAAAAACCGTTGATCGGGGAAGGCCGCGCGCTCATGGTCACAACCGCTTCAGGTCGGCGACGGTGAGGTCGCTTTTGGCGTTGCCGGTGTTGAGCGTCGTCGCCGGCTCGAACATCAGCACGACAGGTTCCTCGCTCAGCGAGCGCGGCCGGTGCTCGACGGCGCGCGGCACGACGATGAACTCGCCGCTGCCAAGTTCCACCGTGCCGTCGCGGAAATCGATGGCAATGCGGCCGCGCAGCACGAGGAACGCTTCATCCTCATTGTCATGCGCGTGCCAGTCGAAGACGTCGCCGAACTTGGCGATCTTGACCTGGCTGTCATTCACGTCGCCGGCAATGTGCGGATCGAACGCCTTCTTGATCTTCGCATCGGCCGCTTCGACGAGGTTTATCTTATGCGGAGGCACAGACTCAGCCCTTCACCGCCGCGACAATCTTCTTGGCTGCGTCATCGAGGTCATCGGCCGACACCACGTTCAGTCCGCTGTCGTTGATGATCTTCTTGCCGAGCTCGGCATTGGTGCCTTCCAGCCGCACCACAAGCGGCACTTGCAGGCCGACCTCCTTGACCGCGGCGATGACGCCCTCGGCGATGATGTCGCACTTCATGATGCCGCCGAAGATGTTGATCAGGATGCCTTTGACCGCCGGATCCTTGGTGATGATCTTGAACGCCGCCGTCACCTTTTCTTTCGACGCGCCGCCGCCGACATCGAGGAAGTTGGCGGGCTCGGCGCCGTAGAGCTTGATGATGTCCATCGTCGCCATGGCAAGGCCGGCGCCGTTGACCATGCAGCCGATATTGCCGTCGAGCGCGACATAGGCGAGGTCGTATTTCGACGCCTCGATCTCCTTCTCGTCCTCTTCGGTGGTGTCGCGCAATTCGAGCACGTCCGGGTGACGGAACAGCGCATTGTTGTCGAACGACACTTTTGCGTCGAGCACGCGCAGCCGGCCGCTCTTCATGACGATCAGCGGGTTGACCTCGAGCAGGCTCATGTCCTTCTCGACAAACGCCTTGTAGAGGATCGGAAACAGCCTGCCACCATCCTTGGCGGCGTCGCCGTCGAGCCTCAGTGCGGCGTTGAGCTTCTTCACATCGTCGGCCGTCACGCCCTTTTCCGGGTCGATGGCGACGGTAATGATCTTTTCCGGCGTGTCGTGGGCGACCGCCTCGATGTCCATGCCGCCCTCGGTCGAGACGACGAAGGCGACGCGCCCGACCGAGCGGTCGACCAGGATCGACAGATAGAGCTCGCGCTCGATGTCGGCGCCGTCCTCGATATAGAGCCGGTTGACCTGCTTGCCGGCCGGGCCGGTCTGCTTGGTGACCAGCGTGTGGCCGAGCATCTCCTTGGCGTTGGCGACGACCTCGGCCACCGACTTCGCCAGCCTGACGCCGCCCTTGGCATCGGGCCCGAGCTCCTTGAACTTGCCCTTGCCGCGGCCGCCGGCATGGATCTGGCTTTTGACCACATAGAGTGGGCCGGGCAGCGCCTTGGCGGCAGCTTCCGCCTCGCTCGCCTTGAACACCGGCACGCCCTCGGCCACCGGTGCGCCAAAGCCTTTCAGCAGCGCCTTGCCCTGATACTCATGGATGTTCATGCGCTATGTCTCCAGCTTGCTTGGCGGGCTTGGTTACCGGCTTACTTGGCCGCGAGATGTGGAGCGATCTTGACGCAGGCGTCGCACAGGCCCTGCACCGCCGCGACCGAATTTTCGAACATCTTCTGCTCGTTCTTTGTGAGCTCGATCTCGATGGTCCGCTCGACGCCGCCGGCGCCGATCACCACGGGAACGCCGACATAGGTGTTCTTGACGCCATATTGGCCGGAGAGGTACGCCGCACAGGGCAGCACCCGCTTCTTGTCCTTGAGATAGGCTTCGGCCATGGCGATGGCCGAGGCGGCCGGCGCATAAAAGGCAGAGCCGGTCTTGAGCAGGCCGACGATCTCGGCGCCGCCGTCGCGGGTGCGCTGCACGATCTGGTCGAGCCGCTCCTTCGAGGTCCAGCCCATCTTGATGAGGTCGGGCAGCGGGATGCCGGCAACCGTCGAATAGCGGATCATCGGCACCATGGAATCGCCATGGCCGCCGAGCACGAAGGCGGTGACGTCCTCGACCGAGACCTTGAATTCCTCGGCCAGGAAATAACGGAAGCGCGAACTGTCGAGCACGCCGGCCATGCCGACGACATGGCTCTTGGGCAGGCCGGAAAACTTCTGCAGCGCCCAGACCATGGCGTCGAGCGGGTTGGTGATGCAGATGACGAAGGCTTTCGGCGCGTATTTCTTGAGGCCGGCGCCGACCTGCTCCATCACCTTCAGATTGATGCCCAGAAGATCGTCGCGGCTCATGCCGGGCTTGCGCGGCACGCCGGCGGTGACGATGCAGACGTCGGCGCCCTCGATACCGGCATAGTCGTTGACGCCGGTCAGCCTGGAGTCGAACCCATCGACCGGCGACGACTGCGCGATGTCCAGCCCCTTGCCTTGCGGGATGCCTTCGGCGATATCGAACAGCACGACGTCGCCGAGATCCTTGAGGCCGACCATGTGGGCGAGGGTGCCGCCGATCATGCCCGAGCCGATGAGCGCTATCTTGTTGCGTGCCATGTCAGGATGTTTTCCCTTTGACTATGACGGCGCCCAAATCCTTGACGATTTGATGACGGCGTCGGAGGAAGAGGCCGGAATGCTGCGGAACCGCGAAATTCGCCGCACGCAATAGCCCCGGCCGCACAAAAATTCAAACGATTATTTTGCAGTGAATAATTTCAATCGGTTAGAAACAATGGGACTTACGTAAACGTCAAAATTCTGAAGCCGGCTAGAGGAATTCTACACAATGGCACTGGAAATCAGAAGGCTGTTTCCTGGCGATGACGCCCTTGTGATGCGGGTTGCCGACGAAGTCTTCGACGAGCCGGTCAGGCCGGATCGGCTCTCCGCCTATCTTGCGGAGCCCGGTCATTTCATGGTCGTGGCCGTCGCCGACGGCATCGTCGTTGGCCAATGCGCAGCCGTCATCCACCGCCACCCGGACAAGGTGAGCGAACTCTACATAGACGAGGTCGGCGTGGCGCCGGCCTTTCAACGCCAGGGCATTGCGACGAGGATGCTCGACGCCATGTTCGCACTCGGTTGCGAGCATGGCTGTGAGGAGGCGTGGGTCGGCACCGAGCCGGACAATGTTGCTGCTCGCGCACTTTACGAGTCGCGAAAAGAGCCGCGTGGGCCGGCGGAGGGGTTCGTCATGTATATTTATCGGTTATAGGCGCCGGCGGCAGGGGCCTCTTCTGTACTATCCCTCACGCCTGAGCCTGCCGTGCCTCGGTCGATGATCCCCGCGCCCTCTGCCTCTCCGCCCAGTTCTCCAGCCAGTCGTGGCTCTGCATCTCGATCAGCCGCGATGCGGTGCGCTCGAACTCGAAGACTTCGTTGCCGCGCTTGGCCGTATAGAGCTGCGCCGGCGGTGCCGCGGCGCTCATCACCAGCCGTACATGATGATCGTAAAGCGTATCGACCAGCAGGATGAAGCGCTTGGCTTCGTTGCGCTTGCCTTCGCCGAGCACCGGCACCCGGTCGATGACGATGGTCGAGAAACGGCGGGCAATGGCAAGATAGTCGCGGGCCCCGAGCGGCCTCTCGCAGAGATCGGCGAACGAAAACCGCGCCGCCTCGCCGGCAGTACGCGGCACCACGACGTGTCGGCCCTTAACCGTCAGTATCGTCTCGGCCGTCGGCCTGCCATGCGTCATCACCACCCACAGCTCGTCGAGCGCATGGTCGGCGGCGGCATCGGCCGGGGTGATGTAGACCGGCATGCGGCTGAGCTTGTCTAGGCGGTAATCCTTGTGGGCGTCCAGCGCCAGCACGTGCGCGTGGCGCTCCAGGATAGCGACAAACGGCAAAAACAACTGACGGTTCAGGCCGTCGCGGTAGAGATCCTGCGGCGCGACATTGGAGGTGGCGACCAGCACCACGCCATTGGCAAACAACGCCGAAAACAACCTGGACAGGATCATCGCATCGGCGATATCGGTGACCGAAAACTCGTCGAAGCACAGCACCCAGGCTTCCTCGGCAAGCGCGCGCGCCACCGGCGGGATCGGGTCGTCCTCTTTGACCGTACCCTCTTTACGCGCCTGCCGGTGATTCTGGATGCGGTCCTGCACGTCGGCCATGAAATCGTTGAAATGTACGCGGCGCTTGCGCCGCACCGGCAGCAGCTCGAAGAACATGTCCATCAGCATGGTCTTGCCGCGGCCGACGCCGCCATGGATATAGAGGCCCTTGACCGCCTCGTGCCCCTCGCGCTTGCGGGCGAACAACCACCCCAGCGCGCTTGATTTATGCGCCAGCCGCTTTGCCGATATCTCGTCGATCAGTCGGTCGAGCGCAGCGGCGATCCGCTCCTGCGCCGGATCGCGCCCGATGGCGCCCGTCTCGACCAGATGGTCGTAGCGCTGCTTGACGGTCGCATGGGTCTGGAGGCCGTCACGCAGATGCATCGGTCACGTCGTTCCGGAGCAATTCCAAGAAAAGTGTGTTGCGGTTTTCTGTCCGGAATTGCGTAAAAAACAAAAGAGAGCAATTCCAGGAAAAGTGTGTGGCGGTTTTCTGCCCGGAATTGCGTAACAATGGGGGCCGTTCTCTTACCTTGTAAGCGAGATCGGCAGGCCGTTGGAAGTCTGGCCGTCGAATTTCTCGCCGCCCGAGGAATAAAGCCGTGCCAGCGTGCCGCCATTCTCGTCATAGAGCGTCAGTTGCTTGCCGGCGACGTTCCAGGATTTGATGCCGTCGATCGGCGCCGGGCAATGCAGCGGTCCGGCGCGGTAGCCCGACCCGAATTTGGTCTGCGGCGTCGCCACCTGACAGCTCTGGCCGGACACGCTTGCTTTCCACACACCAGCGACGCTAGAGGCGGTCAGGTCGGCCGCACCGGCCGGCGCCGTCCCGTCGGGCGGCAGCGAGGCGACCTGCGTGTTCTGCGGCGCAGTCGGAAATTTCGACGGGTCGGCGGCGCCGGGTGTCGCCGGTGGCGGCAACTGGTTTGCAGTCACCTTGCCGGCGGGCGCAGCTTCCAGCGGCGCCGGCTGCTGCTCGTCCATCGATGAGAACCGCGAGGTCGAACAGCCGCTCGCAACGAGCGCGGCCAGCGATACGGCCAGCAGGCCGGTTTTCGAAAATTTCATTCTTCAACCTCCGTCGGATCGAGCTGGGGAAGCCGTCCGCGCAATGTCCCCCTCACCAAGATGGAGAAGGTGGCGAAATTTCAACCCGATATGGTTAAAATACGGTTTGCGCCGCTAATGTTGCAAATTTGTCGCAAAATGCACATTGCCTGAATTGCGTCGCGCCTTGGCCTTTGGCCGGCACCTCCGGTTGATGCGATACGGCGCGCTGGCGTCAAATCCTTGGCGTTTCCTTGGCGTTCACCTCAATGCTTGTGCGGGCCGGCTCCGGCATTATCTCTTGGCGATCAGCAAGCTGCAGGGAGCCGATTTCTTGGCCGCGAGAAAGAGAGCCGCCAACCGCTATTACAGCGGGCCGCCCAGCGATCATTTCGACGGCACCTTGTTCTTCAATCCCGGCGGACGGCCGCCGGGTCGCTTTGCCGATCTGTTGAAGTGGCAACTGAGCCGCGAGCGCTCGAAATGGCCGACGGCGGATCCGAGCCCGTTTCCGCCGGCAAGACCGGTCGAGCGCATCGATGGTTCTGCGCTGCGCCTCACCATGGTCGGTCATTCCTCGCTGCTCGTCCAGACAGCAGGCCTGAACATCCTGACCGATCCGGTCTGGTCGCGGCGTGTCTCGCCGCTCTCCTTCGCCGGGCCGAAACGCGTCAATCCGCCCGGCATCGCCTTTTCGCATTTGCCGCCGATCGACCTCGTGCTGGTCAGCCACAACCATTACGACCATCTCGACCTCGCCACGCTGAAGCGCCTGAAGGCAAGACACGATCCGCTGCTGCTGACGCCGCTCGGCAACGACACAATCATCGGCGCTGCCGTGCCCGGTATGCGGCTTTCCCCGCATGACTGGGGCGACCGGGTCGATATCGGCGATAGCGTCGCCGTCCATGTCGAGCCGGTGCATCACTGGTCGGCCCGCGGTACCCGCGACCGGCGCATGGCGCTGTGGGCGGGTTTCGTCGTCGAGACGCCCGACGCAAAGATCTATTTCGCCGGTGACACCGGCTTCCACGGCGGCATCAATTACCGGCTGATGGCGCAAAAGCACGGCGGCTTCCGCCTCGCCATCCTGCCGATCGGCGCCTACGAGCCGCGCTGGTTCATGGCGCCTCATCACCAGGATCCGGAAGAGGCGGTGCAAGGCATGCTTTTGTGCAACGCCGCCTATGCCGCCGGCTGTCACTGGGGCACGTTCCGGCTCACCAACGAGCCGATCGAGGAGCCGCCCAGAAAGCTCGGCGAAGCGCTCGATGCTGCCGGCCTGCCGCGGCAACGTTTTCGCGCCTTGCGGCCGGGGGAAGTCTGGGACGTACCGGAGGTTTAGCGCGGCGGAACCTGAGGCATCACATAGACGTTTGTAGGTTGTTCAAACCTGTCGGTTGCGAGGTGCCTCTTATGATCAGGTGGATTATCATTCTTTTGATTATCGCGGCCGCGGCGAGCCTGCTCGGCATGCCGGTACTGGCCGGAGCCGCCGCCACCGGCGCGCGCATCCTCATCGGCATCGTGCTGATCATCTTCCTGCTGATCGTGCTTGGCGTTTTCGCGGTGACGTGAGAATCACGCCGCGCTGGTAATTTCTGCCGCTATCCGCCATATAGGCGCCAAACCGGCAAGAGACCTTTCGATCGATGGCAAGCGCGGCCCCTTTCGCCAAGATGAACGGCATCGGCAACGAAATCATCGTTGCCGATATGCGTGGCCGTGCCGATCGCGTGGCGTCTGCGGCAGCCGTCGCGCTCAATGCCGACACGTCGACCCGGTTCGACCAGATCATGGCGATCCACGACGCCAGGACGCCGGGCACCGCCTTTTTCATCGATATCTTGAATTCCGACGGGACCAGCGCGCAAGCTTGCGGCAACGGCATGCGCTGTGTCGTCCAGGCGCTCGCCGCCGAGACCGGCCAGAAGACATTTGCCTTTGAAACAGTCGCCGGCATCCTAAACGCCGAGGAACATGCCGACGGAATGATCTCGGTCGACATGGGCAGGCCGCGCTTTGGCTGGCAGGACATCCCGCTGGCCGAGGAATTCCGCGACACCCGCATGATCGAGCTGCAGATCGGCCCGATCGATGCCCCGGTGCTGCATTCGCCGTCGGTCGTCTCGATGGGCAATCCGCACGCTATCTTCTGGGTCGACCGCGACGTCTGGTCCTACGAGCTCGAGCGCTTCGGCCCGCTGCTCGAAAACCACCCGATCTTCCCCGAGCGCGCCAACATCACCATCGCGCAGGTGACTTCGCCGGAGACCATGATCATCCGCACCTGGGAGCGCGGCGCCGGCCTGACCAGGGCCTGCGGCTCGGCCGCTTGCGCCGCCGTGGTCGCCGCGGCCCGCACCCGGCGCACCGGCCGCAGCGTCACACTGATAACGCCCGGCGGCGGCTCGCTGCATGTTCTGTGGCGCGACGACGACCACGTCATCCTCACGGGTGCCGCCGAATGGGAATTTTCCGGCAGCTTCGATCCGGCGACCGGGGCGTGGGCGCGCGACACCGAAAGCGCCGCCTGATGGCTCCTCTTGGCAACAAGGGCATCGAGGTCGTCACCTTCGGTTGCCGGCTGAACACCTATGAATCCGAGGTGATGCGGCGTGAAGCCGAAAGTGCGGGCCTCGGCGGCCTCGAAGGCGGCGCCATCATCTTCAACACCTGCGCCGTCACCGGCGAGGCTGTACGCCAAGCCAAGCAGTCGATCAGAAAAGCCCGCCGTGAGAACCCGGCCGCCCGCATCATCGTCACCGGCTGCGCCGCGCAGACCGGCCCGCAGGATTTCGTCGCCATGGACGAGGTCGACCTCGTCCTCGGCAATGAGGAAAAGCTGAAGGCGCATTCCTATCGCGCGCTGCCGGATTTCGGCGTCAACGACACCGAAAAGGCGCGCGTCAACGATATTTTTTCGGTACGCGAGACGGCCGCCCACATGGTCGACGCCATCGAGGGCCGGGCACGCGCTTTGGTCCAGGTGCAGAACGGCTGCGACCACCGCTGCACCTTCTGCATCATTCCCTACGGTCGCGGCAATTCGCGCTCCGTGCCGATGGGCGCCGTGGTCGAGCAGGTCAAGCGACTCGTCGGCAATGGTTATGCCGAGATCGTGCTGACCGGCGTCGACATGACCAGTTTCGGCGCCGACCTGCCTGGCGCACCGAAGCTCGGCAAATTGGTCAAGACCATCCTGAAGCAGGCGCCCGACATGAAGCGCCTGCGGCTTTCCTCCATCGATTCGATTGAGGCCGACGACGATCTGCTGGACGCCATCGCCACCGAGCCCAGGCTGATGCCGCATCTGCATCTGTCGCTGCAATCGGGTGACGACATGATCCTGAAGCGGATGAAGCGCCGGCACAGCCGCGACCAGTCGATCCGCTTTTGCGAGGATGTGCGCAAACTGCGCCCCGGTATCGTTTTCGGCGCAGACATCATCGCCGGCTTCCCGACCGAGACGGACGCCATGTTCGAAAACTCGCTGGAGATCGTCGAGGAATGCGGCCTGACGCATCTTCATGTCTTCCCGTTTTCGCCGCGCGAAGGCACGCCCGCCGCGCGCATGCCGCAGCTCCGCCGCGACGTCGTCAAGCAACGCGCGGCACGCCTGCGCACCGCCGGCGAGGCCGCCTATCGCCGCCATCTTGCCTCGCTCGCCGGAACGCATCAGTCGATCCTGGTCGAGCGTGACGGCCTTGGCCGCACCGAGGGGTTTACGCTGGCAGTGTTGTCGGCGGGCGCGCCTGGCGACATCGTCGAGGCTGATATCGCCGGCCATGACGGTATCAGACTGATCGCCGCGCCGCTTGCCGCCCGCGGCGTCTGAGAGCGCAAGACATGGCTGGTTTTTTCAAGAAGATATTTTCGTTCGGCAAGAAGGAAGTGGTCGAGGAGCGGCCCGACGAGACCGCACCGCTGCCGCCGATCAAATGGGACGAACTGGAGGCGCTGAAGCCGGCCGCCGAGCAGACCGTTCCGGAGTTTTTGAAACGCGAAGAGCCTCGCCCCGAAGCCGTACCGCCGGTCGAGGCGGAAGCACCCGCGCCGCAGCCGGCGCCTGTTGAAGAGGCCGAGCCCGAACCTGCGCCGACCCTTCTGGTCGAGCCGGACACCCAGCCAGAACCCGCTCCGGTCGAGGAGCCAGAGGCGCCTGCTGAACAGGCTGCGTCAGACGCCGCTCCCGTCGTTCCCGAGCCAGCCCCGGAGCCAGAGCCGAAGGAAATTCCTGAGCCAGAGCCGACGCAGCCAGAAATCGTCCAGACTGAGCCTCCGCCATCCGAACGTGGCGCTGCCCCTCATCCGCCTGCAGGCACGTTCTCCCCGTATAGTGACGGGGAGAAGGGTGCTGATCGTCACGCCGAGCCTCGTTTTGAAAGCGGCAAAGAAAAAGCTCCGGCGCTGACGCCCCCCTCTCCCCGTCCCTTACGGGGGTCCGAAGGACGGGTGAGACAAGCGGCGCGCCCCGGAACGGGTGAGGGTGAGGGGCAGCGCCAACCTGCGCAAGACGCGGCACCCACTGCCGAAATCACGCCACCAGCACCCGAAGCGCCGCCGCCGGCCGAAATCCCGCCCCCGATCCGCCAGCCAGCGCCCGTCGAGACGAAGCCGCCGCTCGCCGAGATCGCGCCCGAGCCGGAGGCCGTCCCGCAACCATCGCCGGAGCCAAAGCCCGCCCCCGGCAAAGTCACCGTAACCAAGAAGGTCGAGCAGAAAGCCGAGCCGCAGAAGGCGCCCGAACCGACGCCGAGGCGCTCCTGGTTCCAGCGCATGCGAGACGGGCTTGCGCGCTCCTCCCGGGAGTTGTCGGGCAACATCGCCGGCGTCTTCACCAAGCGGAAACTCGACGAGGACACGCTGCAGGACCTGGAGGACGTGCTGATCCGCGCCGATCTCGGCATGGAGACGGCTTTGCGCGTAACCGATGCACTCTCCGCCAGCCGCTACGGCAAGGACGTCTCCGATACCGAAGTCCGCGCCATCATGGCGGCCGAGGTGGAGAAGGTGCTGTCCCATGTCGCCATGCCGCTGGAACTCGACCTCAGCCATAAGCCGCATGTCATCCTGGTGGTCGGCGTCAACGGCACCGGGAAAACAACGACTATCGGCAAGCTCGCCGCAAAGCTCACCGATGGCGGCCTCTCGGTGATGCTCGCCGCCGGCGATACTTTCCGCGCAGCCGCCATCGAGCAGCTGAAGATCTGGGGCGAGCGCACCAACTCGCCAGTCATTGCCTCGAAGCTCGGCGCCGACGCCGCTGGCCTCGCCTATGACGCATTCGAGCGGGCGAAGGAGGCCGGCTCGGACGTGCTGATCATCGACACCGCCGGGCGGCTGCAGAACAAGACCGAACTGATGGCGGAACTGGAAAAGATCGTCCGCGTGCTGGGCAAGCTCGATCCGGAAGCGCCGCACACGGTGCTGCAGACGGTCGATGCCACCACCGGCCAGAACGCGCTCAACCAGGTCGAGATCTTCCGCAATGTCGCCGGCGTCAACGGCCTGGTGATGACCAAGCTGGACGGCACGGCGCGCGGCGGTATTCTGGTGGCGATCGCGGCAAAGCATAAATTGCCGGTCTATTTCATCGGCGTCGGCGAACAGGTCGACGACCTCGAACCCTTTTCCGCAAGCGAATTCGCCAGGGCGATCGCTGGCGTGGCTTGACGAGCATGATCCCAATAAGGTGCAGGCTTTTTGGATTGAATCATGCGTAAGAAGGACCTTATGAGCCCACCCATTCTCGAACGCGACCCATCCGACCCGCAAAAGCAGAAGAAGGAAGCCGTCAATCCGCTGCTCAAGCTGGTGCTGGAGCTTGGCCCGCTGATGGTATTCTTCTTCGCCAATGCGCGCGGCGCATGGCTGGTGCAGAAATTCCCGGCGCTGGGCGAGTTCGGCGGACCGATCTTCGTCGCGACCGGCCTGTTCATGGCCGCGACCGCGATCGCGCTGATCGCTTCCTGGCTGCTGACCCGTACCTTGCCGATCATGCCGATGGTGTCGGGCGTCGTCGTCTTCATCTTCGGCGCGCTGACGCTCTATCTGCAGGACGATATCTTCATCAAGATGAAGCCGACCATCGTCAACACGCTGTTCGGCGGCGTGTTGCTCGGCGGCCTGTTCTTCGGCAAATCGCTGCTCGGCTATGTCTTCGAATCGGCCTTCAATCTCGACGCCGAGGGTTGGCGCAAGCTCACCTTCCGCTGGGGCCTGTTCTTCCTGTTCCTAGCCCTTGTCAACGAAGCGGTCTGGCGGAATTTTTCCACCGATACATGGGTTACCTTCAAGGTCTGGGGCATCATGCCGATCACGCTTCTGTTCACCTTCAGCCAGATGCCGCTGATCCTGCGCCATTCGCTCGAGGACAAGACCGAGAAAGCGGGAAAGGCCAGCAAGTAGCAATTCCAGGAAAAGATGAGTGCTGCGGTTTCCCTGGGAATTGCGTCAGAATAGGAGGGGACGAGGATGGAATTCATCATCACGCGCGACGAGCTGAGGACGATCTACAAGACGCCTCGGCCGACCGACGGCTCGATCCGCAAGGAATTGAAGACATTGGACGGCCACTGCCGTTCCTTCATCGGCAAGAGCCCGTTCGTGCTGATCGGCTCGTCCGACGGCGCCGGCAATGCCGATGTGACGCCCAAGGGCGACAGGCCGGGCTTTGTGGCAGTGCTCGACGAGAAGACCATCGCCATCCCCGACCGGCCGGGCAACAACCGGCTCGACACGCTGGAGAACATTCTTCTCAATCCCTCGGTCGGGCTGCTCTTCCTCATCCCCGGCATGAACGAGACGCTGCGTGTCAACGGCGATGCCCGCATCACCGTCGATGCGGCATTGCGCGAGCGGCTGGCGGTCGACGGCAAGGCACCGCAAAGCGTCGTCGTGGTGACGGTCAAGGCCGCCTATATGCATTGCGCCAAGGCCTTCATGCGCTCCGAACTGTGGAAGCCCGAAACCTGGTACGACCGCGCGACGCTGCCGACGCTTGGCCAGATCCTGCGCGACCAGCTGGCGCTTGCCGAAACGGCGGAGGCCACCGACCGCTGGCTTGACGAGGATTACAAGCAGACCATGTGGTAGCGTGCCCGGCAACGAATCGCCGAGCCGCTCCCTTTGCTGAACATTCTCGCCATTTCCGGCAGCCTGCGCGCCGCCTCGACCAATTCGGCCCTGGTCGCGGCCCTCACGCAAAACGCGCCGCCGGACTGTCACGTCTCCGTTTATGACGGGCTTGGTCGGCTGCCGATCTTCAACCCCGACGACGAAGGCGAGCGGACGCCGCCGCAAGCAGCGGCGCTGATCGATGCGGTCACCGCCGCTGACGGCGTCATCGTCTCCTGCCCGGAATACGCACACGGCGTGCCAGGCGGCCTGAAGAACGCGCTCGACTGGCTGGTGTCGCGCGATGCCGCCGTCGGCAAGCCAGCCATGCTGGTGCATGCCTCGCCGCGCTCGCTGTTTGCCCGCGCCGCACTGGTCGAGGTCATGCGGACAATGTCTTTCGCGCTCTATGAGGAAGCAGCGCTCGAAATCGCGCTGCTCGGCAAGAGGCGGCCGGAGGTGGAGAAAATCCTGGCGGAACCGGAAAACCGGCTGGCGATGCGCGGCGCCGTTTCGGATTTCGCCGAGTTCATCCGCGTCGGCTGAGCGGCGCTCAACCCTTGCCTCTCCGCGTCTCGACGTCGGTCTCGCCGACGAACCAGTCGCGTGCAGCGACCTCCTCGAAGACCACCCAGACATCGTTGTTGGTCAGGCCGGTGACGCCGGTTATGGCCGCTGTCACCTGGGCGGCGATCGCGGCCTTTTTGCCGGCCGGGTCATCGGCAATCACCTCCTTGACCAGGCGGATGTTCACGAACGGCATGGTTCCCTCCCTTGGATATGCTTGGCGGCCGCTCAGTAGGTTTTGGCGCCGTTGACCATGAGCCGGACCATGTAGAGCGAGGTCGTGCCGGCGATATAGAGGCAGTTCAGCTTGTTGCCGCCGAACACGCAATTGGCAACGACTTCCGGTACCTTGACCTTGCCGATCAGCGTCCCGTCTGGATCGTAGCAGTGGATGCCGTCGGCGGCGCTGGTCCAGATGCGGCCGTCCGCATCCAGCCTGAAACCGTCGAACAGGCCGGCGGTGCAGTCGGCAAAGACCTTTCCGCCTGAGACCGTCTTGCCGCCCTGGCCGACATTGAACACCCGGATGTGCGCCGGGTTTTGCGCACCATGCGTGCGGCCGGTGTCCGCGACATAGAGCTGGCGCTCGTCGAGCGAGAAGGCGAGCCCGTTGGGCCTGACCATGTCGGTGATCACCGCCTCGGTCTCGCCGGTGCCGGGATCGACCCGATAGACATGGCAGGCGCCGATCTCGCTTTCGGCCTTGTCGCCCTCGTAATCGGTATCGATGCCGTAGCTCGGATCGGTGAACCAGATCGAGCCATCGGACTTGACCACCGCGTCATTGGGCGAGTTCAGCCGCTTGCCGCGCCATTTGTCGGTGATGGTGATGACCGAGCCGTCATGCTCGGTGCGGCTGACACGGCGGCCGGAATGCTCGCAAGTAACCAGCCGGCCTTGCCGGTCGACGGTGTTGCCGTTGGAATTGCCCGACGGCTGACGGAACACGCTGACACTGCCGTCGGTCTCGTCGTAACGCAGCATGCGATTGTTCGGGATGTCGGACCATACCACATAGCGCCCGGCTGCAAACCAGGCCGGTCCTTCCGCCCATCGGCAGCCGGTAAACAGCCTGTCGACCTGTGCATTGCCGTTGAACAGCCGCGAAAAGCGCGGATCGAGAACTTCGTAGAATTCGCTGGCCATGGTTCCTCCCGGTAGCAGTCGCTTGGCGAGGCGCGATCAAGCCAGCCTGCGATCGATATGGCAAGATCGATGATGCGTCAGAAGCATTGTGGAAGCGAATGCTGGCCCGGACGGCAGGTCACATCCGGTTAACCGGCTATGCGCCCAGCGCAATGGTGCATTGCAACATCTTATTTTTGCAACGCACCATAACTATGTCATGCTTCGTATCGATCAAGGGAGGAACAACTGGCCGCAAATGCGGCGCAAAAGGAGACTCGCTATGATCATCGACAGCCTCATGAGCCGCGCTCGCGCCAGCATCGCCAAGCGCCGGCATTACAACCGCCTCGTCGCCGAAATCGACAGCTTCACCAGCCGCGACCTCGCCGACATGCGCGCCGATCGCTCAGAAATGCTCTACCAGGTCCACAAGCAGATCTACGGCTGAGTCTTCGGTCAACCTATCACAAACGGCGGGCAATCAGCCCGGCACGGCCAGCGCCTTCTCGATCTCCGGCAGCAGCAGCGTCTGCGCCGAGTCCGGCGTCAGCGGCCCGACATGCTTGTAGGCGATCTTGCCGTCCTTGCCGATGACGAAGGTCTCCGGCACGCCGTAGACACCCCAGTCGATCGCCGTGCGCCCGGCCTGATCGACGCCGATTGCCTGGAACGGATTGCCGAGATCGCCAAGGAACCGACGGGCGTTTTCCGGCTGGTCTTTGTAGTTCAACGCTGCCATGACGAAGCGTCTGTCCCGCGACAGCGCCAGCAGCACCGGGTGCTCTTCGCGGCACGGCGCGCACCACGACGCGAAGACGTTGACCAGCGTCACCTTGCCGGCGAACTGTTTTGAATCGAGGCCCGGCAAATTGGTGCCCTCGAGCGCCGGCAGGTTGGTCTGCGGCGCCGGCAGGCCGATCAGCGCCGACGGCACTTCCGACACGTCGCGCCCGGACAAGAGCTGCGCCAGGAACAATCCCGCCAGCCCGAGAAAGACCAGCAGCGGCAGCAGCACGATCAGGCGGCGGCGCGCCGGTGTTTCCGTTTCCGTGCTCATGGCTTGACTGCCCTATCGGAGCGCCGGCGCACGCCGGATGCTTCCAGCTCGGCGAGTTCTCGCTTGCGGCCGCGCTGGTCCAGCAGGATCCAGCCGATCAGCCCGCCCAGCACCACGGCCGTGATCGCATAGGCGGCGGTGACATAAAGCGCGTGTACGCTCATGCTTTTCGCTCCGCGGCGCTTTCCAAACGGTCCGTCTCGCCTTGTTCCGACATGTCTTCTCTTAACGCCGCGCCATCGGCTCCGCAATTGTTCGCCGCGCCGCAGGGATGAGCTGAAGCCAACACATCAATCCGTTCCGTGCCGCAGCGCCAGCGCCGCCGCCACCGGCCCGAGCACGGCAAGGAACAGGGTCAGCGCGGCAAGAATGAGGAAGGGCTGCAGGAACGGATCGGGGTCCGCTACCGCGCCATAGCTTGCCGATACGCCGAAGATCAGCACGGGAATGGTCAGCGGCAGTACCAACACCGAGATCAGCAGCCCGCCGCGCGGCAACGCTACCGCCACCGCAGCACCGGCGGCACCGATGAAAGTAATCGCCGGCGTGCCGACCAGCAGCGTCAGCGCCGTGGCGCCGATGCCGGCCGGCTCCATGTTCATGAACAGGCCGAGCAGGGGAGCGGCGACGACCAGCGGCAGCACGCTTCCCGCCCAATGCGCCAGGCATTTCGTCAGCACGGTCAAGGCCAGCATTTGCCGGTCGTTGCCAAGCACCAGAAGATCGAGAGAGCCGTCTTCCCGATCAGCCTGGAACAGCCGGTCGAGGCCGAGCAGGCAGGCAAGCAAGGCGGCAATCCACAGGATCGCCGGGCCGATGCGGGCCAGCAGCCTCAGGTCGGGACCGACGCCGAAGGGGATGGTCGCGATGACGGCGAGAAAGAAAATCACTCCAGTCAGCGCTCCGCCGCCGGCGCGGATGCTCAGGCGGATGTCGCGCAGGAAGAGGGACCACATTATGGTTTGGTCCCGATGCAGGCGTGAAGGCCAAGCAAAGGATGGAGTTCCGTCGCAGGACAGAGGGGGGCGCCGTAGAGCACCAACATCAAACGGCCTCGCCCATCACCAGCCCTTGTGCCCGCTCGATCCCCAGCGGCAAATGCGTCGCCGCGACCACGATCCCACCACTCTCGAGGTGCTTCTCCATCAATTCGCCGACTCTCTCCTCCGAAACCTTGTCCAGTCCTGCGGTCGGCTCATCAAGCAGCCACAATGGCCGATGGCTGACCAGCAGTTTTGCAATCGCCGCGCGCCGGCGCTGGCCGGTCGAGAGATAGCCGAACGGCAGATGGCCGATGCGGCCCAGGCCGACGGTTTCCAGCGCCTCTTCGACACCCGCAGAGCCCGCGCCCGAAAAATCGCGCCAAAAGCACAGATTCTCCTTGACGCTCAGCGCCGTCTTCATCGCGTTGAGGTGGCCGAGATAGTGACAGGCCGAGGCGACCGACGGGAAGTCTTCGCCACCACCTTCGAACCGCACACGGCCTGCCGCCACCGGCAACAGACCGGCGATGATCCTGAGCAGCGTCGATTTGCCGGCGCCGTTCGCCCCGGTGACGACCAGCGCCTGGCCATCCCCCAGCGCGAATTCGATGGCGGAAAATACCGACTCGCCGCCGCGTTCGCCGCCCAGATTTTCGGCGATCAGCCGCATCCGTTCCCCTTCGCCGAAAAGTACAAATGCGGCTTCGGTGCGCCGCAGCAAAAATGGCGATTCCGTGTCTAGAACTATTCCAGAAAATTCTCTATATCCGCATCATCCGTGCCAGCGGTCGGCGCGGGAACCGAATTTGCGCCGAACCAGCGCGCGTGCCGCCTTGAACGGCCCGGACGCTTGGGAACGGACAGCGGAAATGGCCGTACCCGCACCTTTGCGCGTGATTTGCATGCCCACTGGCGTCCGTTCCCTCCCGGCAACCGACAGTTAGGGATCGCACGTGTCCAAATCACTCGACAGCTTCAATTGCCGCCGCACGCTGACCGCCAGCGGCACCGAGTACATCTACTATGACCTTGTCGAGGCCGAAAAGAACGGCCTCACAGGCATTGCCCAATTGCCCTATTCGATGAAGGTGCTGCTGGAGAACCTGTTGCGCAACGAGGACGGCCGTTCCGTTACCAGGGAGAGCATCCAGGCGGTCGCCGGCTGGCTGACCGACCGGGGCACTGCCGGCGTCGAGATCGCCTATCGCCCGGCCCGCGTTCTGATGCAGGATTTCACCGGCGTTCCGGCTGTGGTCGACCTTGCCGCCATGCGCGACGCCATGGCCTCGCTCGGCGGCGACCCGCAAAAGATCAATCCGCTGGTGCCGGTCGATCTGGTCATCGACCATTCGGTCATCGTCGATGAATTCGGTACGCCGCTGGCTTTCGCCCGCAATGTCGAGCTTGAATATGAGCGCAACGAGGAACGCTATAAATTCCTGAAATGGGGCCAGCAGGCGTTCCGCAATTTCCGCGTGGTGCCGCCCGGCACCGGCATCTGCCATCAGGTCAATCTCGAGTACCTCGGCCAGGTGGTGTGGACCAACAGCGAAGACGGCGAGACCACCGCCTATCCCGACACCTGCGTCGGCACCGATTCGCACACCACCATGATCAACGGTCTTGGTGTGCTCGGCTGGGGGGTCGGCGGCATCGAGGCGGAGGCCGCGATGCTCGGCCAGCCGGTTTCCATGCTGCTGCCGGAAGTCATCGGCTTTCGCCTCACCGGCAGGTTGAGGGAAGGCGTCACCGCTACCGACCTGGTGCTCACAGTCACCCAGATGCTGCGCAAGAAGGGCGTCGTCGGCAAGTTCGTCGAATTTTTCGGTCCGGGCCTATCCAACATGACGCTGGCCGATCGCGCCACCATCGGCAACATGGCGCCGGAATATGGCGCCACCTGCGGGTTCTTCCCGGTCGACAGCGAAACCATCCGCTACCTCACCATGTCCGGTCGCGACGAAAGCCGCATCGCCCTGGTCGAGGCTTATTCGAAGGCACAAGGCCTGTGGCGCGATGCCGGCTCGGCCGATCCGGTCTTCACCGACCTGCTGGAGCTCGATCTCGGCAGCGTCGTCCCGTCGATGGCCGGCCCCAAGCGGCCGGAAGGCCGGGTCGCCCTTGAAGACATTCCGGCCGGCTTCGCCAAGGCGATGGAGACCGAATACAAGAAGGCCGCCGAAATCGACAAGCGCTATGCCGTCGAGGGGACGGACTACGATTTTGGCCATGGCGATGTCGTCATCGCCGCCATCACCTCCTGCACCAACACCTCGAACCCGAGCGTGCTGATCGGCGCCGGGCTGTTGGCGCGCAACGCCAACCGGCTCGGCCTCAAGCAGAAGCCGTGGGTCAAGACCTCATTGGCGCCGGGCAGCCAGGTCGTGGCCGAATATCTCGAGAAATCCGGCCTGCAGAAGGAACTCGACCAGATCGGCTTCAACCTGGTCGGCTTCGGCTGCACCACCTGCATCGGCAATTCCGGCCCGCTGCCGGCGCCGATCTCCAAGACCATCAATGATAAGGGCTTGATTGCCGCGGCAGTCTTGTCCGGCAACCGCAATTTCGAAGGCCGCGTCTCGCCCGACGTGCAGGCGAACTATCTCGCCTCGCCGCCACTGGTCGTCGCCCACGCGCTGGCTGGGACCGTGACCAAGGATCTGACCACCGAGCCGCTCGGCGAGGATCGCAACGGCAATCCGGTCTATCTCAAGGATATCTGGCCGAGTTCGGTCGAGATCCAGGAATTCATCGAGAAGAACGTCACGCGCGAATTGTTCGCCCGCAAATATGCCGACGTCTTCAAGGGCGACGAGTACTGGCAGAACGTCAAGGCGCCGGAAGGCCAGACCTACGCCTGGGACGACAATTCCACCTATGTGCAGAACCCGCCCTATTTCGCCGGCATGACGTCAGGCTTCGGCAAGATCGGCGATATCAAGGGCGCACGTGTGCTCGGTCTGTTCGGCGACAAGATCACCACCGACCACATTTCACCGGCCGGTTCGATCAAGGCGGCCTCCCCGGCCGGCAAGTACCTCACCGACCACGGTGTCGGCGTCGCCAATTTCAACCAGTACGGCACGCGCCGCGGCAATCATGAGGTAATGATGCGCGGAACCTTCGCCAACATCCGCATCCGCAACCACATGCTGGGCGAGAACGGCCGCGAGGGCGGCTACACCATCCATTACCCGTCGAAAGAAGAGGAATCGATCTACGACGCCGCCATGCGCTACAAGAAGGAAGGCGTGCCGCTGGTCATCTTCGCCGGCGTCGAATATGGCAACGGCTCGTCGCGCGACTGGGCGGCCAAGGGCACCAATTTGCTGGGCGTCCGCGCCGTCATCGCCCAGTCCTTCGAGCGCATCCACCGCTCCAATCTTGTCGGTATGGGCGTCATCCCCTTCGTCTTCGAGGAAGGCACCTCATGGGCCTCGCTCAACCTCAAGGGCGACGAACTGGTTGAGATCGACGGACTGGGCAACATCAAGCCGCGGCAGAAGATGATCGCCAGAATCACCTACGGCGACGGCAGCGTCAAAGAGGTCCCGATCATCTGCCGCATCGATACGCTGGACGAGCTCGACTACTTCAAGAATGGCGGCATCCTGCAATACGTGCTGCGCGATCTGGCAGCATAGAGAGAGGGGAGTACGGCAGTAAGGGAATAGGGAACGCTTCCCCTATTCCCCTATTCCCGGCTTTCCAAACCGTGCTGTCGCCGCCAGCAGCACACCGAGCATCAGCCCGTTGAGGATGTGCCACAGGAAGTGCGTGCCGAGCGGGAAGCTGCCGCAGACCAGCGGATCGATCATCCGGCAGATGACCGACACGACGAAGATCGCCGAGCCCGCCAGATTGTACCAGCCGGCACGGTTGCCGCTCGCCGCCACCAAGGCGCCGAAGAAGGCGAGCGCCAGGAAGGGCGGCAGATAGCCGGTCGTGCCGTTCGACGCCTCGCGCAGCCAGTCCGGCACGGCAAAGGTCACCAGCCCGGCGACGGCATAGAAGGCGACGAAGATGGCGATCGCCTTGCCCCATTTCATGCCGAGAAAACGCCGCAGGTTGAACAGCGTGTAGGCCAGCGTGAACCCGGCGATCGGCAGCACGTCGGCCCAGACCGTGCCACGGTTGGCAAAGGTGTGGAACAGCGACGAGCCGACGCCGATCGCCACCACCCACCAGGCCAGCACTTCGGCGAAGATACCGGTGCCGCGCTTGCGCACCTGCCAGACACCCCACAGCCCGGCGGCAAAAAAAGCCAGATTGCTCAGCGCATTGAGCGGTTCGGCCCAGAGTTCCGGCCCGGTCCGCTCGCAGTACAGGTCGACCGGCGCCAGGAGAGATTGCCACATGCTGATTGCCGCCCGAATCGCTTCCATCGTCTAGTGCAAGTCCACCTATTGCGCCCTTGCCAGCGGTTGCAACGGCAAAATTTCACCGCAACGTGACTTCCCGTTGACTGCCGCTTCTGCCACATATTTCGACAACCAGAACAAAGCCGGCGTCACCGGCGGGATCGGAACGGCCATGCCATCTCGAAGACCATTGCGGCTTGCGGCCCTTGCGCTGGCCCTCTCGGCATTTGCCGGAAGTGCCTTTGCCGAGCCAACCGACAAGCCGTTAGGCGTCGTCGAGCTCTTCACCAGCCAGGGATGCAACTCCTGTCCGCCGGCAGATGAATTCTTCGCCGAGCTCGCCGCCAAGGACGACATCGTCGCGCTCGCCTATCATGTCGATTATTGGGATTACCTCGGCTGGCAGGACACGCTGAGCCGCAAGGAAAATACCGAGCGGCAATACGAGTATATGCGCGCCTTCGGCAGCCGTTCCGTCTACACCCCGCAAGCCGTCATAAACGGCCGCAGCCATGTCAACGGCGCCAGCCGCAAGGAAGTCGACGGCGCGCTGGCCCGCATGGAGAGGGTCGGCGAAGGCATGCGCGTCGGCATCAAAGTCAGCCGGACCAGCGATCGCGTCATGATCGATGCCGGCGACGCCGTGACCGGCCCCGCCGACGCGCATGTCGTCATCGTCTATTTCAACCCGCCGCAGACGATAAAGATCGGCAAGGGCGAAAACAGCGGCCGCAGCATGACCTACTGGAACGCCGTCTCCAGCATCCAGACCGCCGGCATGTGGCACGGCAAGGCGCAGCGCTACGAACTGCCGATGAGCGAGATCGCCAAGAAGGGCGGCTGCGCCGTGCTGCTGCAGTCGGTCGGCAAGGACGGCATGCCCGGTCCGATCCTGGGCGCAGCCTTTATCCGCAAGCCTTAGATAGAGCGCTCCTCCTTGTTCCCTGTGGGAGAAGGGATAACCGCGCTCAAGCCTCCGACGACAGCCTACTGGAGGGATCGCACCGCCACGGCTCGGGCCAATAAAAAACCGGCGTCAGCTTGCTTCTGACGCCGGTCATTTAGGTTTTGGGATCGTCGCACCCGATCTTTCCAAGGAAAAACCGAGGTTGGTTCGATCCGACGCAGACCCGTGGGCGGGGGGCTTGGGGTTTACGAGCCGGTGCCGGACCGAACCGTCTCAGGCAACACCGGTAAATTCGTCGGACATTGGGGCATGAGCACGGATAAAAAAAGGCAGGATTGTGGCGAAGCATCACCAATTCCAACAGGCGTTTCGCAAACGTGACTGGACGCTGGAGAAACCGCACGGCGCTGCCCTTGCCCGGCCGGGCCTTGCAATTCGGCAACGAAAGCGCCAACTTTGGTCGGCGTACGATTCATTGCGAGGATCCAGGCATGACTGATCGCAGCAGCGGGATGGAGGATGGGGACGCATCCGCAATACTGATCCCGCTGCATGAGGCAAGACGCGAACGCCTCGACCAGCCGGTGCAGTTCGACCGGCGCGAACTGGACCAGATCCTCAGGCTCTATGGCCGTATGGTTGCCGCCAATGAGTGGCGCGACTATGCCATCGACCATCTCGCCGACCGCGCCGTTTTTTCTGTCTTCCGCCGCACCAGCGAAGTGCCGCTTTTCCAGATCGTCAAGGATCCGAAGCTGGCGCGCCGGCAAGGCGCGTTCGCCGTCATCGCCGCCGGCGGACGCATCCTCAAGCGCGGCCAGGAGCTCGGCCGGGTGCTTGGCGTGTTCGACCGAACGCTGAAGCTGGTCGAAGCGTAACCTCTTATTTTTGTTCGCGGAACTTCTGCTCGGGCAGCGACTGCGGATCAGGCGGGATCGACGCCCCGCCATTGATCGGCAACTGCATGAACACCGTGTCGAGCCAGCGTCCGTGCTTATACCCTGAGCCTTCCAGGCGGCCGGAATGACGAAAGCCGAGCTTCTCGTGCAACCGCACCGAGGCGCTATCGGGCCGGCCGTCGCCGATCACCGCGATGATCTGGCGAAAACCTGCCGCCTTGGCCGCTTCGATCAGCCCTTGCATCAAGAGCAGCCCTACGCCTTGCCCTTTGGCCTTGGGCGCGACATAGACGGAATCCTCAACGACGAAGCGGTAGGCCGGGCGCGGCCGGAACGCCCCGGCATAGGCATAGCCGAGCACGCTGCCGGCCTTTTCCGCAACGAGATAGGGAAAGCCGCCCGCCATCAGGTTGTCGAAGCGCGCGCCCATCTCGGTGCGGCTTGGTGGCTCGAGTTCGTAGCTGGCAGTGCCATTCGTCACCGCGTCGGCATAGATTTCCGTCATCCGGTCGAGATCGGCCGACGTCGCGGCCCGCAAGGTGATGCTGCTCATAATTTAGGCACGTCGTTCATCTGCCCTATATCACAGCAAAAGCCGGCACAAAAGAAAAGGGCGGCCATTGGGCCGCCCTTTCCAAACTCGCTGGTCCAGGAAAACCGTACTAGCGACGGTCGCCCATGAACTGCAGCAGGAACATGAACAGGTTGATGAAATCGAGATAGAGCCTCAGTGCGCCCATGATCGCCTTGCGGCCGGCGACATCAGTCTCGTCACCCTCGAAATACATCTCCTTGATGTTCTGCGTGTCGTAGGCGGTGAGGCCTGCGAAGATCAGCACGCCGATCGCCGAAACGGCGAAGGAAAGCGCCGACGACTGCAGGAAGATGTTGATCACCATCGCGATGATCAGGCCGACCAGGCCCATGACCAGGAACGACCCGAATGCCGAGAGATCGCGCTTGGTCGTGTAGCCGTAGAGCGACAGCCCGCCAAAGGCGGCGGCGGTGGCGAAGAAGGTCTGCGAGATACTGGCGGTGGTGTAGACCAGGAAGATCGACGACAGCGACAGGCCGACGAGGCCGGCGTAGACCCAGAACGTCGTCTGCGCGGCCGAAACGCTCATCGACTGGACGCGGAACGACAGGAACATCACCGCTGCCAGCGGGGCAAAGATCACCAGCCATTTCAGCGGCGAGCCGAAGATCGCGTAGCCGAACGAGGTCAGCATCTCGCCGCTTGGCAACGTCGCGACCGCCGAGGCGGGATCGCTGGTCGTGGCCAGCATGATTGTGCCGACCGCGGCAAGGCCGGTGATGAGGAGGCCAAGCCCCATCAGATTGTAGACCTTGATCATGTAGGCCCGCAGGCCCTGGTCGATGGCAGCATCGACGCCGGCGCCGGGCACGGCGCGCGTCTGATAATTGCGAACGGGATCAGCCATGGAAATCCTCATATTGCTTCTGCCCCGTCCGGTGTCAGGTCCATTTGAACCCAGGCGCCGCTGGCGGGGCTCCAGCATGCCTGCGCCGAAATATGATGGTTCTTGGTGTAAAGGACAAGACCGTAACCAAACGTAATGCGCCGTGAAGTGCGGGAGATCCGGTTTTATTGGCCTTCCCGCCCGGAACATTAACGAGATTTAATCAAAACCGGCTCTGGCTCAAAGATTCCGCAGCACCGGCGCCGCCTTGTGGCCCAGCACCCGCCACGTGCCGGCAAGGCCGATGCCGACCGTGACCACCAGTGAAAAGCCGATGGTCGCCACCGCCACCTCGGGCATGAAGTGCGATGGCAGCGTCATGATGCGCGCGACGACGAACCATGCCGCCACACCGCCCGCCGCCAGCGCGAAGATCGCGGTGGCAAGGCCGATCAGCATGTATTCCAGCGAAAACGCGGCGATCAGCGTTTTCCTGGTCGCACCCAGGGTCTTCAGCACCACCGCGTCGTGGATGCGAGCCCGGTTGCCGGCGGCGAGCGCGCCGGCCAGCACCAGCACCGAGGCGATCAACGCCACGCCCGCTGCCGCCCTGATTGCTGTGCCGAGCTGCGCCACCAGCCGGTTGACGATTTCGAGCGCGTCCTTGACCCTGACCGTCGTGACCGCGGGAAAGGCACGCGTGACGGCATTGAGAAGATGAGCGTCGTCGGCTGCCGACGCATTCGTCTCGGTAAGCGTCGCCAACCAGCCGTGTGGCGCCCCGGCGAATGTGTTGGGCGAGAACACCATGACGAAATTGATGCCCATTGTTTCCCATTCGACCTGGCGGAAATTGGCGATCTTGGCCGTGATGTTGCGGCCGAGCACGTTGACGGTGACGGTGTCGCCGAGCTTCAGCCCGATCTCGTTGCCTTCCTTGGCGGAAAACGAGACCAGCGGCTCGCCGGCATAGTTCTCCGGCCACCAGCTGCCCTCGGTCAGCGTCGCATTCTCCGGCATCTTTGCGTCATAGGTCAGGCCGCGATCGCCGCGCAGCACCCAGGCGCCCTCGGCCGGAACCTTGACCTTGTCGACAGCGACGCCGTTGAGCGCCATCACCCGGCCGCGCAGCATCGGCACCTTGATCAGCCTGCCCTGCGGCGCCTCTTTGGCGACCAGCGCAGAGAAAGCATCGACGTCGCCGCTCTGGATATCGACGAAGAAGAAGTTCGGTGCCCGTTCCGGCAGGCTGCCCGAGATCTGCCGCCTGAGATTGCCGTCGATCAGCGCCAGCGTCACCAGCAGCGTCAGCCCGAGGCCAAGCGACAGAACCACCGATGGCGTCAAGGCGCCTGGCCGATGGATGTTGCCGATGGCGAGCCTGAGCGCGGTCGAACGCACGCGCGGGCTTTTCTTTGCCGCCCACTGCACCAGCGAGCCGACGACACGCAGCACCAGGAACGACACCACCGTGGCCCCAATGAAGATCGAGGCAATACGGCGGTCGCCGGAAAACAGGATCACCAGTACCGCCAGGAGCAGGGCGATGCCCAATGCCGCGGCGATGTAGAGCGGGTGGGGAAAACCGCGGCCCTCGAAACCCATTTCGCGAAACAGCGCCGTTGCCGGCACGTCGCGGGCGCGGCCGAGCGGAAGCAAGGCGAAAGCCAGCGTCACCAGCAGCCCGAACAGCGCTGCCATGCCGAGGGCGCCGGGATAGAACCCACCTTCCGCCGGCACAGGAATAACCGATTGGAGTGCGGCGCTGGCCGCGAATGGCATCAATGCGCCGAGCACCAGGCCCAGCGTGATGCCGAGGGCGGCGATCATCAGGATCTGGACCAGATAGACGGCAAAGACGAACCCGCCCGAAGCCCCTAGGCTCTTGAAGGTGGCGATGACGCCGCGCTTGCCGTCGAGATAGGCACGCACGGCATTGGCCACGCCGACGCCGCCGACCACCAGCGCCGTCAGCCCAACCAGCGTCAGGAATTGCGAGAACCGCTCGATGTTCGAGGACAACGCCGGCGCCGCGTTGCTGCGCGTGCGGATCGACCAGCCGGCCTGCGGGAACTCTTTTGCCGCCTGCTCCCGGATAGCCTTGATCTGTGCGTCGCCGGTGCCGCCGGGCAGCCGGACCTTATAGGCGTTCTCGACCAGGCTGCCCGGCTGGATCAGGCCGGAAGCGGCAAGCCCGTCGGTCGACACCATCAGCCGCGGCGCAAAGCCGAAGCCATCCGACACCGCATCCGGCTCGTTGACCAGCCTTGCACGCAGCTCGAATGTCGCGCTGCCGAGCTTCAGCCGGTCGCCGATGCCAAGGTTCAGCCGCTCGAACAAAAGGTCCGGCGCGGCGGCGCCGAAGACGCCGGATTTTTCGCCGAACAGATCCTCTCGCGACAGCACCGGCTCGGTCTCCAGCGCGCCATAGAGCGGATAGGCGCCGTCGACCGCCTTGGCCTCGACCAGCGCCTGGTCGGAGCCGTCCTCGAGCCTGGCCATCGAGCGCATGTTGGCACTGTGCGAAACCGTGCCAAGCCGGTCGAGGAAGCTGCGTTCGGCTCTGGTAAGATCGCGCTGGTTGAGCTGGAAGCGGAGATCGCCGCCGAGCAGCGTCTGGCCCTGGTCGGCAACACCGGCGGAAATCGCTTGCGCGACCGAATTGACGCCGCCGATTGCCGCGACGCCGAGCGCGATGCAGGCAAGGAAGATCAGGAAGCCGGACAGCCCGCCACGCATTTCGCGCAGCGAAAACCGAAAGGCGAGCCTCAGTGTTTGCGACAGCGGCATCAGGCGGTCACCTTGCCGGCCCTGGTGGCCGGCTCAGGCGCGTCCTCGATCAGCCCCGACCGCATCGACACCTGGCGCGAGCAGCGCGCGGCGAGTACCGGGTCATGTGTGACCAGCACCAGCGTCATGCCGCGCTCGGCGGCCTTGGCAAACAGCAGGTCGGCGACGTGCCGCCCCGTCGCCTGGTCGAGATTGCCGGTCGGCTCGTCGGCGATCAAGATGCGCGGCGACGGCGCCAGCGCCCGGGCGATAGCCACGCGCTGTTGCTCGCCGCCAGACAATTCGCCGGGGTAATGGGTGACGCGATCGCTGAGACCGACCGCCGCCAGCTCGCGCGCCGCCACGCCGAACGGATCGGCATGGCCGGCAAGCTCCAGCGGGACGGCAACGTTTTCCAGCGCCGTCATATTGGGGATGAGATGGAAAGACTGGAATACGATGCCGATGTTTCGCCCCCGAAACGATGCGATCTGGTCTTCGCTTTTGCCGTTGAGCAGCTCGCCGGCAATTCGAACCGTGCCCGAATCGACCCTTTCAAGCCCAGCCAAAACCATCAGCAGTGTCGACTTTCCCGAACCGGAGGGTCCAACGATGCCTGTCGCCTCGCCGCCCGCCACATTGAGGCTGACGCCCTTCAGCACATGGACCGAGGAGCCACCTTCACCGAGCGTCAGCGATACGTCTTTCAGCGAAATGACGGCTTCTTCCAAAATCAAATCGTCCTATATGGAGGATGAAGGCTAGAGCATCCGATGCTCGACAAAGATGAAAACCCGCCTTCGCCAACAGATGTTCCTGGTTCATATGGGGCCTGCCGCATGGCTTTCAAACACACCTTTGCCGCAGCCTTCGCCCTTTTCCTCGCCGTTTGCGGCGCCATTTCGTCGGCGAGCACCGAACCCTTCACCATTGTCGGTTTAGGCGACAGCTTGATGGCGGGTTATGGCCTCGGGCCAGGTCAGGGCTTCACCGAAAAGCTGCAGGCGGCGCTTCGCGCCAAGGGCTACGATGTCACGGTCGCCAATGCTGGCGTCTCCGGCGATACGACGAGCGGCGGCCTGTCACGGCTCGACTGGTCGGTGCCGGACGGAACGCAACTCGTCATCCTGGAGCTCGGCGCCAACGACATGCTGCGCGGCGTTTCGCCCGCCATAGCGGAAAAAAACCTGGACGCCATGCTGGCAAAACTGAAGCAGCGCAAGATCGCCGTTTTGCTTGCCGGAATGCGCGCGGCGCCCAATCTCGGCGCCGACTACCAGAAGGCGTTCGACGCAATCTTTCCGCGACTGGCTGAAAAATACGGCGTGCCGCTCTATCCTTTCATTCTCGAGGGCATCGCTGGTCAATCCGTCCTGCAGCTCGAGGACGGCCTTCATCCGAACGCCGGAGGCGTCGACCGCATCGTCGAGGGTATCCTGCCCGGTGTGGAGAAGGCCATTGCAACGGTGCGGGGTAATTCCTGAAGGCGAGGGTTCGCCGCCGCACTACATTCCGTAGGGGAAGCTTTTAGGCAGCCCTGCGACCAACAAACCGCTTGCCCCGTTCGAATATCGATGATTCGCTAGGTGCAAGAGTTCGATTCGAGGACAGGAGGCTTCCCATGCCGCGTCTTTTTACCGCCCTCGAAATACCGCGTGATGCCGCTCTTTCGCTGTCCCTGCTCAGGGGCGGCCTGCCCGGAGCCCGCTGGATCGACGTCGAGAACTACCATCTGACGCTGCGCTTCATCGGCGATGTCGAGGGCCATGTCGCCGACGAAATCGCCAACGCGCTCGACCGTGTTCACCGCTCCTCCTTCCCGCTGACGCTGTCCGGCGTCGGCGCCTTCGGCCAGAAGAAGCCGCATGCGGTGTGGGCCGGGGTCGCCGCTTCGCCCGATCTTTCCGCGTTGCAGGCCGAGATCGTGCGCATCTGCCAGCGGCTCGGCATCCCGGCCGACCCGCGCAAGTTCATGCCGCATGTGACGCTGGCCCGCCTGCGCAATTCGAGCCCGCTCGATGTCGCCCAGTACCTGTCGGCACGCGGCAATTTTTCGACGCTGCCGTTCCGGGTCGGCCGCTTCGTGCTGATGTCGTCGCGCGATTCGGTCGGTGGCGGGCCTTACGTCGTCGAGGAGGCCTGGCCGCTTTCAGGTGCCGACAACCGCATCGCCAGCCGTTTGGTCGGCGCCGCCGACGCTTCGCGGATCATGCGGTAGGCGGATATGACCAGGGAGAAACTAGCAAAAGAGGCGATCCGCGCCGAACTTGCCGGCCTCGAAGGCTGGTCGCTGGCCAAGGATGGCGGCTCGATCACCCGCACCTTCACCTTCAAGAATTTCTCCGAAGCCTTTGCCTTCATGACCCGCGTCGCCCTGGCGGCGGAGAAGATGGACCACCATCCCGACTGGTCGAACGTCTACAAGACGGTAAACGTGACCCTCAACACGCACGACGCCGGCGGCCTGACGGCGCTGGATTTCGATCTGGCCAGAAAGATGAACCGCTATTTCGGCGGCTGAGCCTATCTGCACCTTGCAGCGAGGTTCGGCTTTCACCACATTTTGCCTCGCGGTCATGCGTGAAGTCACGCGACGGCCGCACGGAGAGATTGATGGCGCAAAAATCCGGTTTTGATTTCTTCGGCCCCGGCAGCAAGCCGGGCAACGAGAGTGAAGTGCGCGACAAGTTCTGGCGTACGGCGAAGAAAGCCGCCCGGCATATCCCGTTTATGGAAGAGGTGGTCGCCGCCTATTACTGCGCCATGGACAAGAAAACGCCGCTTCGCGCCAAGGGCACATTGCTGGCTGCGCTCGGCTATTTCGTACTGCCGACGGACGTCATCCCCGATTTTATCGTTGGGCTTGGCTTCACCGACGACATCGCCGTGCTGACCGCCGCGATCACAACCGTCAGCGCCCACATCACGCCCGCGCACCGGCTCGCCGCCAAACAGGCCATCGCCGACAAGAGCTGAGCCGGCACGGCGCAAAAAATCGCGCGAGACTTTCCGGCCGTCAAACCCACCGCCGCACCCGCGCCTTGTAGGCGCGATAGGCATCTCCGAACTTCCGCTCGAGATAGCGCTCTTCCGGCGCGATGACGCCGGTATTGATCACCCACAGCAGGGGGATGACGAGCGCGATAGCCCAAAGACTTCCGGCGGCGACGCCGAGGCCCAGATAGATGAGGGTCGCTCCCAGATATAACGGGTTTCTGGTCCGCCGATAGATACCGTCGACGACCAGCGCCGTCGTTGGCAAGGTCGGTGGTATGTTGGTTCCAGCGGCCTGAAAGCGGCCCGCCGCCATAAAGAGGAACACGAAGCCGCACACCGCGAGCACGGCGCCGGCCAGATAGCGGGCGAGCGCCTGCCCGGCCATGACAGGGAGCGGCGCGAGCACCTCGAGCACGGTTGCCGCCGCCAGGAAGCCGAGGAAAATCAAAGGCGGTAGCGCAATGACCCCGGGCACGTCGGACGCGCCCGATCCGCCCGCCGCCTCTCCGCCATCCGACCGGGGAACCGCGCCGCTAGCCGCCGCGCGGACGGCGACACGAATGCCGAACACGATCGCCAGGACGACTGTGCCGCCCGCGAGGATCAGGACTGTCTCGGAAATGGCCATGGCCAAATCTCCCGTAAGCCGCCAAGGAGGGCACCCTGGCCGAGTGCCGTGGCGACGAACGCAGACATGGTACCGCCTGCAGGGAAATTCGTCACGTACCTCAAGAAAAGCGGGAATCGCCGCGAAACCTAGCTGCTTGAAAAGTCAAACTCTTGCCGTTTTCGTGGCCTCCAAGTCGCGGAAGGGACAGTGCGCCAGCCGCTTTTTCGAGCGGCAGCGCGAAGACGGCGGCGGTTTCCTGGCGTGAACATCCTTTTCTCAGGGGAAATTCACCGTTTGGTAACCCAGATTAAATCAAAATGAAGCGACGGGCAGGACGCCGAGCCGGCCTGCCGCCGCACCAGTGGAATACGGGAAAAGCGATGCGCGGATTGATTGCTATAGTTTCCAGCCTGGCCCTGGTGGCCCTGACGGCGCCCGCGCTGGCGCAGTCGGCCACCAAGATCGGCCAGCATAATGCCTGGGGCACCTACAGCTATCAGGCGTCGGGCGGCGGCAAGGTCTGCTATGTCCTGACCGTGCCAACCGACAAGCAGCCGCCGACGCTCGATCACGGCGACATGTTCTTCTTCGTCAGCCAGCGGCCGGGGCAGCAGGTGTCCTACGAGCCGCAATTCATTGCCGGCTATACCTTCCAGGAGGGTTCCAAGGCCACCGTCACCATCGACAAGAAGTCTTTCTCGATGTTCACGCGCGGCAAGTCGGCCTGGGTCGAGAACGCCGCCGAGGAGCCGGTGCTGATCGCCGCGATGAAGACCGGCACCGACATGAAGGTGTCGGCCAAGTCCGGCCGCGGCAACACCACCACTTACGTCTTCTCGCTGAAGGGCATCTCGGCGGCGCTGGCCTCGATCGCCAAGTGCAAGTAGGCGGTTAGGCGCGGTCTTCCCTTCCCTCCTTGTGGGAGAAGGTGGATCGGCGCGCAGCGCCGAGACGGAAGAGGGGTGTTGGACGGAACGCGGTCGGCGCCAAGCTGAACACCCCCGACCGAGCTACGCTCGGGCCACCTTCTCCCAGGGGAGAAAGGAAAGACCACCTGCATGACTCCGCCGCGAACCTGTGCTATGCGCCGCGCTTCATTTCGGGCACGATGCTGTATTCGGCCGCAAATCGCTTATATTGGCGCAACAATGACCCTTTCATTCGATCTTACCACTGAGGGCGCGCGTGACGCGTTGCGCACCCGCACGACGCCTGAAAAGCCGTCGCTGATCGGCCTGACGCGCGCCGAACTCGGGGCCGCCCTCGTCGCCGCCGGCATCGTGCCGGAGCGCCAGGCGAAAATGCGCGCCCAACAGCTCTGGCATTGGATCTATGTGCGCGGCGTTTCCGACTTTGCCGGCATGTTCAACATCTCCAAGGATCTGCGCGCCGCGCTCGACAGGCATTTCACCGTTGCCAGGCCCGAGATCGTCGAGGAGCAGATTTCCTCCGACGGCACGCGCAAATGGCTGTTCCGCTTTCCGCCGCGCGGCGCCGGCCGGCCGGTCGAGATCGAGACCGTCTACATTCCCGAAGAAGGCCGCGGCACGCTCTGCATCTCGTCGCAGGTCGGCTGCACCCTGACCTGCTCCTTCTGCCACACCGGCACGCAGAAGCTGGTGCGCAACCTGACCGCCGAGGAAATCCTCGCCCAGCTTTTGACCGCCCGCGACCGGCTCGGCGATTTCCCCGACCGCGACACACCCGACGGCGCCATCGTGCCGGCCGAGGGCCGGAAAGTGTCCAACATCGTCATGATGGGCATGGGCGAGCCGCTCTATAATTTCGAGGCGGTGAAGAAGGCGCTGCTGATCGCATCCGACGGCGATGGGCTTTCCCTGTCGAAGAGGCGCATCACGCTCTCGACATCGGGTGTCGTGCCCGAGATCTTCCGCACCGGCGAGGAGATCGGTGTGATGCTGGCGATCTCGCTGCACGCCACCAATGACGATCTGCGCGACCTTTTGGTGCCGATCAACAAGAAGTATCCGCTCAACGAGCTGATCGCTGCCTGCCGGGCCTATCCCGGCCTTTCCAACGCCAAGCGGATCACCTTCGAATATGTGATGCTGAAGGACGTCAACGATTCGATCGAGGACGCCAAGGCGCTGGTCAAGTTGCTCAAGGGCATCCCAGCCAAGATCAATCTGATTCCGTTCAATCCGTGGCCGGGCACCAACTACCAGTGCTCGGACTGGGAGACGATCGAGAAATTCGCCGACTACATCAACAATGCCGGCTATGCTTCGCCGATCCGCACGCCGCGCGGCCGCGATATCCTCGCCGCCTGCGGTCAGCTCAAGTCGGACTCCGAGCGTATGCGCAAGGTCGACCGGCTGGCGCTGGAAGCGATGATGATCGCGGGGCATGGCGAGGTGTGAATCGCGTCGTCGCCTATCTGATCCGCTTCGCCGTCATCCTTGTCGGCTATGGCGTTGCTTCGCTGGCGGCAAGCGCCTTCCTTAACATCATGTTCCTGGCGTCTCTTGGGCTGATGACGGACGAGACGCAACCGGCGGCGCAGGCTTCGCTGTGGTTTTCAGTCCCCTTCGTCGGGCTGTTCGTCGCCTATTTCGCTTTCATGCCGGCGGCGATCGCCATCCTGATTTCCGAGATCCTTGGCCGGCGGGACTGGCTGTTCTATGCACTGGCGGGCGCGGCGGTGGCGGCGGTCTTCCTCGGCTTCGTCCACCAGACGGCCGATGCCAATTTCGAGGTTACCAACACCAGCGTCATGCTGGCGGTGATCGGCTGCGGTATGGTCGGCGGTATTTTCTACTGGCTGAGCGCCGGGCGCTCGGCCGGAAGCTGGCGCCAGATCAGCGCATGACCCGAACCAAAGGTTCGGAAAGGATCATGCGCAAAGTACCTATTTCGCCTGGGCGGTCAGGATCTTGAGCGCGAAGGCCGAAAAAACTCCGGCAAACAGATAGTCGACGACGCGGGTCACACGCGGGCTGGATTTCATCGCGGCCGAGAATTTTTCCGCCGCCAGCACCATCGGCGCCGTCACCGGGATCGCCAGCACGACGAACATCGCGCCGAGGAAGAACAGCTTTCCCGGCGCGTTGGGATCATGCGCGGAGACGAATTGCGGCAGGAAGGTCATGAAGAACAGGATGATCTTCGGGTTGAGCAGATTGACCCCGAGCCCCGCGGCCCAGCTGCGGAACAGCGAGATCTGCGGCCCGCTCTTCTTCTCCGGTGAAAACGCCGACCCTTTTGTGATCGCCTGCCATGCCAGGAAGACCAGATAGCCGGCGCCGAAAATCTTCAGCACGAAGAACGCCATCGGCGAGGCGACGATCAGCGCCGAGACGCCGACCACCACCAGCGTGGTGTGAATTAGTGTGCCGCACAAGGCGCCGGCCATCGAGGCAAAGCCGGTGGCACGGCCCTGGCTCAGCGTGCGCGAGACGAACAGCGTCATGTCAGGCCCGGGTGTGATCGCCAGGATGAAGGTGGCGATGGAAAACTGGATAAGCGTCGTACTGTCGGGGATGAAGGACATGGCTCGTCTCGTAGCGGCAAAAGACGGCGCAGCCATAGCGCAGGACCCGTGTGCTCGCCAGCCTCTGAGCGATACAGCATCTGGTCCAGGCATCGTTCGTCCCTTGCGCTGGCCTAAAACGCCGTGATACCTCGCCCGCGAAGAACCCCTGTCGCGGAACTGCCCACCATGTCGAAAGCAAAACCCGTCAAGAAAGTCGTGCTCGCCTATTCCGGCGGCCTCGATACCTCGATCATCCTGAAATGGCTGCAGACCGAGCTCGGCGCCGAGGTCGTCACCTTCACCGCCGATCTCGGCCAGGGTGGCGAACTGGAGCCGGCTAGGCGCAAGGCCGAGATGATGGGCATCAAGGACATCCGCATCGTAGATGTCCGCGAGGAGTTCGTATCCGATTTCGTTTTCCCGATGTTCCGCGCCAACGCCGTCTATGAAGGCAGCTATCTGCTCGGCACCTCGATCGCCCGGCCGCTGATCTCGAAACATCTTGTCGAGATCGCCAGGGAGACCGGCGCCGACGCGATCGCGCATGGGGCCACCGGCAAGGGTAACGATCAGGTGCGTTTCGAGCTTTCCGCTTATGCGCTGAACCCCGACATCAAGGTCATCGCACCCTGGCGCGACTGGTCGTTCAAGTCGCGCACCGACCTGATCAACTTCGCTGAGCAGCACCAGATCCCGGTGCCGAAGGACAAGAAGGGCGATGCGCCGTTCTCGGTCGACGCCAACCTTCTGCACTCCTCCTCCGAGGGCAAGGTGCTAGAGGACCCGTGGAGCGAGCCGCCGGAATTCGTCCACCAGCGCACCATATCGCCGATGGATGCGCCGGATGAGGTCACCGAGATCGAGATCGAATTCCTCAAGGGCGATCCGATCGCGCTCGACGGCAAGAAACTGTCGCCGGCGACGATGCTGGCGGCGCTCAATGATCTCGGCCGCGACAACGGCATTGGCAGGCTAGATCTGGTCGAGAACCGTTTCGTCGGCATGAAATCGCGCGGCGTCTACGAGACCCCCGGCGGCACCATCCTGATATCGGCCCACCGGGCGATCGAATCGATCACGCTCGACCGCGGAGCCGCCCATCTCAAGGACGAGTTCATGCCGCGCTATGCCGAGCTGATCTATAACGGCTTCTGGTTCGCGCCCGAGCGGCTGATGCTGCAGGCGATGATCGACAAGAGCCAGGAAGACGTTGAAGGCACCGTGCGGTTGAAGCTCTACAAGGGCAACGTGATTGTCACCGGCCGCAAGTCGAGGAAGACGCTCTATTCCGATGCGCTGGTCACCTTCGAGGACGACCGCGGCGCCTATGATCAGAAGGATGCCGAAGGTTTCATCCGCCTCAACGCGCTCAGGCTGCGCACGCTGGCGGCGCGTAGTCGAAAAAGCTGACATCTGAACAGCACCCTGGGGCCGCTCCACCGATCCCGTGAAAGCTGAAACGGTTCGAGAAACCCGGCGGAGACGCCGGGTTTTATTTGTTACTTCTAATATAACAGAAATTAAACCACCTCAAAAGAGTTCTGTTTGACCTTTTGGCGACTTCATCTAAGTTCCCGCTTGCTGTATGGGGGCTTTTGACAATGAAAAATGGTGTTTTTATTCTGCTTGCAACGGTCACCGCCTTGACGGTGTGCCAGTTGTCAGAGGCAAGCGCGAAACGCAACCCGGGCGCGAACTTGGGCGGATGTGTCACCGCTGTCCACGCATGGGGCATCACGCTCAAGCACGATATCGCCTCCTTCATGGGCGTCTCGCAGGAGCGCATGCCGGCCCTGTTCTGCCAGCGCCTTGCCGAAGGGGTGCGCACCGGACGCATCAGCTACTCCGACATAAACAGCCTACAGCTCGACCAATCGACCGAAATCTGGCTGGTCATCAAGGGCAAGTCAAAGGCGGCTGCTAGGGCCACCCCGGCGCCGCGGAACCCCAAATTCCGTACCTGCTCAAATGTTATCACCGGCTCCTTCGAGGTTGCCGCTTCCGAGAAATGCCCCTTGGGCGGCAGCTACTCGCAAGCTGCCGGAGTCCCGACGGTGATCGAGGGCAGGCCAAAGGCGGCTCCTTCAACGCCACCGAACTCCAAGTTCCGTACCTGCTCAAATGTTTACTCAGGCTCCTTCGAGGTTCCCGCTTCCAAGAAATGCCCATTGGGCGGCGGTTACGTGAACAATTGAGAGCCCAGGCGCTCGCCGCTCTTGGCATGCCACACGCACCGACAAAAAAGCCCGGCACACGGCCGGGCTTTTTGTCGAACGGACATTTCTAGTCAGCCGCCGTCGATCGCGTCGGCGATATGGGCGATGGCCTGTTGGTAGACGCTCGCGGAATTCCAGCCGGCAATTGCACCGATATTCGCCTGCGCGCTGGCGCCCGGTCGCCAACCATGACTCTTGAGGAAGTTGGCGGTAGAAGCCAACGCAGTGGCCTTGTCGCGCAGGTTTTTGTTACCTACGCCATATGTCAAAACATTTCCGGGCAGGAACTGCGTGTGACCAATCTCGCCATGCGCGGCACCGACCGACGAGGCGCTCAACGCTCCGCGATCAACCAGCTTCAGGGCCGCAATGGCATGCGGGTAGAAGAACTCCGGACGGCGGCAGTCATAAGCAAGCGTTAAAATGGCGGAGACCGTATTCTGGTTGCCCATGGCGGAACCGAAGCCGGTCTCCATGCCCCAGATGGCGAGCAACACGCCCGGCGACACGCCGTAATTCTGTTCGATCTTGTCGAACAGCGCAGCATTGGCCTTCTTCAGCGCACGGCCCCTGGCAATGATCGCGGACGCGCCACGGCGCTTCATGAAAGCTTCCACCGAGCCGCTGAAAGCCTTATGGATGGCGCGGTCGACGGAGATCGTCTTTGTCGCGTAGGTTGCGCGAGCCAGAGCGGCCAGACCCTTCGAGCCGACGCCGTCGGCCTTGGCCTCCGCGGCGAACTCCGGTTTCCACGCCTCGAAGCCGGCGCCGCTCTTGCCACAGCTGGCCGCCTGCGCGCCCGTCGCCAGCGCAAGCACCGCCACCACCGTGGCCACTACAAACATCTTCTTGGCAAGAAATGCCATGCTGCTCTCCTGGTTGCCTGAATCACGTTCCCAATTGCGAACTTGCCTGCGAAACACCTGCTTGTCACTGCCCCGGCGCCACGCCGATGCACTCAATACAGCAGGAACCTCAAATCCACCACACTGGCGGACGCCCGGGAATTTGCCTACGATCAAGTAATTATTGTGGCGGGGGCAGAATAAGCATGGAAGACGTTGACGTCGTGATCATCGGCGCCGGTTCAGCCGGGCTTTCGGCTGCCAAGACCCTGCGCGCTGCCGGTTTTTCCTTCAAATTGTTGGAAGCGATGAACCGCATTGGCGGCCGCGCCTGGACCAGCGATCAGCATTTCGGCGTGCCGTTCGACATCGGCTGCGCCTGGTTGCATGCCGCGGACCGCAATCCTTATTTTCCCGAGGCGAAAGCCGCCGCCTGGACGCTTCATCACCACGACATGAATGTCGATCATCTCTACTACCGCGAGCGAAAGGCAAGCGAAGCCGAAGAGGCGGCGATGAAGGTTGCCGACGCAAGGCTGTTCGAACTGGTGGCGGCACATCAGGTGAGGGAAGGCGACGACGACTGTCTTTCGGCATTGCTCGCCAAGGGACACGCGCCGCGCGCCGCCGCAACCTTCGCCGGGCCGATGGATTTCGGCGCCGACGAGGACGAGATATCGATCCGCGACTTTCAGGCGGCCGCCGATCTCGATCCGAACTATTTCACCAGGGAAGGCTTCGGTACGCTGGTTGCGCGCTTCGGCGCCGATGTGCCGGTGGCACTGTCGACGCCGGTGCGCAAGATCGTCTGGGATGGGCCGGGCGTAGCCTGCGTCACCGATCGCGGTACCATCTGCGCCAAGGCGGTTATCGTCACCGCCTCGCCGGCAGTGCTCGCCTTCGAGGAGATTGCGTTCTCGCCTGCACTCCCCGACGCGCATTTCGCCGCCTTCTTTGACCTGCCGATGGGCATGCTGACCAAGCTGCCGGTCGAAATATCCGGTACAAGGCTCGGCCTGGAGCCGTTCGACGATTTGCTGATCGAGCGGCTGGCCAGACACGACATCTACTTCCTCTGCTTTCCCTTCGACCTCGATCTGATGGTCGGTTTCGTCGGCGGCGATTTCGCCTGGGAGATGTCGGCGGCGGGCGAGGCGGCCGGCATCGACTTCGTCGTCGACCGGCTCTGCGGCATCTTTGGCGGCGACGTGCGAAAACATGTCGGACGCGCGATGATGACCAATTGGGGCGCTGAGCGGTTCGTGCGCGGCGCCTATGCGGCGGCGCGGCCAGGCCGCTCGCAAGCGCGCGCCACGCTGATGCAGCCGGTGGCGGAAAAGATCTTCTTCGCCGGCGAGCATTTGGCCGGTCCGCTGATGCAGACCTGCGGCGGCGCCAGGCTATCGGGCGCGGCAGTGGCCAAGGAGGTCGTCGCCCAGCTTGCGGCAAAATAGCGTCGGCCGGCAGGAACGTGGGCAGCTGACAGGCGTTTGGCGTTCTCCTGTTCGTATTGTCCTTCGCATTTCGAATGATTTGAGACGCCAATGAAGCTTTTCGACTGCCCGCATTGCGGCCACCGTCTCTATTTCGAGAACGCGCAATGCCTGAACTGCGCCAGCCTCGTGGTCTACGATCCCGAGCATGCGCGCTTCGCGCTGTCCGGCGGCGACGTCTTCCATTGCACCAATGCCGACGAATGCGCCTGCAACTGGATGGCGGAGCCCGGCCACGCCTTCTGCCGCGCCTGTGCGCTGAACCAGCTGATTCCGGATCTGTCGGTCGACGGCAACCGCCGCCGCTGGATCCGTGTCGAGGCGGCAAAGAAGCGTGCCGTGTATTCGCTGCTCGCCTTCGGCCTGCCGGTCGCACCCAAGCAGAATCCCGGCGACGAGATCGGCCTCGCTTTCGATTTTCTTGCCGATCCGATCGGCGGCGGTCCCGGCGGCGAGCGTATCTTGACCGGCCACGACAACGGCCGGATCACGCTCAACGTCGCCGAGGCGGATTCGGCAGAGCGCGAGCGACGGCGCGTCGAGATGGGCGAGAACTACCGCACGCTGCTCGGCCATTTCCGCCATGAACTCGGCCATTATTACTGGGACCGCCTGATCCGCGACGATCCGCAAAGGCTTGCCGGTTTTCGCGCTTTGTTCGGCGACGAGCGCGCCGATTACGAACAGGCGCTGAAGACCTATTATGCCGATGGCGCGCCGCCCGACTGGCAGCAGCGCCATATCTCGGCCTATGCGACGTCGCACCCATGGGAGGACTGGGCCGAGACATGGGCGCATCACATGCACATCACCGACACGCTGGAGATGGTGCATGCCCTGAATTTCCCGCTCGGCCGGTTGGAAACCGTTGAAGCCAACGAGCTGCCGCGCGCCGATACCGGCGGCAAGTTGCAGCCGGCACCATCGGAACCCGCCCCCAGGCCAGAGCCCTTCGAAAGGATTCTCGAGCGCTGGCTGGTGCTGTCGGAGGCGTCCAACTCGATCAACCGCTGTATGGGCCTGCCCGATCTCTATCCCTTCGTCATCTCGGACGTGGCGGCGCAAAAACTTGCTTTTGTTCACGAGCTTTTGACCGACCTGCCGAAAACGACTGGAACAAATCGTGAGCCGGCCGAAGCCTTTTAGCCGGAACGCATGCGGCTTTGCTTCGTTTTCGGTCCCGAGGGACTGTGAAACGGAGAGAAAACCATGAAACGCATATTGTTTCCGGCGGTGGCCGGAGCGCTCATAGCGATGTCGGGCTCTGCTTTGGCCGACACCGCCGTCTCGGCCATCACCGATCTCAATGTACGCGCCGGCCCCGGCCCGCAATATCCGGTCATCGGTGTGCTCGCGGCCGGCCAGTCGGCGACGCTCGACGGCTGCATCGCCAATAGCAAATGGTGCACCATCGCCGAGGCCAACGGCCAGGGCTGGGTCTATTCCGACTATGTGACGGCCGATTTCGGCGGCAGCCGTGTGGTCCTGACACAGCGTCCGGCCAGCGCTGACATTGCCGTCGTGACACCGCCTGCCGATAGCGCCGAATATTCCGACACCTATACCGGAGCGATCGTTGCCGGCGAGGCGATCGAGCCTATCCGCAGACCGCCGGCCGAGATCCGCACCTATGTCCGTACGCATCGGCTCGAACCGGTCTATCTCGAGGGCGAGGTGGTGACCGGCGCGACGTTGCCTGACACCGTCGAGCTGCGCGAGATTCCGGACTATGATTACCGCTATGTCTATGTGAACGGCCAGCCGGCACTGGTCGATCCAGGCACCAGGCGCATCATGTACGTCGAGCGCTGACGATACAAACAGGGCGGTCGCCTATAGCGGCGGCCGCTCGCACTGCCGACACTGCCACAAGCCGGTACTGCCGCTGCAATACCGGTTTCCACATTGCGGCCGATGTTCTAGACCTTGCGAGCCGAAGCACCAGCCAGCGAGCCCGCGTGACGATCGACCCAACCGCCTTCCAACAGTACCGGCACACCACCAACAACAAGACCACTTTGCCGCGGCTTCTGCTTGGAGCGGTGGTGGTCATCCTGTTCTGGCTCGGAATCACTGCCGCCGTGCTGTTCGGCGGCACATATGCCTTTGCCGTTTGGCAGGCGTCATCTGGCACCGCCTCGCCAGGTGGAGGAGCGGTGCAGGATTTCATGGCCTCTCCTGCGGGCATCCTCGCGGCGCTGGCTTCATTTGTCGGAATCTGGCTCGGCCTTTGGGCTGCAATGCGCTGGATCCATCGCGAGAAGCTGACCGCCCTGATTGGCGTCAGCCGGCGCATTTCTTGGGCGGGGTTCCTGAAAGGGTTGACCGCGGTGCTGATCACCTCGCTGCTTTCCGAGATCCTGCTTTATGGTTTGCAGCCCGACATCGCGCGCGGCGCGATCGGCCTGTCCTCGTGGCTTTTGTTCCTGATCCCGATCGCCGCCCTGACCTTTCTGCAGACCTCGTCGGAGGAGATGCTTTTTCGCGGTTATCTGCTCAGGGGCCTGGCGAGCCGGTTCCAGAACCCTTTCATCTGGGCGCTGCTGCCGGGATTGCTGTTCACCGCCCTGCACTGGAGCCCAGGTTCGAGCGCCGCCATCAATGCCTGCGTGCTGGCCTCGATCGCCGCCTTTGCGCTGTTGCTGACCCTTCTGGTCTATGCGACCGGCAATCTCGGTGCCGGCTTCGGCGCCCATCTCGGCAACAATCTGACCGGTTTCCTGCTGATTTCGCACCAGCAAAGCTATAATTCCTTCGCCCTGTTCAACGCCAAGCCGCTCGAATCCGCCGGCTGGACGACTTTAGACGCCGTCCTCATCGCCGTGATCGGCATCGTCAGCAGCCTGTTGACTGTTCTGTTGCTTTTGCATCCGCGCTCACCGCTGAAGGTCGAGCCGGATATGCCGCTCGCCGGCGGCGTGCGCTGATGCGCCTTGCCTGGCCGCCCCGAGCATATTTGGCGCAAAGCCTGACCAAAGCTTGACTCTGCGGCCGATTTCCTGTCTACACGCCGCGAAATCCGCGACGAGTATTCCTCCGAGCAAACCGACCGGGACGCCGAAACCTCCTTGAGGTGAAGTGCTGTAAATCGATCCCGGAGGCCAACACCCGGCAGCGCTGTGCGCCCCCGGGTGCTTTTTGGCTTTGGGCTTTTGCCCGGACCGGCTTTTGTTTGGACAGTTGGCGCGAACGCATTACCTCTCGGGCACATCCGGGTGCCAGGGAAAAGGAAAAAGAATGTTTGAATCGCTACAGGAACGCACAAGAAGCGTGGAGGGCCATCGGCCCGACAGGGATCAAAATCAATCCAAGGCGCTGTCGCGCGGTGGGTTGACCAATGTTTGAGTCCCTGCAAGAGCGCCTTGGTTCGATCCTGAATGGCCTCACCGGCCGCGGCGCCTTGTCGGAGGCTGATGTCTCGGCGGCGCTGCGCGAGGTGCGCCGTGCGTTGCTCGAGGCCGACGTGGCCCTGGAAGTGGTGCGTTCCTTCACCGACAAGGTGCGCGAGAAGGCCGTCGGCGCCGCCGTGGTCAAGTCGATCAAGCCCGGCCAGATGGTCGTCAAGATCGTCCATGACGAACTGGTCGAGATGCTCGGCGCCGAGGGCGTCGCCATCGATCTCAATGCACCGGCTCCGGTCGTCATCATGATGGTCGGCTTGCAGGGTTCCGGCAAGACGACGACCTCGGCCAAGATCGCCAGGCGCCTCACCGACCGTCAAAACAAGAAGGTTTTGATGGCCTCGCTCGACACGCGGCGTCCCGCCGCGCAAGAGCAGCTCCGCCAGCTCGGCGAGCAGGTCAAGGTCGCCACATTGCCGATCGTCGCCGGCCAGACGCCGGTCGATATCGCCCGCCGCGCCGTGCAGGCGGCCAAGCTCGGCGGCCATGACGTCGTCATCCTCGACACTGCCGGCCGCACCCACATCGACGAGCCGCTGATGGTCGAGATGGCCGACATCAAGAAGATGTCGTCGCCGCACGAGATCCTGCTGGTTGCCGATTCGCTGACCGGCCAGGACGCCGTCAATCTGGCAAAAAGCTTCGACGAGCGCGTCGGCATCACCGGCCTCGTGCTGACCCGCATGGACGGCGACGGCCGCGGTGGTGCGGCGCTCTCGATGCGCGCCGTTACCGGCAAGCCGATCAAGCTGATCGGCACCGGCGAAAAAATGGACGCGCTGGAGGAATTCCATCCCAAGCGTATCGCCGACCGCATCCTCGGCATGGGCGACATCGTCAGCCTCGTCGAGAAGGCGGCCGAGAACATCGACGCCGAACAGGCGGCGGCGATGGCCAGGAAGATGCAGTCGGGCAAGTTCGACCTGAACGACCTCGCCGGCCAGCTTCAGCAAATGTCGAAAATGGGTGGCATGGGGGGCATCATGGGGATGATGCCCGGTATGGGCAAGATGAAGGATCAGATGGCCGCCGCCGGTCTCGACGACAAGATGTTCGGCCGCCAGCTCGCCATCATCTCGTCGATGACCAAGGCGGAGCGCGCCAACCCCGATATTCTGAAGCACTCGCGCAAGAAGCGCATCGCCGCCGGCTCGGGCACCGACGCGGCCGAAATCAACAAACTGTTGAAGATGCATCGCGGCATGGCCGACATGATGAAGGCGATGGGCGGCAAGGGCAAAGGCGGCGGCCTGATGCGCGGCATGATGGGCGGCCTCGCTTCCAAGATGGGGCTCGGCGGCATGATGCCTGGCGGCCCAGGCGGTCCCGGAGGCGGCATGATGGGCGGCGGCATGCCGGATCTCTCCAAGATGGACCCGAAGCAGCTCGAAGCCTTGCAGAAGCAGGCGCAGGCGGCCGGGCTCGGCGGCATGAAGGGCCTGCCCGGTGGTCTTCCCGGTGGCGGTGGCCTGCCTGGGCTGCCCGGCGGCATGAAACTTCCCGGCCTGCCGGGTGGTGGCGGGCTGCCAATGCTTGGCAAGAATGGCCTGGGCAAGAAGAAGTGAGAGCGCCATGAACGAAGAGAAGGACATGGCGGACGCGCGTGCGGCGCTGGCCAATTATCGCGCCTCGATCGACAATATCGACGCGGCGCTGATCCACATGCTGGCCGAGCGCTTCCGCTGCACCAAGGCAGTCGGTGTGCTGAAGGCGGAACATGGCCTGCCGCCTGCCGACCCGGCGCGCGAGCAGGAGCAGATCGCCCGTCTTCGCCAACTGGCCAAGGACGCCCATCTCGACCCGGATTTCGCGGAGAAATTCCTGAACTTCGTCGTCTGCGAAGTGATCCGCCATCACGAGCAGATCGCCGCATCCAACGGCGTGACGAGAACCGGCTGAGGACCAGCCACCAACCGATCAACCAAATCAGAGCTTTAGGAGAAGAGAAATGCCACTGAAAATCCGATTGGCCCGTGCGGGCTCGAAGAAGCGTCCCTATTACCATGTCGTCGTCGCCGACGCGCGTTCGCCGCGCGACGGTCGTTTCATCGAGTCGCTCGGCTCGTGGAACCCGCTGCTGCCCAAGGACGGCGAACGCGTCAAGGTCGACGCCGAGCGCGTCAAGCATTGGCTGTCGCATGGCGCCCAGCCGACCGACCGCGTGCTGCGCTTCCTCGATGAAGCCGGCATCGCCAAGCGCGAAGCCCGCTCCAACCCGAAGAAGGCCGAGCCCGGCAAGAAGGCGCAGGAGCGCGCAGCCTTGCTGAAGAAGGCGCAGGAAGATGCCGCCGCGGCCGTTGCCGCCGCTGCAGCCGCGCCGGCCGAGGCGGAAGCCGCCAGCGCCGAATAAATCATCTCCACAACCACGAAACGGCGGGCCTTGCCCGCCGTTTTGCTGTTCGTCCGCATGGTGCGGCCCGATCAATAGCCCTCTGGGCAACTCGCAACGTACACACGACCGTTACGATCGCGATAACGGCACTGGCCGCTTTCGCTGGCACGGCCGATCAGCGCACCGGCCAAAGCGCCGGCCGCACCACCGATCACCGCGCCCTTGGTTGGGTTGCCGGCCACCGCAGCGCCGACCGCCGCACCGCCCAGGCCACCAACTGCCGCGCCTTGCTCAGTGCGGGAGCAGGCACCGAGCGGTACCAGCAAGGCCATCAAGATCATCACCTTTTTCATTGTCGTTCCTCTCCAACAGGGTGCCGTCCTCGCCGCTGAACCTCCTAACTCGCAACCAGGCGATTTGATCCAAAGAAGAAGATCGGCTGCCGCCCGGCGGCGCTCGATTTGATCCAACTCGATTTGATCCAAAGAGTAGAAAAGCGGCGGCAGATCGCGCCCGCTCTGGCGGCGTGGCCACCATCGAACGGCTTTCGAAGTCGCCGCTATTGGTTGAATGGGAACAACCCGCGCACCCTTGGATCGCGCAGATACAGGCCACCCCAGAGGATGGCGCCGAGATAGACGCCGAACAGTATGTGCGAGAACAAAGGGCTGCCGATCCGCACATGCGTGGCGACGGCGCCGCCGAGATAAGCGGTGAGCAGGATGGCGCCGAGCACCGAGGTGCGCGGCAGCGCGTAAAGCGCTGTCGAGACCAGTCCAATGATGCCGAGAATGCGCGAGACATTGGCATCGGCCGGCCAGCCGAGCTGCACCATGGTCTGGGTGACGATTTCGAGCGGCGGTAGCTTGATCACGCCGTCGAAGATCATGAACAGCACGACGACGGCGCTGAGCACGCGGCCGGCCCACAAGGCACGCGATGAGACGGGTGCTGCCTGAGACATGGTCATTGATGTTCCCTCCGGTCGTTGTGAGCACTGGCTCCTCCGCCAGCTCGAACCAAGGACGCGGCCCATTACGGCGATCCGACATGCCTCCAGTTCTTTTCACTCCAGCGGCGAACCTTGGGTGTGTACGTTCAGTCAGCAACGAACCTGGCCAAGTCCACCTTGCGGGGTGAGGTGGAGGGCGTTATCGAAAATCCATAGAAGTGTCTTCGAGCGCTCGACGCAGCAGCCGCCTAGTCGCACAACGAAAGCAATCGATGGCCGGAGAGACCGACCTGAAACAGTTGCTGGCGGCAATGACGCCGGAATTGCTTGCCGGGGTTCATGTGTTCACCACGTTGCCACCCGATGCGCCCGTTCCCGACAGGCTCCACCCGGTGATGCTATTTCGCGAGCGCGAGGGCATGACGCTGATCGTGCATGAAGACCATGCCAAGGCCGCTGGACTGAAAACCGTGTTCCGCTGCCGGATGCTGACGCTGAACATCCATTCGTCGCTGGACGCGGTCGGCTTCCTCGCCGCCATCACCGCACGACTGGCCGCGGCCGGCATCGGCGTCAATCCGGTCTCGGCCTTCTACCACGATCACCTGTTCGTGCCCGCCGACCGGGCGGAGGAGGCGCTGGAGTTGCTGTTGGACCTAGCGGAGGAGAACCGGCTGTGACGCCGGCACCTTGCTGGCCATTTGAGACGCCTGCGCTGCCCCTCATCCTCCTGCCGGAACCTTTTCCCCGTGAGCGGGGAGAAGGGCGCTAACGGCCGAAGGCCGAGCCCGCGACTGCGGGCCGCCGGCCTTCCGGCGCCCCCGCGGAGGGCCAGCCGCGATAGCGGCGATACGGCCGTGAGCGAAACTACGCCGCCTTCTTCTTTGGCTGTATCAGCCCGCGCTCGACCAGCAGCTCGGCGATCTGAACCGCATTGAGTGCCGCGCCCTTGCGCAGATTGTCGGAGACGATCCACATCGAAAGGCCGTTGTCGATGGTCGAATCCTCGCGGATGCGCGAGATGAAGGTGGCGTCCTCGCCGGCCGATTCCAGTGGCGTGATGTAGCCGCCGTCCTCGCGCTTGTCGATGACCTGGCAGCCCGGCGCCTCGCGCAGGATCTCGCGCGCCTCATCGGCGGTGATCGGCTTTTCGAACTCGATGTTGACCGCTTCCGAATGACCGATGAACACCGGCACCCGCACGCAGGTCGCCGTCAGCTTGATCTTGGGGTCGAGCATCTTCTTGGTCTCGGCCACCATCTTCCACTCTTCCTTGGTGAAGCCGTCGTCGAGGAAGACGTCGATATGCGGGATGACGTTGAAGGCAATACGCTTGGTGAACTTCTTGACGTCGACGGTGTCGGCGACGAACACAGCGCGCGTCTGCGTGAACAATTCGTCCATGCCTTCCTTGCCGGCGCCGGAGACCGACTGGTAGGTGGCGACGACGACGCGCTTGATGGTGGCAGCGTCATGCAGCGGCTTCAGCGCCACGACCAGCTGCGCCGTCGAGCAGTTCGGGTTGGCGATGATGTTCTTGCGCGTGAACAACGAGATCGCATCCGGGTTCACTTCCGGAACGATCAGCGGCACGTCCTGGTCGTAACGGAAGGCCGACGAATTGTCGATGACGACGCAGCCCTGCTTGCCGATCTTCGGCGACCATTCCTTTGAGACGTTGCCGCCAGCCGACATGATGCAGATGTCGGTGTCTGAAAAATCATATTGATCGAGCGCCCTGACCTTCAGCGTGCGGTCGCCGAACGACACTTCCGTGCCTTGGCTGCGCCGCGAGGCCAGCGCCACCACCTCGCTTACCGGAAAGCCGCGTTCCTCCAGTATGTTAAGCATTTCCCGGCCCACATTGCCCGTGGCGCCGACGATCGCAACCTTGAAACTCATCGAAATCTCCTGTCGCTCTCCGCTCGGTTTCTGGAGAAAACCCGCCGGCCGATGCGGGTTTCAACCCCCGGGCCGGACCCGGGAGAGGGTGGTTAGGCCAAGGGAATCAGACCGTTTTGGTGGTCGTTTTGCCGGTTTTTTTGAGCAACAACGTGGGTGTGCTGGAACGAGGAGACGCACCGACGCACCCGGCCCAATGGTTCGCATTGGGGCCGGGGATGTCGAATGCAAGGAGCGCCATCATAAGGCCGCGCATCGAAACTATCCCGTTCGGTGCCGGCTTTTACGCGGTTTGCGTCCAGAGTCAATCGCAAGCAGGCCAACCCGCCCGCCCTGTACAATGACATCGGCACCAAGTACGAACGGGTATCGTCTGGCTCGTGGCGCCCGTCCGTGGCGCTTGCCGACATTTACCCGTCGCCGGGTATTCAGAATCCGAATTTCGAAAGAGCAAGATGTCCAATTTCGAAGCTATTGTTCCCGCGCTGGCAAAGGCGCTGGAAAAACGCGGCTATGTCGAGCTGACGCCGGTGCAGAAAGCGGTTCTCGAGCTTGGCCAGGCCGATGCGCTGGTTTCGGCCCAGACCGGCTCCGGCAAGACCGTCGCCTTTGGGCTGGCTTTGGCGCCGACCCTTCTGGACGGCGCGGAACGCTTTTCCCACGCGGCGGCACCCATGGCACTGGCCGTCGCGCCGACGCGGGAACTGGCCCTGCAGGTGACGCGCGAGCTGGAATGGCTCTACGAGCTGACCGGGGCAGCGATAGCCTCCTGCGTCGGCGGCATGGACATGCGCACCGAGCGGCGCGCGCTGGAGCGCGGCGCCCACATCGTCGTCGGCACGCCCGGCCGCCTGCGCGACCACATCACCCGCAACTCGCTCGACATGTCGGCGCTCAAGGCAGTGGTGCTCGACGAGGCCGACGAGATGCTCGACCTCGGCTTTCGCGAGGACCTGGAATTCATCCTTGACGCGGCACCCGCCGATCGCCGCACGCTGATGTTTTCCGCCACTGTGCCGCGCTCCATCGCCACGCTGGCCAAGGGCTACCAGCGCGATGCGGTACGCATCTCGGCCTCGGGCGAGGAGAAGCAGCATCTCGACATCGAATACCGGGCGCTGAGCGTCGCTCAGGCGGACCGCGAAAACGCCATCATCAACGTGCTTCGCTACTACGAGGCGAAGAATGCATTGGTGTTCTGCAACACCCGCGCCGCCGTCAACCATCTGACGGCGCGCTTCAACAACCGCAACTTTTCCGTCGTGGCGCTGTCCGGCGAGCTTAGCCAGAACGAGCGCAGCCACGCGCTGCAGGCGATGCGCGACGGCCGCGCAAAAGTCTGCATCGCCACCGACGTCGCGGCACGCGGCATCGACCTGCCCAACCTCGAACTGGTCGTCCACGCCGACTTGCCGACCAACCCGGAGACGCTCCTGCACCGAAGCGGGCGGACGGGACGGGCAGGACGCAAGGGCGTCAGCGCGCTGATCGTGCCCAACAATGCCCGCAGGCGCACCGAACGCCTGCTGCAAAGCGCCGGCCTTGCGGCGACGTGGGCGAGCCCGCCTTCGGCCGACGACGTCTTGCGCCGCGACGACGAACGCATCCTCGCCGACCCGGTCTTCAGCGAGCCGGTGACGGACGATGAGCGCGGCTTCGTCAACGCGCTTCTCGACCAACGTGGCGCCGAACTGGTGGCGGCGGCCTTCGTGCGTCTCTGCCGCTCCAGCCGCTCGGCGCCCGAGGATCTCTTGGACGTCGCTCCGTTCACGCCGTCGGGCGACAGACCCGCTGGCGACAGAGCCGCCCGCCGCGACGAGGCACCGAGCCGCCGCGACGATTTCGGCGACAGCGTCTGGTTCTCGCTGTCGGTCGGGCGCCGGCAGAACGCCGAGCCGCGCTGGCTGATCCCGATGCTGTGCCGGACAGGCGGCATTTCCAAGCGCGAGATAGGCGCGATCAAGATGCAGCCGGAGGAAACCTTCGTGCAGATCGCGGCGGACTGGGCCGAGCGCTTCCTCGCTGCGATCGGTCCCGACCGCAAGCTGCAGGGCAACATTGCGGTCAAGCGGCTGGACGCCACGCCGGATTTGTCGCGAGCCGGCTATCAGGAACCAAGGCCCGACAAGAAGCCGCACCGCGGCAAGCGCACCTTCGATCAGCATGCGCCCAAATTCGAGAAGCGCGCACCGGCCGACCAGCGCCCGGCATTCGAGACGAAGCCCTGGGCCGGGAAACCGGCCAAGGCGAAGTTCGAAGGTGGACCTGCGAAACACAAGAAATCGAAGAAACGGCCGGGGTAAATAGCCAGCACTCTCCATTTCCGCACGCCCTTGCGGTCTGCCGGAACTTTGCACAGTCTGGGGCAGGGAAACGGGGGTGGGCAGGACATGCGCGGCGAAGTTCTTCATTACGACGAAGACCAGGGTTTTGGTTTCATCACCGGAGCCGACGGCAACCGCTACACTTTGGCGCGCGAAGATTTGCGCCGCGAAGCATCGGTTGCCGGAGGTACTACCGTCGAATTCCAGCCGGCTGGCGGACGGGCACGCGATGTTTTTTCGATCCGCGCCCAACCTCGCAGTGCGCCTGCCGACGCCTCCACTGCAACCGCCGTGCCATCTCAGGCTGGCAATGCGCCAGCGGCACGTCAGCCGCAGCATTTCGGCCGTTCCGCTGAACAAAGTCCGGCCGAATCCGCCGGCCTGTGGAACTATTTCTGGCTGGGTCTGACCGAGAATTACTTCAACTTCGCCGGCCGTGCCCGCCGCAAGGAATATTGGGGGTATTGCCTGTTCTGGACGATCGCGCTGATTGTGGTCATAGGCATCGGCGTCTTCATCGACGACGCCATGGGCAATCTCGACAACAGTGAATTGCCGGCAGTGACGGTCGGCCTTTTCGGTCTCTTTCTGCTGGCGACAGCCCTGCCGTGGTTCGGGCTGAACGTGCGTCGGCTGCACGACATCGGCCTGACCGGCTGGCTCTTCCTGCTTTTCCTGATCCCGACCTTCGGCACCGTGATCATCCTGATCTTCGCGCTCATCCCGACACAGGCACGTGAAAACCAGTGGGGTCCAGTGCCGGCAGGCGTCAGGGTTTAGCCGGCGCCGTGCCTCGCAGCCGCTCCATTCGCACATGTCATGCGTGCATATTGCAATTGAAAACAACCTTGGATAGTATCAGTACGGCACAGTATTTGGGGGCAAGCAATGCGCGGCGCGATTTATCATTATGACCAGGATCAGGGTTTCGGATACATCAATGGAGCCGACGGCAAGCGTTACATCGTCGGGCATGAGGATCTGAGTCCCGGCGTGGCGTTGGTCAGAGGCGCACCCGTCGAGTTCCAGCCGGACGATGGGACTGCGCGCGCCGTCATTGCAGGAAGGCCAAGGGCTGCGGAATCCCGCAGCCTCATTCCCAACGGCGTTGAACCTGCCCAATCCACCGGATTATGGGCTTATTTCTGGCGCGCATTCAAAGTGAGACATGTCAGCTTCACCGGCCGCGCCTGCCGCAAGGAATTTTGGGGCTTTTTTCTGCTCACGCTGATCGTGTTCTTCGCGCTTCTTGCGTTCGGCGTCCTCATCAATGCAGCGATCACAGCTGTCAGAGGCGACCTGGAATTTGGAGCTTTGGGTTATGCGCCAGCCTTCGTGTTCCTGCTACTGACTGTCCTGCCGTGGTTTGCCCTTATGGTACGACGCCTGCACGACATCGGCCTGAGCGGCTGGTTCGTTTTGCTGTACTTCGTTCCCGGCTTCAACACGCTGGGTCTGTTGGCGCTTGGGCTTATCCCATCCAAGGTCGGTGAAAACCTTTGGGGTCCGGTGCCGGCGGGCGTCAGGATTTAGCGATCGCCTTCAGCGCCTCGCTCGAAAGCCTGAGGAAGACCTTCCGGCCCTGGCGCTCCGCGCCGAGCCCGACGTAGAAGCGCAGCGCACGCTCGTTCCAGTCCTCGGTGGTCAGGTCGATGCGGCCGATGCCTTCGCGCAGGCAATGGCCGGCAAGGAATGCCCTCAGCGCTCGACCGACACCGCCATTGCGGGCATCATCGCGTACGAATAGGTCCTTAAGGAACAGCAGCCGCTCGAGATCGATGCCGGGATGCGCGATCGCAACCGAGGCCAGCCCGCAAACTTCACCATCGACGAAGGCGAGCGCAAAATGCGGATAGGTCGGACTTTCGTCGCCAAGCCATTTCTGCGCCGCCGACAAAGCTTGGCTGGCGTCGAGTGGCGGCTGCCGGTAATGCACCGCCATTTCGCAAAGCATGGCGGCGAGTGCCGCGGCATCCCCGGTCGTCGCCCAGCGGACGTCGACCGACACGGGATCAGCCCAGGAACTTGGCGATGATCGCGTCGCCCATCTCAGCGGTGCCGACCTCGGTCATCCCCGGCGAATGAATATCCCTGGTGCGCAAGCCCTGGTCGAGAACGGCGGCGATCGCGCCTTCCAGCCGGTCGGCCTCTTCAACCATGCCGAAGGAATAGCGCATGCACATGGCGAAGGAGGCGATCATGGCGATCGGATTGGCGATGCCCTTGCCGGCGATGTCGGGTGCCGAGCCGTGCACCGGCTCGTAGAGCGCCTTGCGCTTTTTTGTCTTCGCATCCGGCGCGCCTAGAGAGGCGGACGGCAGCATGCCGATCGAGCCGGTCAGCATGGCGGCGATGTCGGACAGCATGTCGCCGAACAGATTGTCGGTGACGATGACGTCGAACTGCTTCGGCCGGCGCACCAACTGCATGCCGCCGGCATCGGCCAACATGTGATCGAGCTTGACGTCGGCATAGCGCGCCTTGTGCGTCTGGGTGACGACCTCGTTCCACAGCACGCCAGATTTCATCACATTGCGCTTTTCCATCGAGGTGACGTGGTTCTTGCGCGTGCGTGCCAACTCGAAGGCAACGCCCGAAATGCGCTCGATCTCGAACGTATCGTAGACTTGGGTGTCGATGCCGCGCTTCTGGCCGTTGCCGAGATCGATGATCTGCTTCGGCTCGCCGAAATAGACGCCGCCGGTGAGCTCGCGCACGATGAGGATATCGAGCCCTTCGACCACCTCCTGCTTGAGCGAGGAGGACGCCGCCAGCGCCGGATAGCAGATTGCCGGCCTGAGATTGGCAAACAGCTCCATGTCCTTGCGCAGCCGCAGCAGACCCGCCTCCGGGCGCACCTCGTAAGGCACCGCATCCCATTTCGGTCCGCCGACGGCGCCGAACAGCACAGCGTCCGCGGCCATCGCCTTGGCCATGTCGGCATCGGAGATCGCCGCGCCATGCGCGTCATAGGCGCAGCCGCCGACAAGGCCCTCATCGGTAACGAAATCGCTGCCGAGCCTGTCGTTCATGGCGGCGATCAGCTTCTTCACCTCGGCCATCGCCTCGGGGCCGATGCCGTCGCCGGCAAGCAGGAGAAGATTTTTCGAAGCCATGAGAACCGTCCCGATTGTTTAGCGCATGAACGCGGCCTTGCTAAACGCCAAGCAGCCGGCGCGCAAGCCTGCGGTTCATAGCATCGGACCCAAAAGTGGAGACCGGTTTTGGGAGAATCCGATGCTCAAGCCAAAACGCCTACAGATGCGAAAGAATATTGACCAGCCTGCCGAACGGGTCGCGTACGAAGAAGCGCCGCACGCCCCAGGGTTCGTCCGCCGGACCGTATTCGATGACAAAGCCGGCCGTCCTCATGCTTTCAAGCGCGGCATCGACGTCGTCGACTTCGATAGAAATGTCCGGCACCGGCGTTCCTGATCCCCCTTCGGCCATGAAACTGACCTGCACGGACATCGTCTCTTGCGAGCCGTAGGTAGCGATCCAGCCCATATCCATCTTGAGATCGAGGCCGAGCACATCCTGATAGAAGGGTTTTGCCGCCGCGATATCCTGCGTGTCTATGTTTGCAACGATGCGCTTGACCTTCACCATGGGCCGATCCTCGTGCTAACCGTGTCGTTGTCGCAACCGTGACAGGCATCAGGCTGTGCGCCGCAGCGCCGTCACCTCGATCTCGATCTTCATCTCCGGCTTGTTGAGCTGGCACACGATCATCGTTGCCGCCGGCCTGATCTCGCCAAAGGCCTCGCCGAGGATCGGGAACACCACATCCACGAAAGCCGCATCGGTGATATAGTAATGTGCCCGCACCACATCGGCCATCTCGAAGCCGCCGTCTTGCAGTGCCTTGGCGATGGTAGAGAGGCAATTACGCGTCTGCGCCTCGACCGTCTCCGGCATCGTCATAGTGGCATAATCGTAGCCGGTCGTTCCGGACACGAAACACCAGTCGCCCTGCACCACAGCACGCGAATAGCCGGCGGTCTTCTCGAAGGGCGAACCGGTGGAGATCAGTTTTCGCATGGGGCGGCCTCGTTGGGTTGCTGAGCGTCGTCTAGCAGAGGGGGCCGGGCGGGTCATGAGCCAAGCTAGGCAAATTGTTGTCACGAGGCGGCAAGACGCAAACCTTGGAGATTGGCCGGAGCACCTATCCGTCGTCATCCTATGGCGGAGCAAGGAGCGTAGCGACGCAGCGTAGACCATAGGATCCATGCCGAGACATCATGGGCTTTGCCACGGTGCAGAATTTCTGCTCAGCCGCGCCTTCCGACAACGGTCGCGGCAGGGATCCTCGGGTCAAGCCCGAGGATGACGAATGCGCAGTTGCGACCCCTTGTCGAAACCTTAATTCGCCGACCCCAGCGCCTTGTCCAGCGCTTCCTTGACGTCGGCCGGCCATGTACTCACCGCCGGCCACGCGTCCGGCTCGGGCTTGTCGCCGCGGCGGGCGAAATAGAGCTTATGGTTGATCGGGTCGACGGCCATGAAACCGTCATTGCCGCCGCAATCATGCGGCACGCAGCCGCTGGCAAAAAAGGCGCCCGAAGCGGTCGCCTCAGTACCGCCGCCGACCAGCAGGCTGGTCGCCATGTCGGGCATGTCCTTGCCGAGCAGCGTCTCGGCTAGCCTGTAGACGGCCTCGTTGTGAAAGGCATCAATGATGTTGTCGTATTTCGACGGATCGACGTCTTTCCAGTCCGTGCCCGGCTCCGGCATGTAGGTCAGATTACCGGATGTCGTCAGCCCGTCCGTCGGCGACCATTGCAGCGCCGGCTTGGAATCGCCCGGCAAAAGATAGGGTACGAAATAGATGGCGCTGTCGGAGATCGCGGCCGGCGGTGCGCCGCATTCATCCTGCTCGACCGTGGTCGTCTGGATCGTGCCGCCTTCCGGCTTCCACACGATCACCTTGGCCGGGCCGCATTGATTGCCGCCGTCGCCGACATCGACCAGCGCCACCTTGACACCGCCGACCTCGACGACCTTGTCGAAGAAGACGTCGTAATTGCGCGCCAGTTCCTTGCCGTCGAAGGCGAGCACCCGTTCCCCGTACTCTTCCTCCTGGGTGATGGTCAGCTGGCCGCCCTCGAACGGGATCGGCGCCTGTTTGTCATTGTCGGCTAGGGCCGCATTGCTCAACGCGCCCTGGTCGGCCCCGCCGGACGCATCGTCAGCCGGCACGAGCACCATATCTGTCTGTGCATGCGCGCCTGCCACTGGCATCAGAATCCACGCCAGCGCGCAGGCCCCTGCAAGAAGCGAACGTGTCATGACTGTCCCCTCCGTTCAGCCGCCACGAACCCGGCCTGTCGCGACCAGGTTATCGTACCGCTCAGGCCCAGGGGCGCTCAGCAGCATTCTTCTTCTCGAACGAAGCGATGGCGCCGGCCTTCTCCATGGTCAGACCGATATCGTCGAGCCCGTTGAGCAGGCAGTGGCGCTTGAACTCGTCGAGGTCGAACTTGACCACGCCGCCGTCCGGCCCGCGGATTTCCTTGGTCTCGAGATCGACCGACAGCGTCGCGTTGGAACCGCGCGAGGCATCGTCCATCAGCTTCTCCAGGTCTTCAGCGCTGACGGTGATCGGCAGGATGCCGTTCTTGAAGCAGTTGTTGTAGAAAATGTCGGCGAACGAGGTCGAGATGACGCAGCGGATGCCGAAATCGAGCAGCGCCCACGGCGCATGTTCCCGGCTCGAACCGCAGCCGAAATTGTCGCCGGCGACCAGGATCTGCGCCTTGCGGTAGGCCGGCTTGTTGAGCACGAAGTCCGGATTTTCCGAACCGTCGTCCTTGTAGCGCATTTCGGCGAACAAGCCGGTGCCGAGCCCGGTGCGCTTGATCGTCTTGAGATAATCCTTTGGGATGATCATGTCGGTGTCGACATTGACGATCGGCATCGGCGCGGCGACGCCGGTGAGCTTGGTGAATTTTTCCATGGTTCTTGCCCGTCTTCTTCTCGTTGCGGGGAATTGCTGGCGCCCGGTTTACACAAAGCCGCGGGCAAATAAAAGGCGGCTGTTTCTGGAGTTCCGTCGCCGATCGAAACACAAAACGCTTCAAAACCACTGGCCCATGGTGCACTTTTATCGACATGACAACGCGATCCACGATCCTTTACGCCAGCGAACCAGGCCTCGGCATCGCCGAGTTCCGCCGCGTGCTGGTGGAATCCGGCCTCGGCGAGACACGGCCCGTCGATGACAACACTCGATTGAAGGCGATGTTGTCAGCGGCCAATTTGGTGCTCACCGCGCGTCTCGACACAGAAGGCAAGCCGCTGGTCGGTGTCGCTCGCGGCATCACCGACTTTTCCTGGGTCTGCTATATCTCCGAGCTCGCTGTTTCTGCATCGGCGCAAGGGCTGGGTATCGGCAAGGGTCTGATGGATGAGGCACGCCGGCAACTCGGACCGTCCGTCGCCATCAGCCTGATCTCCATGCCCGACGCCGTCGGCTTCTATGAGCGTATCGGCATGGAGCGCATGCCCAACGCATTCTGGTTCGGCCGCAAGCGCTGAAATCCACTTTCAGCGACCTCAACCTGCGCATCCTCGGCCAAGGTTCTGCCTCTTGACATGCAACCAGACGGTTGCATATTAGGGTCATGAGCATGGATGCGGTCTTTCGCGCCTTGGCCGACCCGACACGTCGGCGATTACTGGACAGCCTTCATGCAAGGAACGGGCAGACGCTGAACGCGCTGTGCGGTGAGATGGACATGACGCGCCAGGCGGTGACCAAGCATCTGGCGATCCTGGAAGAAGCAAACCTCGTCACCACCATCCGCAAGGGACGCGAGAAGCAACATTACCTGAATCCGGTTCCCATCAACGAGATCGCCGAACGCTGGATCGGCAAATTCGAGCGGGGGCGACTGGGCGCCCTCAGCGATTTGAAGAAACGCCTCGAAAGGGAAGACTGATGAGCAATATTTTCGTTTATGTCACCTACATCCGCACCTCGCCCGAAAAACTCTGGCAAGCGCTGACCGAGCCGGAGTTCCAGCGGCAATATTTCTTCGGCGCCCAGATGCTAAGCGACTGGAAACAAGGTTCGGCGTGGAAGATGGTTTACACCGACGGCCGCGTCACCGACAGCGGCGAGGTCCTCGAGATCGATCCACCCAAGCGCATCGTGCTCAAATGGCGCAACGAGTTCATACCCGAGGTCAAGGCGGACGGCTACACACGCTGCACCTTCGCCATCGAGCAGGAGGGCGAGATGGTGAAGCTCGCCATCACACACGAAGCCGATGGACCGCACAAGCTGCTTGGCTATGTGGCGAACGGCTGGCCGCTCATCCTGTCCAGCCTGAAGAGCCTGCTCGAAACCGGCAAAGGCCTGTCGCGCCCTGCGTCGAAGGCTTGAGGTTGTTTCGATAGCGAAACGTTTCTGGAGACAGGCGATGTACAGTTCCGCGGTGCACAGCATCACCAATGGCAAGACCGTTATGGCGAGCGCCGATGTTTGCGCGCCGCCCGAGCGGATCTTTGACGCGCTCGTTACACGTGAGGTCGAGCGCTGGTGGGGGTCCGCCGCGACCTACCGGATGACCGGATGGACGGCCGACCTCCACGTCGGCGGCCGCTGGAGCGTCACCGTCGAGACGGCGGCCGGCAGACACCTGCCCGCCAGCGGCGAATTCCTGGAGATCGAAGAGCCGCGCCGGATCGTGCAGACGCGGAGATACGGCTGGGACCATCCGACGCTTGGCCGCCGCGAAACCAAAGTCGCCTGGCTGCTGGAGCCGATCGCCGGCGGCACACGCGTCACCATCTGCCATGGCGGCTTCGCCGGCCTCGCTGCTGCCGCGACGAAGCATGCCGAAGGCTGGGCCCAGGTGCTGGGCTGGCTTCAGGCGTATCTTGGTACGGACGGCTTGGTGGCGGCTTAATCCACCAAGCAACGGTAGCATCCCTTCGGGCTAGCGTTAAATTACATTCAATTCCCGAAACGGCCGCCCATCGGCGATCCGGCTATACCCGAACGCCGAGCAATCCACCGTGCGATAGCCGCCATGCACGATCAGTTCGGCCAGCGCCTTGCCGACCGCTGGAGCCTGCTGCAAGCCGTGACCGGAAAACCCGTTGGCGAAGAGGAAATTACCGACCTCGGGATGCGGGCCGATCACCGCATTCTGGTCGAGCGTGTTGTAGTCGTAATGGCCGACCCAGGCGCGCGTCGGCTTGATCGCCTCGAAGGCTGGAATGCGGGTCGCCAGCACCGGCCAGATCACCTCTTCGAACAGTGGCCAGTCGGGGTCGAAGTCGGCGGGATCGGCTGGTCCTTCGCCCTCTTCCGGCTCGGCGCCACCGGTGATGTAGACCGAGCCCTCCGGCCGGACATAGATGCCGCTCGGGTCGACCAGAAGCGGCATGTCCTCATATTTCTCGCGCGCCTCGAAGACGAAGACGTTGCGCTTGCGCGGCTCCACCGGCAGCGCCAGCCCTGCCATTGCCGCCACCTTGCCGGCATTCGGCCCGGCGGCGTTGACGACGGTGCCGGCCTCGAGCCGCTCGCCATTGTCCAGAAATACACCAGTGACGCGGCCGCCTAGCCGCTCGATACCCGTCACCGACGCCGTGATAAAGTCGATGTTCTTCGTGCGCAGTGCCTTGCGGAACAGCATCAGCATCGCATGCGCGTCGAACCAGCCTTCGCCGCTGCGGCCATAGGCGCCGGCGGAAATGCCCTCGACCGACAGCCACGGAAAGCGGCGGACGAGCGCCTCCGCATCCTCGAGCAGGATGTCGGCGCCCTCGGCCATCTGCGCTTCGTGGTTGGCCCGCAGGATAGGCAGCCCGTTTTCGCCGGCAAGGATGAGATAACCGCCTTCGCGAAAGCCGATATCGGCATCCGCGCCAAACTCTTCCCTGAGCCGCCGGAACAGTTTCAGCGTGAACTGCGACAGACGGATGTTTTCCGGGATCGAAAACTGCTGGCGGATGGAGGCGCAGGACAGTGTGGTCGCCGCATGAGAAAATTGCGGGTCGCGCTCGACAAGTGCAATCGAGCCCGAAAACCCTTCCTCGCGCAGGTAATAGGCAACCGACGAGCCGACGATGGCTCCACCGATGATGACGATGTCGTAATGCACCTTTTCGCCCTTCCGGTCTGAATCGCCGAGTCACGCCGCCGGCAGGATGATCTCGAAGCGCGTGCCGCTCGCCGAGTCAACCAGCCGGATCGTGCCATCATGCGCTTTCAGGAGGGCCAGCACGATGCCGAGGCCCATCCCGGTGCCGCCGGAATCGCGGCGCGTGGTGAAAAACGGCTCGAAGATGCGGCCTCGGTTGCTGGGCGAAATGCCGGCGCCGTCGTCGTCCACCACAATGGTGGCCTTGCCGTCCGCGCTTGCGGCCGTGATCGAAACCAGCGTTGCGCCGTGCCGCGCCGAATTGTCGATGAGATTGGCCAGCACGATCGCCGCGTTTTCGGCCGATATGCGCAGACCGATCCGGGCGCCCGCCTCGAGGCGCACCGCCAGCCTGTCGTCGGCCGGCAGCAGCGCCAGCGCAGCAGTGAGCGACGTGCTTTCGCCGCTGGGCTCGAGATTTTCGGCGCGCGCCAGGTCGAGCAGGCGGCGCACGAGCAGATTGAGCCGGCCGGCATCGGTGACGATATTGTCCGAAAAGCGCCGCCGCTCGGCCTCGTCCATCGCGCTGCCCGAATCGCGCAACAGTTCGGCGGCGCCCTGGATCGCCGTCAGCGGCGATTTGAGCTCGTGCGAGACGTGGGTGGCAAAAGTCTGGATGCCGTCGGAGCGTGCATGCAGTTTTTCGGCCATGTCGAGGAAGGCGGCAGAAAGCGCCGCCATTTCGCGCGTGCCGTGGTGATCAAGCGGCCTGATCGCCGCGCGGTCGCCGGCGGCGATGCGATTCGTGCGTTCCATCAGCGCATAGATCGGCCGGCTGACGGTGCGCAGGAAAACCAGCCCGATCAGCAGCGTGCCGCCTAGAATGGCAATTGCCGCCAGCGCCACCTTGCCGCGCTCGCCATAGAGATGCTTGACGATGTTGTTGGGCGTCCGCGACAGATAGACCACGCCGGCGACCTTGCCGGAAACGGCAACCGGCATGGCGACAAAGACGCGAACCTTGGTGCCGCGGCTGACCGAATAGAGCGGCGGCGAAGGCTGGTCCGGCACCCGCAGCCTAAGCGCGCTGGCGTAGCGGCCGGCAAGCGCTGCGCGAACTTCTTCGACAGCGGCGAGCGACAGGCCGGCCTCCTCACGGCCGGCGATGACCACGCCTCCGGGATCGAGCAGCCGGAAGCCGGCAAGTGTGGTTTTCTGCGTCTCGGTAAGAATGCCCGACAGCCGCGCGCCGATGGCCGCGAAGGCAGGATCGACGCTGGCCGCCGTGGCCGCTGGTCGGGTTGGCAGGATCCTGTCGGACGCAAGATCGAGGCGCGGTTCGATTGGCTGGTAGGGAGAAGCCCGATCCCCTGTACTGGGTGGAGGCATGGATGTGCCGAGCTTTTCCGGGGCAAGGCCGGCCTCACGGACCTCTTGCGCATAGATCGCGGCAAGGGCGGCACCTTGTGCGATCAGCTCGGCCTCGGTCTGGCGGATCAGCTGGTTCTCGTAGAGCCGGAAGAAAAACAGGCCGGCCAGCGGCAGCGCCATCACCATGATCAGGATGGCAATGACGACCGTGGCAAGCCGTGGCCGCCATTTGCTGCCAATCCATTTTCGGGCGCTCAACTCCCGCATCGGCCGAGCCGGAAGCCGACGCCATGCACGGTCTCGATCGCATCGACACAGCCGATGGCCGCGAGCTTGGCGCGGATGTTGCGGATATGGCTATCGACGGTGCGGTCGGCGACGTGGATGTTGGCGGCATAGGCATTGGCCATCACCATATCGCGGCCGAGCACATGCGCCGGCCGCGCCAGAAACCCTTTCAGGATCGCGAATTCGATCGAGGTCAGCGCCAGCGGCTTGCCGTCGAAGCTGGCTGTATGGCTTGCCGGCACCAGCGCCAGTCTGCCATGAGAGAATTGCCGGTCGTCGGCTGGTTCGGGCCCAGGCCGGGCGCGGCGCAGGATGACGTTGACGCGGGCGACCAGCTCGCGCGGGCTGAACGGCTTGGTGACATAGTCGTCGCCGCCCATTTCCAGCCCCAGTATGCGGTCGATCTCCTCATCCCGCGCGGACAGGAACAGCACCGGCACGTCGGATGTGTGGCGAAGCCGCCGGCACACTTCCAGCCCGTCCATTTCCGGCATGCCGATATCGAGCACGACAAGATCGGGAGCACGGCGTTCGATCGCCAGCAAGGCAGCTGCGCCGTCCGGCACTGCCAGCGTTTTCATGCCGGCCTTTTCGAGCGCGAAGCAGATGATTTCGCGAATGTGCGGATCGTCGTCGGCGACCAGAATGTGGTGCGGCATCAACTCAGCGGCCCGGCATGAAGGGTTCGGACATCGGAGGAACCACAAACGGGCCACGCCTGTCGAGGGCGCGGTTGAGCCGCCAGTCACGAAAGCTCCAGCCGCGCCAGTTTTCCTGGCCGGCGCGGAAGCGTGCTTCGTCCTGTGCATACCAGCCGGCGAGTTCGCGGATGGAGGCATCCTGCGCGGAAACCGTCCTGCTCTGGTGCTGGACGAAACGATCGAGTGCCGGCAAGGCGCCGGGCCCGAGCGAGCGCAGGTACCAGACGTCGAGCTGGGTGCCTTGGCCGGTCATTTCGAAGGAATGGTCGACATTGTAGTTGGCGATCAGCGCGGCAAAGTTGATGAACGAGCAGGCATAGAGCGTCGCCGATAGCGTCAGAAGATTGGCGGAAAGCAGCCATTCGTTGGATTTTCCGCGCGCGATGCGGGCTATGATCAGGGCAAGGCCCGCCGCCACCAGCCCCATCCAGACGAAGGCGGCGACACGCCAGTAGGTCAGCGCATAGATGCCGATATAGAGATCGAGCCGCAGGATCGACGAGATCACCAGGAGGATGTTCTGCGCCACCCAGGCATAGACCAGCCGGCGGATGAGCGGATCGCCGGAGGTCGCGCTTCCTGGCCTCAGCGCCGCCAGCACGAAGCCGGCGGCCAGCAGCGCCGTGACGATCAGCGGGTAGGCGCCGCGATGCGCGTAGGCGGCATAGGTCAGCCCGTCGGGAAGCGCGATGCCGCCCCACAGATAGGTGGCGTCGAGTGTGCTCTGCACCACGAACAGGATGTTGAAGACGACGAGCGCGCGCAGGATAGCGGCCTTGCCGAAGACGATGTCCTCGATCGTCGTCCTGGTGGCCGGCGTCGCCGCTGCGCTGGCTGGCGACACCCTGCGGCGGCGGAGAAACCGCGGCAGGCGCGGCCGCAGAAAGGCCCATACGCCGACGAGCACGAATAGCCAGAAGGCAAGACGCGGCAACTGCATGAGGTTGAGCAGGGCGAAGAGGTCAATCAGCGAAAACCAGTATTCGATGACCGGATTGGCGGCGCCGAACAGCGCGAGAAACACTGCGCCGAGGCTCAGCGGCATGACCCAGACGGCGATCGCCGCAAGGCGCACGCGCCGCCGGCCAAGCCGCCGCGCCGCCGTGCGCCAGCGGAAGAAATCCAGGACGAGCCGAAATGGCGTTGCAAGCAGGAACAGCGAGAGTTGGCCGGCAATGCGGGCAAGGCCGGGCCGCAGCCGTCCGGCCAGTGAAAGCACGAAGACGGCCATCGCCGCCAGCGCAATGGAGACGGACAGTGCGCTGACATTTTCCACGAGCGGCAGCAGCCCCGCAAGCAGCGCAACCGGCTTGAACAAGAACTTGCCATCGTTGAAGACGCCGAGAGGATGGAGAGCCATGCTCGCCGCGGCAATCGCAACGCCGAACAGGAAAAGCGTGATGCCCGCCGGTTGGCCATAGAAGAAGAAATCGGCCAACGCGACGAGCAGGACGGCAACGCCGAAGCGGCTGCAATAGCTCGGCGCCGCCGAGAGGAATGCTGTCATGATCGGGCTTTCTCGGCGGCTTTGATGCGGCCGGTGGTCAGGGATTTGCGGACGAAAGGGAGGAGGGTTGCCAAAGTCTGGGGCGGATCGACGAGCCACCAGCTTTCGCGGCGAAGCCGGTACGGCACGGACCAACGGGAGTTCGTTTGCTCTTGCATGCCGCCCTTGTCGCATTCTGCCGGGTGGCAAGCGGGGCGGAGACGAGGAGATTTTCCGAAACTACGTGCAGTTTTTATGCACGGCTTGCCTCGGCTGGCTGCAGGCGGCATAGATCGAACATGATCACCGAAAGCTACCGCCCGCGCCGCTCGGTGCTTTACGTTCCGGCCTCGAACGACAAGGCGCTGGCCAAGATCCCGTCGCTGACCTGCGATGCCGTCGTCATCGATCTCGAGGACGCCGTCGCCCCGGCCGATAAACTTTCCGCGCGCGAGAAACTGGCGGCGATTTTCGCCGGCCGTTCCAACCGGAGCTGCGAGATGATGGTGCGCATCAATGCGCTGTCGAGCGAATGGGGCGCCGACGATCTGCTGGCCGCGGCAAAATGCATGCCCGGCGCCATCCTGCTGCCCAAGGTCGACACGCCGCGCGACATCCTCGAGGCCGGCGACGTGCTCGACGATAATTTTGCGCCGGACGAGGTCAAGCTGTGGGCGATGATCGAGACGCCCAAGGCGCTGCTCAATATCGGGCCGATCGCCGAGCTCGGCCGCGACCCTGCCTCGCGCCTGGTTTGTTTCGTTGCCGGAACGAACGACCTAGTCAAGGACACCGGCATTCTCGCCACGCCCGATCGGCGCTATCTCGTGCCATGGCTGATGCAAATGGTGCTCGCGGCGCGTGCCGGCGGCCTCGACCTGCTCGATGGCGTCTTCAATGATTTTCGCGATATGGACGGGTTTGCGCGCGAGTGCGCGGAAGCGGCCGCCATGGGTTTTGACGGCAAGTCGCTGATCCATCCAGCCCAGATCGAGGCGGCGAACCGCGCTTTTGCACCGACGCCTGACGCATTGGCCGAGGCGCGCGCGATCAAGCAAGCCTTCGCGCTTGCCGAAAATGCCGGCAAGGCGGTGATTGCGCTGAACGGAAAAATGGTCGAGCGGCTGCATCTGGCGCAGGCCGAAAAACTACTGGCGAAGGCCGCCGCTGTTCGCGCATGATTATCGTAACTGACAACAGGATTGAAGAATGAAACTCTACCGCTTTCTGTCCGGCCCGGACGATGCCAGCTTCTGCCACAAGGTGACGGCGGCGCTGAACAAGGGCTGGCACCTGTTCGGCTCACCGACCTATGCCTTTGACAAGGAAGCCAAGACCATGCGTTGCGGCCAGGCGGTGGTGAAGGACATCGAGGGCCAGGAATACGGCCCCGACACCAAGCTCAGCGATTGGTAAGCTTTGCAAAAGCGCCGAAGCAGGGTGTGTTGAGATTCAGGTCAGGCCGCGCCGGAGTCGAAGACGGGCGCGAAGCGACCAGACTGGGTGGTTTCCGAGAACCGGAGCGGAGCGTACTTTTGGGTACGTGAGCACCGGAAGCGCAGGAAACCGCCGTTCGCAGGCCGGCATCACCTGAATATCAGCACATCCTACTCCGCTGCCTCTTCGATCTTCTCCATATCGTCGTCCGACAGGCCGAAATGGTGGCCGATCTCGTGGATCAGCACATGGGTGACGATGTCGCCCAGCGTTTCCTCGTTCTCGGCCCAGTAGTCAAGGATGGCGCGACGATAGAGCGTGATGCGGTTCGGGCCCTCGCCGGTCTGCGGATTCCAGCGCTCGGCGATGCCGCGCCCCTCGAACAGGCCGAGCAGGTCGAAGGGAGTTTCCAACGAAAGGTCGTCCATGATCTCGTCGGTCGGGAATTCGGCGATCTGAATGACGATCTCGCCGGTCAACTTGCGAAAGTCCTCCGGCAGATGGGCATAGGCCTCCAGCGCCAGGAGGTCGATTTCCTCCATCGTTGGCGAAAGCTGGTCGTGCCAGATGCGTGTTTGGTAGATGCGAGCCATGCTTTGTCCCTTTGATCCCGGCATATAGGCTTTCGGGCCGGACTCGGCAAATGGCCAGGCTGGGGTGACCGTGCCACGCCCCCCACTAGAGGAATAAATTCCCCATGACTCCGCTTGACTCTTTGGCCGGCCTCTGGAATCTATAAGAACATAACAGGAACAATTGTGAGTGGAAGCTGACCGTCATGGCGACAAGCGCCGTGGCGCGGGAGACTGTTTTTGCCCTGCGCCGCCAGATCGCGAAGATCGAGGGAACGCTGTCCGAGCGTCTGGAGGCGTCGGCCGGCGCAGCCCCCGTTGATGCGGATGTCAGCCCCCAGACTCTGACATTGCCTCGAAATCTAACTATTGTCCGGCGCGGCCTCGCCGTGGCTTCGCAGGATGCGTTTTTGTCCACCGGCGCGGAACGCCTCGATGCTGCGCTGAGCGGTGGCCTGCCGAAGTCGGCGCTGAGCGAGTTTCATGGCGCCGCGACGCGCGATGCCGGGGCCGTCGCCGGCTTTGTGCTCGCGCTCGTCAGCCTGATCCTCAGCCAGGGCCCGCGACTGCCGGTGCTGTGGATCGGCACATCCGAGGTTTTCCGCGAGGCCGGCTTCCCTTACGCCAGGGGGCTTCACGCCTTTTTCGGCATCGAGCCGGAGCAATTGCTGTTTTCCGAGGCGCCAAGGCTGCTCGATGCGCTGTGGGTCGCCGAGGAGGCTGCCCGGATGACGGCGCTGGCCGCTGTCATCCTCGAAATCCGCGGCAGCCCGCAGCGGCTGGATCTCACCGCGACGCGGCGGCTGCACGCCCGGGCGCAGAGTGCCGGCCGGCCGCTGTTCCTGCTGCGCCAGGCCGGCGAGCCCGAACCGACGGCAGCGCCCGTCCGCCTCATCCTGTCGGCGGCACCGGCGGCAGCGCGCCAGACAATCGCCGGGCCGCTCGCCGGCTCGATCGGCCGGCCCGCCTTCACCGTCAGCATCGGCAAGAGCCGCACGGCCTTGCCCGGACAATTCACACTGGAGTGGAACCCCGATGAACGCATATTCGAAGAAAGACGGGGCGAGCAAGGAAGGTCTCAGGAATCGGCCCCAGAACGGCCAAAGAATCCTGTCCCTGTGGTTTCCGCATCTCGCCGCCGAGAGGATCCTGCGGCAGCGTCTGGGGCGGTCCTGGCGTTCCCGGCCGTCGGATCACCTGCCGCTGGTGATCAGCCATCGCCAAGGGAACGCCCAGCGCATCGCCGCCCTCGACGAACGGGCTGAGGCGCTTAATCTGAAACGCGGCATGGGCATAGCCGACGCATGCGCCATGCATCCCTCGATCGACATCGCGGAGGCCGATCCGGAGGCCGACCGGCGCCTGCTCGAAGGCCTCGCCGACTGGTGCGACCGCTATACCCCGCTGGTGGCGCTCGACGGGACCGACGGCCTCTATCTCGATGTCACCGGCTGCACGCATCTTTTCGGCGGCGAACGCTCGATGCTGGACGATATCCTGTCGCGTTTTTTCCATCAGGGCTTCGATGTCCGCGCCGGGCTTGCCGCCACACCTGGTGCTGCCTGGGCGGCGGCGCGGTTTGCCGGCGACCGCATCGTGCCCGATGGCGAGGAGGAAGCGCTTCTCGCGCCCATGCCGCTGGCGGCGCTGCGCATCGACCCGGAGGTCCGCGCCAGCCTCGAAAGCGTCGGCCTGCGCACGGCGGGCGCCGTCATGGCAGCACCGCGCGCGCCGCTGGCCCGCCGCTTCGGCGCATCGCTGCTCTTGCGCCTCGACCAGGCGCTCGGCCGCCTCGACGAAGCCGTGTCGCCGCGCCTGCCGGTGGCACCGCTTTCGGTCGAGCGTCATCTTGCCGAGCCGATCATGTTGACCGAGGACATCGAGCGGCTGACCGGCATGCTGGCGGCCACCTTGAAGAGCGATCTCGAGCGTCGCGGCGAGGGCGCAAGGCGGCTGGCGCTGCTGCTTTTCCGCGTCGATGGCGGCGTCAGCCGCATCGCCGTCGGCACCTCGCGGCCTCTGCGCGAGCCGCGGCTGATCCAGAAATTGTTCCACGAAAGGCTTGCCGCGCTCGAACGGGATATCGACGCCGGCTATGGCTTCGATCTCGTGCGCCTTTCGGTGCTGACCGCCGCCGCCTTCGACATGCAGCAGGCAGACCTTGCCGGCGAGACGAGCGACGACGGTGCCGATATCGCGCTTTTTGCCGACCGCATTCGCGCCCGGCTCGGCGAAGGCGCGGTCTTGAAGCCGGTTGCCGTCGAGAGCCATTTGCCGGAGCGCGCCGTTGCCACCCTTCCCTTCACGGAGGCGCCGCAGAGAAGCTCGCCGCCGAAGCAGCCGGACAAGGCGAAGGACGCTCCCACGACCGTCTTCCAGCCTGAGCGACCGATCCGGCTTTTCCGTTCGCCCGAGCCGATCGAAGTGCCAGCCACCGAAATGCCGGAAGGCCCGCCTTTGAACTTCCGCTGGCGGCGCGCGCTCTACCGGGTCGCGCGCGCCGAAGGGCCGGAGCGCATCGCGCCGGAATGGTGGCGAGAGGCGGCGGGACGAGAAGATGCCCCGACCCGGGATTATTTCCGCATCGAGGATGCCGACGGCCGCCGTTACTGGCTCTATCGCCAGGGCCTTTACGGCGCCTCTCAAGTCCCGCCGCGCTGGTACATGCATGGGATCTTCGCATGAATGCGCTGACGGCCATCCCCTATGCCGAATTCGGCATCCAGTCGAACTTCTCGTTCCTGCGCGGTGCCTCGAAACCGGAGGAGCTGGTGGTCGCGGCAAAATTCCTCGGGTTTTCGGCGATCGGTCTCGCCGACCGAAATACGGTGGCGGGCGTGGTACGCGCCTGGCAGCAGGCCAAGGTGGAGGGTGTTTCCTATCATCCCGGCTGCCGCCTGGTTTTTTGCGACGGCACGCCGGACATCCTCGCCTACCCGCAGGACCGCAAGGGCTGGGGGCATCTCTGCCGCATGCTGACACAGGCCAATCTGCGCGACGAGAACGAAAAGGGCGCAACGCTTCTCAAACAGAGCGATCTTCTCGAATGGGGCGATCTCCTGTCGCTGGCCATACTGCCGGATCTGTCGGCGGACGCGGAAGCTGGCCTCGCACTGATTAGCCGGCTCAGGGATCGCTTCGGCGAAAACCTGAGGCTGGCGGTTTCGCCGGATTACCGCGGTAACGACCGCTTCCGTATCGAGCAGGCGGCGGCGATGGCCGAGCTGGCCGGCATCCCGCTGATGGCCACCAACGACGTTCTCTACCATACGTCGGAACGGCGCCCGCTGCAGGACGTGCTGACGGCGATCCGCCTCAATGTGCCCGTCGCCGAGGTGGGGCTGGAGCTGGCGGCCAATGCCGAGCGCCACTTAAAGCCGCCGCTGGAGATGGCACGGCTTTTCCGCAGGCATCCGCAAGCGCTGGCGGAAACGCTGCGTTTTGCCAGCGAGCTGACCTTCTCGCTCAGTGACCTGCAATACAACTATCCCGACGAGCCGACGGAATCGGGCCTCGGGCCGCAGGCCGAGCTGGAAAGGCTGGCCAAGGAGGGGGCCGCCATCCGCTACCCCTCGGGCGTGCCCGCTTTTGTGACGCAACGCATCGAGGAGGAGCTCGCCCTGATCGAGCGCCTGAACTACGCGCGCTATTTCCTGACTGTCCACGACATCGTCAAATTCGCCCGCAGCCAGAACATTCTCTGCCAAGGGCGCGGCTCCGCCGCCAACTCGATCGTCTGCTTCTGCATCGGCATCACCGAAGTTGGCCCGGACAAGATCGACACGCTTTTCGAGCGCTTCATTTCCGAGGAAAGAAACGAACCGCCCGACATCGACGTCGATTTCGAGCATGAAAAGCGCGAGGAGGTCATCCAGTACATCTATTCCAAATACAGTACCAAGCGCACCGCGCTGGCCGCTGCCGTCGTCAGCTACCGGGGCCGCTCGGCGATGCGCGAAGTGGCCAAGGCGATGGGCCTGTCGGACGACGTCCGCAGCGCGCTGTCCAGTTCGATCTGGGGCTGGTCGACCTCGGAACTCGGCGAAAAGGAGACAAAAGCCGGCGGCCTCGATCAGACCGATCCATCGACAAGGCACGTGATCGAATGCGCCAACGAGATCATGGGCTTTCCCCGTCATTTGTCGCAGCATGTCGGCGGTTTTGTCATCACCAGGGACCGGCTCGACGAGATCGTGCCCATCGTCAAGACGGCGATGGACGAGCGCAAGATGGTCGAGTGGGACAAGGACGACCTCGACGCGGTGAAAATCCTTAAAGTGGACGTGCTGGCGCTCGGCATGCTGACCTGCCTGCAGCGCGCCTTCACCCTGCTCCGGGATCATTATCCGGAGGCGCGGGACGAGTACGGCCAACCCTATGTGCTGGCCACTCTGCCTGCCGAGGACAAGCGTGTCTACGACATGATCTGCCGCGCCGACACGATCGGCGTCTTCCAGATCGAATCCCGCGCGCAGATGTCGATGCTGCCGCGGCTGCGGCCGAAAAACTTTTACGATCTCGTCATCGAGGTGGCGATCGTGCGGCCCGGCCCGATCCAGGGCGACATGGTCCATCCCTATCTGCGCCGCCGGCAAGGCAAGGAAAAACCCGAATACCCCAAGCCGGAACTGGAAAAAATCCTCGGCAGGACGCTGGGCGTGCCGTTGTTCCAGGAGCAGGCGATGAAGATCGCCATCGTCGCCGGCGGCTTCAGGCCGGGCGAGGCCGATGAACTGCGCCGCGCCATGGCGACGTTCAAGCGCACCGGCACGATCGGCAATTACCGCAAGAGAATGGTCGACGGCATGGTCGCCAAGGGCTACGAAAAAGACTTCGCCGAGCGCTGCTTCAAACAGATCGAAGGCTTTGGCGAATACGGCTTTCCCGAAAGCCACGCCGCCTCCTTCGCCCTGCTGGTCTATGCCTCCTGCTGGTTCAAGACCTTCTATCCCGACGTGTTCTGTGCCGCGATCCTGAATTCCCAGCCGATGGGGTTTTACCAGCCGGCTCAGCTCGTCCGCGACGCGCATGACCACGGCGTCGAGATCCGCGACGTCGACGTCAATTTTTCCGGCTGGGATTGCGCCTTGGAGAAATCGCCTTTCGATCCGGATCGTATCCTTGGCCGCCATGCCCAGATGCGCGGCGTCATCCGGACCAGCCATGCCGTCCGGCTTGGTTTTCGCCAGGTCAAGGGCCTGTCGAAGGAGCGCATGGAGACCTTTGTGCTGCGACGCGGCGACGGCTACGCATCCGTGCGCGATGTCTGGCTGCGCTCGGGCCTCAACGTCGACGAGATCGAAAAACTGGCACAGGCCGACGCTTTCCGCTCGCTTGGATTGAACCGCCGCGACGCTCTATGGGCGGTCCGCGCGCTCGACGGCAAGAGTGCCGCCGAAAAGCTGCCGCTGTTCGATCAGCCGGCGATCCGCTTGCGCGATCTCGAGCCTGAAACCCGGCTCCCGACAATGCCGCTCGGCGAGCACGTCGTCCACGACTACCGCTCGCTCGGCCTGTCGCTGAAGGCGCACCCGGTCGCCTTCCTGCGTCAAAGGCTGGATCGGTCCGGCGTCACGCCCAATGCGCGGCTCGGCCAGGTGCGGGACGGCCGCCGCGTTTCGGTCGCCGGCCTCGTGCTGGTGCGGCAGCGGCCGGGCAATGGCAAGGCGATTTTCCTGACGCTGGAAGACGAGAATGCGGTCGCCAATATCATTTTCTGGGAAAGAACCTTCAACCGCTTCCGCCCCATCGTCATGGGCGCGCGTCTCATCCGCGTCACCGGCAAGCTGCAATCGGAATCGGACGTCATCCATATCGTCGCCGAGAAGGTCGAGGATCTGACGCCGTGGCTGTCGGTGCTGCTTGAGGAGGCAAGGCTTGTGGATGAACCTTCGAGCGGCCCCGAGGAGAAGCGGCCCGATAGCATCGCGCAAACGGAACTATTGGGAAAGGCAGAGAAGGTCATGCCCAAAGGGCGCAATTTTCAATAGAGGGGGATCGCTATGGAGCGGCTCTGAACCGCAGCACTCAGGACGTTCCGCCCAGGCGCGGTGGCGTGGGCACGGTATCGTCAATGGTGATCGTACGTGCCTCCGAGGGCAGCATGATCGGAATGCCGTCCCGCACCGGATAGGCAAGCTTTGCTACCCGCGAGATAAGCTCGCCGCGCTCCGGATCCCAGGCAAGCGGCCCCTTGGTCAGCGGGCAGGCCAAGAGTTCCAGCAGCTTGGGGTCGACAGTCCTGTTCCCGTCACGTCCATCCGCCATTCGATCCATCTTTTCCACAAGGCGACCGCTTCAGGTTTTTGCGCGCGGCCTCTCCCTCTCCCTTGTGGGAGAAGGAGGGCCAACCTACTGCAAACTCGAACCGAAATCCTCATTGTCGCGCGCCAGCGCCATTTCGGTGATGGCGATCAGGGTCTCGGCGCGTGTCTTCAGATCGGCCGCTTCGAGCAGCGCCTGTTTCTCGGCCGGACCGTAGGGTGCCATCATCGACAGTGCGTTGACCAGCATGGCGTTTTCGGCGCGGCTGACGCTCTCCCAGTCGGCCTCCAGATCGTTGGCCTGCAGATAGGCGCGAAACGCTTTGAGCAGCGCCGGCCGGTCGATCTCGGCGTCTGCCTGCTCCTCGTCGAGATCGGCGAGAAAAGGTGCCAACCGGCACTGGCGGAACGGCGTCTTGACCGTGAGTTCCTGAACAATGCGGAACCGGCACACGCCCTGCAGCGAAATCAGGTAACGGCCGTCGCCGCTCTCGGACAGCGCAATGATGCGCCCGGCACAGCCGACATTGCAGAGCTCCGGCTCGCCGTCTGGACGCAGCGCACCGTCGAGGCTGGGCTGGATCATGCCGATCAGCCGCGGCCCGGCGATCGCTTCGTCGACCATCTGCAGATAGCGCGGCTCGAAGATGTTGAGCGGCATGCGGCCTCCCGGCAGCAGCAATGCGCCCTCGAGCGGAAAGATCGGCATGGTCGACGGTAAGTCCGCAGCGAGCCGGTAATGCGCGTTTCCCGCCTGCACCTCAATCCTCCGATCGCTTTGTCAGGAAGCGCACCAAATCCGTCTCCTCCCGGCCGGCACAAGGCGCAACACCGGAAACCTGAAATCGAACGCCGTCCGAAAACCTAATCTGGCGCAGCTGCCGCCCACCGCAAGCCCGCGCGACAAAACAGTCTGCGCCGGCTCAGGAAAACAGCAGCGACGACAATTTGCGCCGTGCCGACAGCGTTGCTTCGTCGGTCATGCCCCATGCCTCGAAGAGCTGCAGCAACTGGGTTCTGGCGCCGTCGTCGTTCCACGAGCGGTCGGCCTTGATGATCGCCAGCAGATTGTCGGCCGCCGCCATGCGATCACCCTTGGCGTTCTGGATCATGGCGAGCTCGAACCGTGCCTGGTGATCCCCGGGATTTTCGGCCAGACGCCGTTCCAGTTCCGCCGGATTGCCGAGCACTGCTGCTTGCGCGGCGAGCGCCATCTTGGCGCGCAGCGCGGCGAGCTGGGGCGCATCCTTCTTCGCTTCCGGCGCCCGCGCCAGCACCGCCTCGGCACCTTCGGTATCGCCGGCCTCGAACAGCAGATCGCCCAAGCCCGCGATCGCCTCGATCGTCTCCGGCGCCTGTTCCAGGATGGCATCATAAATGTCGGCAGCGGTCTGCACGTCACCGGCGTCGCGCGCCTCGGCAGCGGCGGCCAGTGCCTCGGCCACTTGCGGCGCGCCACCGTTCTTGCCGCCGACCTTCTGAATGAATTGCGTGATCTGGCTCTCGGGAATGGCGCCCATGAAGCCGTCGACCGGCTGGCCGTCCTTGAAGGCAATGACCGCCGGTATCGACTGGATGCCGAGCTGGCCGGCGATCGATGGATGGTCGTCGATATTCATCTTGACCAGCTTGACCTTGCCACCGGCGGCTTTCACCGCCTTCTCCAGCAGCGGCGTCAATTGCTTGCAGGGGCCGCACCACGGCGCCCAGAAATCGACCAGCACCGGCTGGCGACGCGATTCCTGGATGACGTCTGCAGCAAATCCAGCGGTCGTTGTGTCCTTGATGACGTCGGCCGGCGCCTCCGCAAGCGCGACCTTCTCACGCGCGGCATCGGTGCCGCCATATTGCACGGTGGTGGCATACTGGCCGCCATTGCTGCCAAATGGGCCGCCAAAGGGGTTGCTATCGCTCATCTCTCGTCGCCTTTCGGTCGCGCCGCCGGCCAAGGGACGGGCGCAACATCCTTCTTTAGAACCCGGTTTCAGTCACCCCGGTCTTAGTCACCCATGTGGCGATCATGCCGAGACTTTCAAGATAACAGCATCATGTCCGGTTGCCTCGACGAATTTGACCAGGTCCGCGGCAGCGATGGAAGTCGTCGCTTCATTGGTCAGCGGGTGGGCATTGACCACCGCATGGCTCATCAGCTTCTCGTCCAAAACGACCTTGACCCTTCGCTCGGTGTCGTTGATCAGCCCGAACACCGTGACCGCGCCCGGGACGACGCCGAGAAGCTCCATCAGCATCTCCGGCCGGCCGAAAGACACGCGCCCCGCAGCGCCGATCAGATGGTGGATCTGCTTGAGATCGACCACCGCCTCCTCGTCGACGCTGACCAGGAAGAAATTGTCCTTCTTGTCCTTGAGGAACAGGTTCTTGGTGTGGCCGCCGGCAATCTCACCGCGCAGCGCCTGCGAATCGGCGACCGTGAACAGCGGCGGATGCCGCCGCGTCGATACCTCGATCCCGAGTCCGGCAAGAAAGGCGAAAAGTTCGGCTTCGGTCTTCGGCATCGGTCTTTCTTCTGGTGGCCCGCTTTCAACGGCTTGTTCGGCTAACGCCGTTTACGGCCAATGATGCGGCCAAGACAAGTCCGTCGCGCAACGCCGGGGGTGATTGCCTTGCGACGTCCGGAGGAGCGCTTCTCCGCATTGCAGGCGAAGCAAAAAGCCTGCGAATTCCCTGTTGCAATCACCGCGCTCTTCAGCCATATAGGCGCGGCTTGCGGCCCAAAAGCCGCGCGAGCGGGTGTAGCTCAGGGGTAGAGCACAACCTTGCCAAGGTTGGGGTCGAGCGTTCGAATCGCTTCACCCGCTCCATTTCTCTCAAGGGAGATCAAGCATCGAAAAGCCGCGGTCCGCCGCGGCTTTTTCGTTTTTGCGCGCCAACAGGGCGCAGCGCGCCGAATCGGCTGGCCGCGCGCAGCGTCGTTCGTTGGGCTTGGCGATGAGACGGACAGGAGCGCAGAGCATGGTCGACCCCTTGCCAAGGATGGGTCGAGCGATCGAATCGCTTCACCCGCACCAGTTTTCTTAACGAAATCAAGCAAATAAATCGGCCACCCTCAGGTGGCCGATTTGCGTCTTGACCTTGGTGTCCACCGGGTGACCACATAAGGTTCGCCAGAGTCGGGCGGTGAGGTGATTGGCATCATCCCTGAGGCTCTGCATGCTCGAGAGGGTGCCCACCCGTCCCTGAGTGATAGTCGTTCCGACCTTGCAGGCCCGAAAGGAACGCCAGCGTGATATGGCCGATGCATTTATCGCAATGCCAGGCGGGCTGGCACAGTTGATGAGCTTATTTCGTTCGGGGCGAGAACCCGACACGTCTAATAGATACCGTGGCCTCCCGTATGCGCGGGCCGTTGACGCGTTAGGTCAGCTGGGAAGTCTGATCTCAAGTCGCTCTTTCTTGCAGGTCGAACGCCAGGTCTCTCTGTAATTGACACTCTCGGTTCTGTTCCCGTTAGACGCGTTGCCATCGGTCTGCGCCCCTTGGTCGCCCCGCCTGAAGCCAGTATCATTGGCCTTCTCGAGCGTGCATACCTTCCAAGCAGCGTCAATGATGGCTTTGAGGCGGGCCTTCGGCACTTTAGCGTCGAGCGCACTCTGTATCTCTTGGACCACTTTGCGGGTTTCCAGAAACGTGAAGTCGTTGATCCGTTCTTCGATAGCCTTCTTTTCGGCGGCCTTTGTAAACAGCCCCAGCGCAGTAGAAAGCGTTTTCCCCCAGCCTTCAGACACATTTGCTGTATCGGCGACGAGCTTTGAAGCTAGATTTGGCTGCATCACTTGGAGCTGCATATCAAATCGACCACCCCGCCTGAACGCCGCATCAAATCCGGTCAGATAGTTTGTTGCCAGAAGAAATACGATCTTTCTCTCTTTGTTTATTTCTGCAAGTTTGGGCAGCATCGCAGTTGTGATAAACCGAGATAAGATGTTGTCGTTGCCTGCCCTGTCACGGCCCATCTCGTCGAATTCGTCCAGTAGGACTACTATTTGCTCGACTGCTAAGAGCATATCAAACAGCCGATTTGCCATCGGTTGGACGTTATCAATCCCTTCCTTAACCACATAGGACGGGTCCACTGAAAGCAGTGGCCAATTAAGGTAGCTGGAAACGATTTTGGCCAACTCGGTTTTGGAAGTTCCGGGCGGCCCATAAAGAATTGCTGACATCGGTGTCGAACCAGGAAGCTTACGCCCTTTCCCAACGCTGTCTGCGACCTTCGCAATAGGGTAAACGAATCTGGTAGCAAGTGACTTGATGAGGCTTTGCGGCTTGGCGGCAGCAGGATCATTCAAGTCGGCGTCCAGAAAGCCGGGCGCGAGGAGGCTCCCGTCATCGTCAGCCGCAGGCTTTTTCGAAGCCTTCGGGGAACCTTGATAAATGACCTTCAGCTCCCGGAAAACGGAGCGTCGAATAGCCTCTGCAACAAGGCGTTCCAATGCAAAGGCAAACTGATATACTGATGCGGTAGACCACGACTCGGCACCACGCAACTGTGGATGGTGGCCAGACGCCCACGCGATCTGTTTACCTGGATTGCTAGGACTCAAATCGTAGAGAGTATTTTTCAAATTGGCGACGGATCGACGTAGTTGCGGAAGGTAAAGTAGAAGTTCATCTCTCAAAGGAGCGCAGGCTAGCAGCTGAGCAAGAACCTCGTATTCGAAGCTATATGCACTGCCCACGTCGGCATAGTGAAACATGGGACTGCTCGCTGGCCACGTCCCGTCTTCCTTCTGCGATTGAAAGAAAAGTGCAAGGGCGTGAGAGAAAATCTCCTTGTCTTCTGGGGTGGTGTCTTCATCTGGTATCGTAACCACAGATAATATGATGGCGTATGCCAATTGAAGAGGATCGGCGCTTCTACTCTTTGCAGTTATAAGCGCGATTTGCTTAAGGACCTCCGACCTAGACCACGACTGGACGTGACGTTTGATCTCCGTTGTTTCTAAGGCACACCTTTCGACAACACGGTAGACCAGCTGCGTCAGATAAGCAGACGGCGGATAAGGCCAGATCGAAATTGCACCCGGCTTGCTTCGCCTCTCTCCCTGTTTTTCGACCGGCAAAGTTGCAAAGTCGACTGCTAGGTATCCTCTTGAGAGATAGCCAGCCAGAAGAGGCGCTATTTCGGTGTTTATCTTCTTTAGATGCTGCGTTGCGCCTTCATATTGCTCAACTGCGTCGATGCAATCCAAAACCCCTTCGACGACAAACGACAAAGAAAATGGATTGTCTATTCCAAGCTTGGCGCTGTTATTCTTAGAAATTAACTTACCAGCGGTTCTCGCTGTGAAGGTGGCCAGATGGGCAGCACGCGCCTCATGACTCAGTGGCTTTTCCTGGGCGGCAATCCCTCCTTGTGTCGGCCTGAGGGTCAGCTCCTTCCAACGGCCCGCCTTGACTAACGACGAAACGCAGGTTGACGTACTTGCGAGGGAATCTTTGCTCGACGTAGCAAGCAGGTGACAAAACCCGTCTTGATTGTCGGTTATATATCGCTCTAACGTTGTTACGTGGGTAAGGCTTACCTTGATCAGCTCACTTCGCAGCTGCTCTAGGTCTGAGAATCCATATTGCTCGCCCATGCAGTACTTAGCTTACCACGTTGCGGCCGAAACCCGCGCGCAGGAGATTCGTCGTAACCTGAAGCTGCCGCTCCGCGTCATATCGACCGTCGCCCAACTTGCCGTTCAAAGTATCTCCAAGATTTTCTAGCGCGACAATCGACTGGCCTACAACTCGTGTAGGATCGAGAAGGACGTGCGAGTGTGCGCTGGCGACCCTCGACCTTTCGCGAATGCTTGAGGTCACAGCGTTGATTGACGGCACCCTCTTCACATACTGACCGATAGTGATATCAAGAGCGCCGTGCTCAGAGAAGACGGGAACCCCTAGCACCGCCGCAGCCATGATCTCGCCGCTGGTTGACGCTCCGGTATACCCGTCGGGGCATACGACCCACAGGAAGTCTGAAGCGCGGATTGCCTCAAGGTGACGATCTTGCACGAGCTTAATCGAGCGAAGGCGATCACTCGCGACAAAGAGAAAGTCACCTATGTTGTCAACGACACGCGGGTCCGATGGCGATAGAACGTCAACGCCCGCAGCGCGCATGCTGCCGACCGCGTCATATATCGCAGACATATGTCGATGAAAACTGCCAGAAACAGTTGCCCGTAGCATGGCCAAAACCTCCTAGTCTAAAGGCCCAGAAAGGTGCCGTCTGCGCCCTTACGCTTTCGCCCCGTCGAAAGCACCGTTCTCATGCCGCGCCGCACTATCGCTCTCGTTGCCTTGCTATCCGCAACGCTCCAACGGGCACATAGTTCGGACACCCAAGCGGGTTGTGACTTGGACGCGTCATTTAACCAATTCCCCGCCGCAAGCTGGACATATCGAGATTCGTCCTGTTTCACGCTCTCAAGGATCGGCAAACCGATCTGCGGCGCACGCTTCAGCTCGACCAAGTGAATACCCCATACACTTCGCGGTCTAGTAACTTCTACGGCGAAACGCCGAATGTTCGGGTTGGCGTCCTCGACAAAGGCTGAGAGCAAGTGCAAGCACTCGGCTAGGTGCATCTGCAGATATGGACGAAATGCCATCCAAGCGGCCTCACGAACGCTCATATTTGAATCTGCAGCGAATCGTTTCGTCAGAAAAAGCCGTTCACTGACCGAGCGAGGGACGGATGGATCATTGACTGCGTAGCAAGCCCACTGCCGAACCAAATCGCTTCGATGGGCGGCAAGCGCGACGAAATCCACATCATCTGCACCAGAGGTTGAGCGCGCTATGGCACGCCCTGCCAACGCCAGCCGCTTTGTGACCCCGAGACCAGCCATTGCATCAGAGGCAAGCAGAAGTTCGTCCTTTAGTCGCCTCGAAGAGACCTTGTCGGCGACCGAAATCGCAAGAGCCGACATATCGGCGGCTAGCCACTCCATCAAGTTTACTGTTTCGACAGAGCCCTGTTCAAGCAGACGCAAAACGCCAACGGGCACGTCGCCTAAGCGGCGCGCGCCTTTTCGCCTGAGAAGGGTGTCCACGTGATTCACATTGTAATTCTATTGAAGTTTGAGCATACTTACAATTTAAATCTCCGGAAACGAAACGCGCGCCAATGCCTATCCCCAAGTCAGCATTGAACGGCTTCACTGCCCGGCAGGTGCACGGCATTACCGGTCTTAGCGAACCTATGATCGAGTATTTGAGGCGTATGGACTATCTCCAGCCTTCCCATAGTCCCGGAAAACCTAGGCGTGGCCTAGTCAGATTTTATTCGTATCGCGATCTGGTTGTTGCGAGGTTGATTCAACGGCTACGCGAAACTGGGATAGAGCTTTCAAGACTGAAACGCGCATTGGAGTTTCTTCGCTCAGACGAACCATGGGACGGCGGCTCCCAAGACGACATTGCAGGCCGACTCAAGTGGTTGGTTTCTGACGGCAAAACAGTCTGGCTGAAAAGCCAAGACGGGTTCCTTGATTACCTAGCTCCGAAGGGTCAACGAGCGTTCGCATTTGTTGTAAGCATCAACGGTATAGGCAGTGAGGTGAAGGAGCGCCTCTCCGCCGATCAGCTGCAGCACTTCACGATGCGAAACGAGGCTTTGATTTATAGGGAGGCTCCAACTGCAATTGCGTTAGAGCGGCCCCGACGCAAGAAGCATCCGGCAAAGTGAACAGGTGGCCGCTCGGGACAGAGTTCTGACTACATGGATTTCCTGGCAGCCGGGGCTTTGTGTTGCGACGACTCCCAAATCCCCTAGTCGGGGCCGCTGTCGCCAAACCAGCTTCAGCTAAGACAAAAGGGCACGCGCCCCTGTCGCGGGCGGCGGATCGGCTTAGGTTTTGAAAATCCGTCGATCGCTGACCAGCCACCCAGCTACTCGCTTGCGATTTGGCCGGCGGCATGGGCGAGAAGGGGCGGCATCTGCTTCACCACTTTGGCACCCTGCTCGTTTCTCGAAGCGTCAGAACCATGCGAAACTTGTCATTGGTCGGTGAATGGGAACTTCGGCGGGTGCCGCGGTCCGCCGCGGCTTTTTCGTTTTTGCGCGCCAACAGGGCGCAGCGCGCCGAATCGGCTGGCCGCGCGCGCAAGTTCATTTGCCACGAGATTCATCCGCAGACCGCTCAGGTGCTTTTGAGCGTTCCGTTCATTCCGTTCGGGTAGAAGCCGCCCTTGCTGACGCCTTTCTGGTCGGTCAGATAGACGATCCGAAGCACTTCTTGCGGCGTCCTCGTGAAGGCGATTGCATCCGGGGTCGATGGAACGATATTGGCTTTGCCGTCCACTCGGATGCCCTGGTCCTTGTCTTCCGGTCCATCGATCTTGTCGCGGGCGTCGGAAACCGCATTGGCGGCCTTCCAGGCATCCTCGCCCATTCGGTAAAGCGACGATCGCGCCATCCCCATGTGATAGGCCTCGACGGCCAGGATGCCAGCGGCGGCGGCCTGGAAATCTTTGTTTTTCAGAAGGGGCGCGGCGCCGGCATAGGCAGTGACGCCGACATCCTCGAACAGCATGCCGCCGAGCACGAAGTTCATCTGGTTGCCGAAAGGATCGAAGTCCGCTCCGAGCCCCGCCGCCTTGGCAACCGCCGCAAAGCCCGCATCGAAATCGATTGCCGGCCGGTCGACGGCATCGCTTCCAAGTGTCTTGCGATAGAACCTGACATGGGCAAGTTCGTTTTCGGCGACCTCACGCATGAACTCGCCGATTGCAGGCGTGTCAAAGCGAACCTGTTTGCCGCCAGCCACGGCGCCGGCCTTCGGGCCGGCATCCGAATCATCGATCCCTTTGCCGGTGGTGCCGCGCAGGTAATATTCGGCTTCCATATATTCGAGATTGAGGGCAAACCGGAAAATGTCTTCGTCTTTGACCTCATCTTGCGCATAGGCGCGGGGAACCGGGGCAAGCCCGGTGGCCGAAGCGAGCGTCGCTCCCAGGCCAAACTGCAATGCGCGGCGGCGTGAAACACGAAATGCAGGCGTGACGCGGATCATGGCTTCCTCCCAAAAGCCCGCCGGCATCAAACATTTTGGCACCTCAAAAGCGGGCCTGCGCTCCCAACTTCACGAAGGGTGGAATGTTCCTCAATCGCCTTAAATGATCTCGCCGGATGGCGAGCAACGAGGTTTCCTCGATTGTAACCTCATGTCAGCCGACGCACATGCGCTGTAGCGGCGCTGGATCTGACGGCAGCAAAAATCCAGCCGTTGCGGTCGTCCGAAGTACGCTGTCGATAAAATTCAGGACTTTTGCGTGCCGGTTTCGGACCAAGGTCCATCTTGCAGAATACTGTATTTGAACAAAGCTAGGTAACAGCCGGCTTTCACATTGGAAGTCCTGACGTTTTTCATTTGGAACCCATCCTGGCGGGAGGGCGACTCGAAGGAGGAACTATGAAAACGCGCACCTGTCTATTCGCGACTGTAGCCGCTCTCACCCTTGTCGCATCTCCGGTACTCGCTGCTCCCGGCGGCAATGGCAATGGCAATGGCAACGGCAATGGCGGCAGCAACGGCAACGGTGGAAACTCGGCCGGGGCCGGCTCGCAGGGACACGGAGCCGCCACTTCCGCCGCGGCCAGGGACAAGTCGACGCACGGAGTTGCTCACGCAGCCGCGGTCGTTGCGACGACACCGGCCTCGCCACAGGCCACGTTGGCCTTGCAGGCAGCGCTGGCAAGACAGACCGCGGATGACGCGGCAGACACTGCCGACGACACTTCCGACGAAACCGAATAAGCTTTCGAAGCAGCCGCTTGTTGTGTTGAAAAGCCGCGGTTCGCCGCGGCTTTTTCGTTTCCCGACGACGAACTCTCAAGGTGAACAGCGCTTCCAGAAAAAAGCTGCTCCACGGCGGCACTGAAACTAGGCTAAGGCCAAACGCCGCCGCATCGGCGTCGGTTTCGATTGTATATGAGGAGATCCCATGACCGGCTTTGTCGACCGCGAGCGCGCGACTGACCTGATGCAGCGCGCCGGCATCGAGGCGCTGGTGCTTTGCGAGCCCGAGGCGTTCCAATATGCCACCGGTGCCTGGATCGGCCCGGCAGGCCTGTTCCGGCGGGCCGGCGCCGGTTTCGTCGTTATTCCCAAGCGAGGCGACCCGCCGATCGGCGTCGTGGTGGCGGATTTCCAGGCTGCCCAGCTCCCGGCGGCGATGGCCGGCGCCATGGTGCGCACGCATCCGATCTGGATCGAATCGGCGTCGCTCGAGCCGGCGACTGCCGACCGGCCTGTTGCGCAGCGCATCGAGGCCGGCCTGGTTGGCCGCGGCCCCGGTTTTTCACGTCCGGCGACCTTCGAGCTTGCCCGCTCCGTCCGCGAGCTGAAAACGATCCTCGCAGAATTCGGGCTGGAGCGTGCGACGCTCGGCATCGAGCTGGATTTCGTCTCGGCCAGCGATTTTTCCGCGATGCAGGCGATGTTGCCGGGCACTGCCCTGGTCAACGGCTCGCCGATCCTCGACCGGCTGCGGGCGATCAAGTCACAGAGCGAGATCGACCTGTTGCAGCAGGGCATCGTCCTGTCGGAGGCCGGCCTGTCGCGGCTGCAGCAGCATGCAGCGGCCGGCATGCGTCAGTCTGAGCTGGTCGCGCTTTACCGGCAAGGCGTCGCGGATGCAGCCGCCGGATCGTCGCAGCAAATCTCGACGGCGGAATACGTCACGCTGGGCGCTCGCCCAAAAGGCGCCGACCCGGTCGCCGCCGCCGGCGATCCGCTGAAGGCCGACATGGTGTGCAGCGTGAACGGCTATGCCTCGGATATGTCGCGGAATTTCACCTTCGGGCCGCCGTCGCCCGAACAGGTCGAATTGCATGCGATAGCCGAACGCGCCTTCGCCGACGGGCTTGCCGCGCTTATGCCCGGAAAGCCGTTAGCCGCCGTGCATCGCGCCGCCAGCGAAAGCCTGGCGCGCCAGGGCCTGCGTTCCTATCGCCGCGGCCATTTCGGCCACGGCGTCGGCCATTCCGTGTTTTCCGAGCAATGGCCGTTCATCTCGGCCGACAGCAATGTCGTGATCGAGGCCGGCATGGTGCTGGCATTCGAGATCCCGCTCTACATCGACGGTCTCGCCGGCTTCAATCTCGAGGACCAGTTCCTGATCACGGCCAACGGGCCGTCGCCGATGAACCGCCTGCCGAGACGTCTGGGGGTTATCGGCTGAATCCAGCCGGCGCCCCTATCTGGCGCCGGCCACGCCCCTGCGGAAATCCGACGGCGACATGCCGGCAAGCTTGCGGAACGACTTGTTGAACGCGCTGAGCGAGCCGAAGCCCGATTCCATGGCGACGCGCAGCACATTGGCATCCTGATGCATCAGCAGCGCCTGCGCGTAGCTGAGGCGCAGCAGATTCACATATTCATTGAGCGTCATGCCGGTCGATTTCTTGAAGATGCTCATGGCGTATTTGGGATGGATGTCGGCCGCCGCGGCGATGTCGACGCAATCGATCTCGTAGAGGAAATTCTCGGCGATGAAGTCGCACATGCGCCCGACATTGCGCAGCGATTGCTGATCGAACGGGCTGCCTAGCTCCTGTTCGGCCGGCGTTTCCGGCACCAGCCGGTAGGGCTCGAACCGCACCCGCTCAAGCCGCAGCAAAAGCTCGTTGACGGCATGCTCCGCCTTGACCGGGTCGCCGGAGCGGGCATAGCGGTTCCAGCGCTCGAAATTGTGGTCGTCCGACCGGTCTGTGGCGTCGGTCACCAGCGTCGCGCCGGTCATCAGCCTGTTGCGGACGTCGACGGGCAAATGCAGCCGGAAGAAATGAACCAGCGGCAGATGCGCGCCGGCGTAAATGGCATCGTCGGAGGCTTCGTCCATCTGGTGCGGCAGGCCGCCCCAGAACAGGCACATGTCGCCCGCAGAAAGCGAAAGCCCGTGCCCGTCCATGCGGTAATGCACGGCGCCACGCACGATGAAATTCACCTCGACCTGGGCATGCCAATGTGGCTTGAGCATCACCAGGGGCTGGGTGTGGAACATTTGCAGCAGCAGCGGCAGGCCCTCCACGCTGCTGGCGCCAGGCTGGTAAAACGGCCTTTCCGGCATCTTACTTTCCGCTCATTTCTTATTCCCTTTGTCGCGGACAAGGCTTTCCCGAAGCCTAGTCTAGCCACGCTCGCAAACAGAGAGCAACTGAAATGGGAGGATTTCAATGCGCTTAAAATTGACCTGCGCCGCGCTCGCGCTTGCCTTGGGCTCCAGCCCGGCCTTTGCGCAGTCCGGTGAAATCACGATCTGGAGCTGGAACATCGCCGCTTCGTCGCTGAAGGCCACCATAGCGGGCTTCAACAAGCAGTATCCCGACATCAAGGTCACGGTCGAGGACCTCGGCAACCAGCCGACCTACGACAAATCGATCGCCGGCTGTGCCGCCGGCGGCGAGGGGCTGCCGGACATCGTGACGATCGAGAACGGCGAGGCGGAAAACTACTGGAGCCAGTTCCCGGATTGCTTCGTCGACCTGCATACGCTCGGCTACACCGCGGAAGACCAGGCAAAATTCCCCGACTTCAAGCGTACCGAGCTCGAGGTTGACGACAAGGCCTATGCGATGCCCTGGGATTCGGGCCCTGTAGCGATGTTCTACCGCCGCGACTTCTATGAGAAGGCTGGCGTCGACCCGTCTTCGATCAAGACCTGGGACGATTTCATCGCCGCCGCAAAGAAGATCCAGGCCGCCAATCCCGGCGTGACGATGACCAACGCCGATTTCAACGGCGATTCCGAATTCTTCCGCATGATCTCCAACGAGCAGGGCTGCGCCTATTTCTCCGCCGATGGTCAATCGATCACCGTCAGTCAGCCCAAATGCGTCGATGCCATGACCAAGATCAAGGAGATGAAGGACGCCGGCATCATTTCCTCTGCCGACTGGAGCACCAAGATCACCAACAACACCGCCGGCAAGGTCGCCAGCCAGATGTATGGCGGCTGGTATGAAGGCACCATACGCACCGAGTCGCCCGATGGCGCAGGCAAATGGGGCGTCTATCTGATGCCGAGCCTGACCGCCGACGGTCCGCGCGCCGCCAATCTCGGCGGCTCCTCGCTCGCCATCACTTCGGTGTCGAAGAACAAGGAAGCCGCCTACGCCTATCTGAAATACACGCTAGGGACGAATGAGGGCCAAATCACCATGCTGAAAGGCTTCGGCCTGGTGCCGTCGCTGATCTCGGCGCTCAACGACCCTTATGTCTCCGAAGGCCTGCCCTATTGGGGTGGCCAAGCCGTGTGGAAGGACATTCTCGGCACCTTGCCCAAGGTCGTCCCCAGCCGCGGTACTCCGTTCCAGAGCGACGCCGAAATCATCATCCGCGCGGTGCAGACCAAATATCTGGCCGGCGGCTATCCCGACGCCAAGGCAGCGCTCGACGATGCCGCAAGCCAGATCGCCGCGGCGACCGGCCTACCGGTCAAGTCGTGATCTAGACGAGGCGGCTCCGAGCGCACGGCTCCCCTTCTCCTCTCGTGGGAGAAGGTATCGCCGAAGGCGACGGATGAGGGGTGCTCCAGCTTGGCGCCGGCGGCACTCCGGCCATCACCCTTCAACCGTCGCAGCGCTATGCGCCGATCCACCTTCTCCACAAGGGGAGAAGGCAAGAACCTGAAAGCAGAAAGGAGGAAAACGATGCGCTACCAGAACGCCACGGCTTATCGCTTCCTCGCGCCCTATCTGCTGATCTTCTCGATCTTCTGGCTGTGGCCGATCATCGATTCCTTCCTGATCTCGTTCCAGGCGACGCGCACCGTGCCATGGCGGTTCGCGCCGACCTTCAACTGGGGCCGGCTGATCGGCGACCCCGCCTTCTTCAATGCGTTGAAGAACACATTGCTGATCCTCGTCATCCAGGTGCCGGTGATGATTTCCCTGGCGATAGTGATGGCGGTGCTTTTGAATTCGCCGCTGCTCAAGGCACGTGGCCTGTTCCGATTTGCCTTCTTCGCGCCTGTCGTGGTCGGTGAGGTCGCCTATTCGGCGGTTTTCCGGCTGATGTTCAATCTCGACTACGGCATCATCAACAAGTTGCTGAACAGCATCGGACTGCCCACTGTCGACTGGTTTACCAACGTCACCCCGGCGATGGCGGTGATCATGATGGCGGTGACCTGGCGCTGGGCCGGCTACAACGCCATCATCCTGCTCGCCGGCCTGCAGTCCATCCCCGAGGATGTCTACGAGGCGGCAACCCTGGACCGGGTCAGCAAGGTCAAACAGTTCTTTTATATCACGCTGCCGCTGCTCAAGCCGATCATCGTGTTCTGCGCCGTGCTGTCGATCATCGGCACCATGCAGCTGTTCACCGAGCCCTTCCTGATCACCGAGCGCGGCGGGCCGGGCGGCGGCACCGAAACGCTCGGGCTGCTGCTTTACCGCCAGGGCTTCCGGTCGCTCAATTTCGGCTATGCTTCGGCCGTCGCCTACACCATGGCCGGGCTGGCGATTGCCATTTCGCTGGTGCAGATATGGCTGACGAGGGAACCGAAATGACCTCGCGCTCCCCAATCAGCCATTCCCGGGTCAGCCGTTCCCAGGCCAGATTGGGCCGCAGCATCGCGCTGCATCTGTTCCTGACGCCGCTGGCGCTGGTCTGGCTGTTTCCGCTGTGGATGATGGTGGTCTTTTCCACGATGCCCGACAATGGCATCTTCAGCCCCGACATCGAGCTTTTGCCGCACGGCAATTTCCTCGACAATGTCAGCAATCTGCAGCGCGGCACCAATTTCATCGGCGCCATCGGCATCTCCGTCTCGGTGGCGGTGACCTATACCTTCCTGTCGGTGATGCTCACCTCGATGGCCGGCTGGGCGCTGGCGCGTTACAACTTCTTCGGCAAGGGCATGGTCGTAGCCATCATCTTCGGCACCATCACGCTGCCCTATGCGGTCGTGCTGATCCCGCAATTCATCATGGTGGCGCGCGACTTCAAGCTCGCCAACACCTGGGTGGCGCTGATCGTGCCGCCACTGTTCAACTCGCTGGGCGTGCTATTCATGCGGCAGAGTTTTTCGATGATGCCGCACGAGCTGTTCGACGCCGCCAAGGTCGAGGGCGTCAAGGAATGGCGGATATTCCTGTTCGTCGCATTGCCTCTGGCGCGGCCGATGCTGGCGGCGCTCGCCATCATTCTCTTCCTTGCTTCCTGGAACAATTATCTGTGGCCGCTGCTGATCAATTCCAAGCCGGGCGCAATGACCGCGCCGGTGGCGCTCGGCACGCTGATCGGTCTCACCAAGGTGTCCTGGGGCGGCATCATGGCGGGCGCGGTGATGCTGACGGCGCCAATGCTCGTCGTGTTCGTGCTTCTGCAGCGCCATTTCGTCGCCGGCATCGCCGCCGGCGCCATCAAGTAAGGATCAGCATGGCGGCAGTCACACTCAAAAACGTCATCAAGCGCTTCGGCGTCTTCGAGATCGTCCACGGCGCCAATATCGACATCGATGACGGCGAATTCGTCGTCTTCGTCGGCCCTTCCGGCTGCGGCAAGTCCACGCTGCTCCGGATGATCGCCGGGCTCGAGGACATCAGCGACGGCGAGATCGCCATTGGCGGCAAGGTGGTGAACGACGTCGAGGCAGCCGATCGCGGCATCGCCATGGTGTTCCAGTCCTACGCGCTCTATCCGCACATGACGGTCGAGCAGAATCTGAGCTTCGGCCTAAGAATGACCGGCAACCCCAAGGCAGATACCGAGCGGCGGGTGAAGCGGGCTTCCGAAATCCTGCGTATCGCCGAGCTGATGAAGCGGCGGCCGCGGCAATTGTCGGGCGGCCAGCGCCAGCGCGTCGCCATCGGCCGCGCCATCGTGCGCGAGCCGCAAGTGTTCCTGTTCGACGAACCGCTCAGCAATCTCGACGCCGAGCTCAGGGTGCAGATGCGCGTCGAGATATCGCGCCTTCACAAGGAGCTTGGCGTTACCATGGTCTATGTGACGCACGACCAGACCGAGGCGATGACGCTGGCCGACAGGATCGTCGTGCTCAACGCCGGCAATATCGAGCAGATCGGGGCGCCGCTCGATCTCTACGACGACCCCGCCAACCGCTTCGTTGCCGGCTTCGTCGGCTCCCCGAAAATGAACTTTCTGGCGGCGAAAATGGTCGGGGCCGACAACGGCGCTGCGGTCGTCGAACTGGTCAATCATCGCGGCGCGCGACTGCGCAAGCCGCTTTCGGATGCTCTGCCTGCGACAGGCGGCGATGTCGTGCTTGGCGTGCGGCCGGAGCATTTCTTCGACGCCGGCCAGGGCGATTGCGACCTTACCCTCAAGGCCGACGTCGCCGAGCACTTGGGATCGGTGAGTTATGTCTATGCCAATTCCGGGACCGGGGGCGGGCGCGAGGAACTGATCATCGAGCGCGAGGCCTCGCGGCATCGCGCGAACGGCGACGACCTGGTGGTGTCGATCAAGGCCGACCGCTCGCTTCTCTTCGACGCCACCGGCGCACGCATTCGCTAACCCATCTAGTTTCTTTTGTCCGATCGCGATTGGTCGCGGCCACCCCACGGAGATTTGACATGACGTCCAAACCAGAAAAAATTCGCTGGGGCATTCTCGGGCCCGGCAACATCGCCAAGGCGTTTGCCGGCGGCGTCGCCCATTCGCGCACCGGCACATTGGTCGCCTTAGGGGCGCGCAATCCCGGCAAGGCCGGGCTCACTGAGGCTTTCCCCGGCGCCCGCATCCTCGATGGCTACGAGGCTTTGCTTGGCGATCCGGATGTCGACGCGATTTATATTTCAACGCCACATCCGAGCCATGCCGAATGGGCGATCAAGGCAGCCGAGGCCGGAAAACATGTGCTTTGCGAAAAGCCGCTTGGCCTGACTGCCTTCGAGGCCGACGCCATGATCCATGCCGCGCGCAAGGCCGGCACCTTTCTCGGCGAAGCCTTCATGTACCGGCTGCATCCGCAGACGGCCAGGCTGGTCGAGCTGATCAGGGCCGGCGCGATCGGCGATATCAAGATGATCAAATCCAGTTTCGGCTTCGCCATGCCGGGCTTCATGCCGGAGCACCGGCTTTACGCCAAGGATCTCGCCGGCGGCGGCATTCTCGATGTCGGCGGCTATCCCGTCTCGATGGCGCGGCTGATTGCCGGCGCCGCGGCGGGAAAGCCCTTCGCCGAGCCGGACAAAGTGGTCGGCGCTGCGCATCTCGGCCAATCCGGCGTCGACGAATGGGCGTCGGCGCTGTTGCATTTTCCGGGCGGCATCGTCGCGGAAGTCTCCTGCAGCATTTCGCTCGCGCAGGACAACGTATTGCGTATTCTCGGCAGCAAGGGCCGTATCGAGGTGGCGGATTTCTGGTATGCCGGCGGCCAGCAAGGCGGCACCGGCGAAATCCGCATCATCCGTCCGGGTGACACCGAGGTGGTCGAGGTCAAGGAGGGCGGCTGGCTTTACGCATTCGAGGTCGACGCCGCCGGCGAGGCCATTCTCGGCGGGAAGCAGGAGTTCGCCTGGCCGGGCATGGGCTGGGCCGACAGTCTCGGCAATCTGCGCGTGCTCGATAGATGGCGGGCCGCCATCGGCCTCGAATACGACATCGAGAAACCGGCAAAGCGCGTCAACACGATCTCCGGGCGGAAGCTGCGCTCCGGCGGGACCGCCATCCCCAAGCGCGGCATTCCGGGCCTGCCGCGGCCGGCCTCGTGCCTGGCGCTCGGCTTCGAGGATTTCCGCACCTTTTCGTCGGGCGCCATCCTGCTCGACGCCTATTTTGAGGCGGGCGGCAATCTGTTCGACACCGCCTTCGTCTACGGTTCCGGCTACACCGAGACGCTGCTCGGCCAATGGCTGAAGAACCGCGGCGTGCGCGAGCAATCGGTGGTCATCGGCAAGGGTGCGCACTCGCCGCTCTGCTATCCCGACGTCATCGGCAAGCAGCTCACCCAGTCGCTTGAGCGGCTGCAGACCGACCATATCGACGTCTATTTCATGCATCGCGACAACCCGGACGTGCCGGTCGACGAGTTCGTCGATGCGATGGATCGCGAGGTCAAGGCCGGCCGCATTCGCGGTCCGTTCGGCGGCTCGAACTGGACGATGGAACGCATGGACGAGGCGATTGCCTATGCCGAGCGCACCGGCAAGCAGAAGCCCGGCGCGCTTTCCAACAATTTCTCGCTGGCCGAGATGCTGGAGCCGATCTGGGCAGGCTGCGTCACGTCCTCCAGCGACGAGTGGAAGGCCTGGCTTACCGCCCGGCAAATGCCGAACTTCGCCTGGTCGAGCCAGGGCCGCGGCTTCTTCACCGACCGCGCCGGCCGCGACCGGCGCGACAATGAGGAACTGGTCCGGGTCTGGTACTCGGAGAGGAACTTCGGCCGTCGCGACCGCGCCATCGAGCTCGCCAAACGGCTGGGCAAAAGCCCGATCCACGTCGCGCTCGCCTATGTCCTGGCGCAGCCCTTTCCGTCCGTCCCGCTGATCGGGCCGCGCACGCTCGACGAGTTGGAAGACAGCCTCCAGGCGCTCGACATCTCACTTTCGCCGGACGATCTTGCATGGCTGGATAGCGGTTCGGATCAGGCCCGCGCGCGCGCCTGATAGCGGGGTCTTGCGCTGCGCCCTTAATTTCCGGACTGTTTGCGCTGCCCCTCACCTACCCTCTCCCCGCTCTTCGGGAGAGAGGATAAGGTTAAAGGGCAGCGCCGAAGTCGCTTGAGATAGGGAAGACAGATGCTCGACATATCACCGTCGAAACAGGCGGCCACCTGGCTCGGTTCTTTTGCGCGAGCGCTCGAGGCGGGCGACGTCGCGGCCGCAATCAACCTGTTCGTCGAGGACTGTTACTGGCGCGATCTGCTGACCTTCACCTGGAACATCAAGACCATGGAAGGCCGCGCGGCGATCCGCGACATGCTGGAAGCCACGCTGGCAATGACAAGGCCTGCCCGGTGGCAGCTCAGCAGCGAAGCGACTTCGGACGAAGGCGTTATCGAAGCCTGGTTTTCTTTCGAGACGTCATCCGCGTGGGGCCAAGGCATCATGCGCCTCAGGGACGGCAAATGCCGGACACTGTTTACGGCGATGAGCGATCTCAAGGGGTTTGAGGAGCGCAAGGGCCCGGCGCGGCCTCTGGGCGTCCGCCACAAGGCCGATCCGGAGCGCGAGACCTGGCTGGAGGCGAGGGCGCGCGAGACGCGTGAACTCGGCGCCGGCCAGCAGCCTTATTGCCTGGTCATCGGCGGCGGCCAGGGCGGCGTCATGCTGGGCGCACGGCTCCGGCAACTCGGCGTGCCGGCCATCATCATCGAGAAGAATGCGCAGGCCGGCGATTCCTGGCGCAATCGCTATCGCTCGCTCGTGCTGCACGACCCGGTCTGGTACGACCATCTGCCCTACATCCCGTTTCCCGAGAACTGGCCGGTGTTCACGCCCAAGGACAAGATGGGCGACTGGCTGGAAATGTATACACGCGTCATGGAGCTCAACTACTGGACCTCCACAAGATGCATCAGCGCGTCCTACGACGACACCGAAAAGGTCTGGACGGTCGAGGTCGACCGCGCCGGCCAGCGCATCACGCTAAAGCCGAAGCACATCGTCTTTGCAACCGGTGCTTATGGCCCGCCCAGGCAGATCGACCTGCCGGGCGCCGAGGCCTTCCAGGGCGAGATCCTGCACTCCAGCCAATATTTCAGCGGCGAGAAATTCCGCGGCAAAAAGGTCGCCGTCATCGGCGCCGCAAGTTCTGGCCATGATGTCAGCGTCGATCTATGGGAGAGCGGCGCCGAGGTGACGATGGTCCAGCGCTCGCCGACGACGGTGGTCAAGTCGGACACGCTGATGGAGATCGGTTTCGAGATCTTTTCGGAAAAGGCGCTGGCCCGCGGCATCACCACTGAGAAGGCCGACATGATCGTCGCCTCGACGCCGTTCGCGCTGCTGCCACAGGGCCAGCGCGCGCTCTACGACATCATCAAGGCGCGCGACGCGGCCTTCTACGACCGCTTGCGCGGCGCCGGCTTCGCCATCGATTTCGGCGACGACGAGACCGGACTTTTGATGAAGGCCTACCGCACCGGCTCGGGCTTCTACATCGACGTCGGCGCCTGCGATCTGATCATCGACGGCGAGATCGGCATCCGCAGCGGCGTCGGGATCAAGTCGCTGACGCCGACAGGCATCCTCTTCGACGACGGCACCGAACTGGCGGCCGACGCAATCATCGCCTGCACCGGCTATCTCTCGATGAACGAAACGGTGGCGGCGATCATCTCCCGTGAAGTCGCCGACAAGGTCGGGCCGTGCTGGGGGATTGGCTCGGGCGTGAAAGGCGACCCGGGTCCATGGCAAGGCGAATTGCGCAACATGTGGAAGCCGACCGCGCAGGAAGCGCTGTGGTTCCACGGCGGCAATCTGGCGCTGTCGCGCTTTTATTCGAAGTTCGTGGCGCTGCAGATCAAGGCGAGGATGGAAGGCATTGCGACGCCGGTTTATGGGACGCCGCGGTGAAGCTGTGATCTCCCCCCTTGAGCGGGAGATATCGCCAAAGGCGACAGAGGGAGTCGCCGCGCGTCGAGCGCCAGCCTCCTCTACCGTAGCAGCAGGCCGAGCCCCGTCGGACCTACCCCCTCTGGCCTGCCGGCCATCTCCCCCTCAAGGGGGGAGATCACCCACGCCCGAAATGCCGGGCGGCAACCTCGACATGCGTGTCATGCGCATGCGCTTCGAAGCGCTCGGTTTCGCCGAAATCGTCCAGCGCCTCGTTCGGCCACCACGTGCCGCCGACCACAATGCCGTCAGAGACCAGCCTTTGCTCGGCGACCAACGAGGCGCCGACCGAGTCGACAAAGGTGAAGCGGCCCGGACGCAGCCGCAGCACCGCGATGTCGCCGACCGCACCAACCGCAAGCCTGCCCAAATCTGGCCTGGCGATCGCTTCGGCCGGCCGCTGTGTCGCGGCGCGCAGCACCTCGACCAGCGGCATGCCGAGAACCAGCAGCTTCGACATGCACACCAGAATGTCGAAGGCCGGCCCGTCGACGCAGTAGAGATGCACGTCGCTGCTGATCACGTCCGGCGCCAGCCCCTCGCTCAGCATCGCCTTGGCCACCTCGAAATCGAACGAGCCCATGCCGTGGCCGATATCGAAGATGACGCCGCGCTCGCGCGCCAGCCGCATGTCCGGCCGCACCGCGCCCGAAGCGAAGACCGGTGCGTTGGGAAACGGCCGGAAGCAGTGGGTGAGGATATCGCCTTTGCGCAGCCGCGGCAGCACTTCCGAGCGACCCGGCGGCGGCTCGTCTATATGCGCCATCAGCGGCAGGCCGGCCTTGTCGGCGGCTTCCAGCCCGAGATCGACCGGCGCGATGCCGCTGCTGCCGCCGGCATGGCGACCGGAGCGGACCTTGACGCCGACGATCACGTCTGCGTGCTCGCGCGCCGCGGCCACCGTCTCGCGCGGTTCGCAGAGCCTGAGGTCGCTGCATTCGCCGACCGCGACGGTCTGCGAGAAGCCGAAAATGCCGGCAAAGGAAATGTTGACGTATGCCAGGATACGGACCTTCGAGCGCTCGATGACGTGGCGGCGAAAGCCGAGGAAATTGCCGGCGCCGGCGCTTCCGGCATCGACGAAGGTGGTGGTGCCGCTCTTTGCGGCGAGCCGGTCGGCATCGACGCCGAGCGACGTGCCGCCCCAATAGACATGGCTGTGCAGGTCGATCAGGCCGGGCGCGACGATCGAGCCCGTGGCGTCGATGACGCGGGCTGCACGTTCGAAGGGGATTTCGGGGTCGATGGCGGCGATACGGCCGTCGGCAATCGCCAGATCGCGTCGTGCGTCGAGGCCGGACGCCGGATCGATGAGGCGGCCGCCCTTTATCAGGAGATCGAATTGCATTGCGCCTGTCTCCGCTTTTCCGTCAGGCCGGCCTGTAGGCGACGGCTTCGACCTCGATCTTGATGTCGATCATAAGCCGTGACTCCACCGTCGTGCGTGCCGGCGGATCTTTCGGGAAATGCCGGGCGTAGACGGTATTGAAGATGCCGAAATCGCGCGCGTCCTCGAGCCAGACCGTCGTCTTGACCACGTCGTCGAGCGTGCAGCCGGCCAGCGCCAGTGCCGCCTTGACGTTCGACAGCACCTGTTCGGTCTGCTCGGCTATGCCGCCCTTGACCACCAGCCCGTCGCTGCCGACCGGCACCTGGCCTGAGACATAGACGAAATCGCCGGCCCTGACCGCCGGCGACAACGGCACATGGGATTTTCCGAAACACTGCTTGGGCAAGGAGGCCTCCTGTCTAGGTTCTTTGGGTGAACGCGCGATGCTGCGAGAGATTGGGCGCGGCTGCACGCCATCGATCCACATTCTGAAAGCCTATATCGCTTTGCTGCGGTAACGCCAGAACGATCACCGCCCTTGGTGATCCTTCGCGCCAGCATCTGGACCCGCGACGCCAGCCGGCTCAGCGGTCGATCCGCGTCGACAGGATGATCGACGACGACGTCCGCTCGACCCCGTCCATGGCGCCGATCTGGTCGAGGAGCGTGTCGAGATCCCTGATCGACGGCGCTTCGACGACAACGATCATGTCGAAATTGCCGCTGACCGAGTGCAGGGTTCGAACCGGTGCCAGCGCCTGCAGGCTGCGCACCACCTTGTCGGCGAGCTTGGGGGTGACGGTAAGCAGGACATGCGCCCTGACCAGCCCCTGTTCGTAGTCGGGCGAAAGCCTGACACCGTAGCCGGTGATGATGCCGCGCTGTTCCAGCCGCTCGATCCGGCTCTGCACCGTGGTCCGCGACACGCCCAGCCGTCGCGCCAGTTCGGCGGTCGAGGCGCGTGCATTGATGCGCAGCAGGGAAAGCAGAGCCTGGTCGGCATCGCTGAGCATTTCGACGAACCTTGCCGGCACATTGCACAAAGAGAGACTGCGTTTCGTACAATCTCACGCTTCCTTTCGACAGGCAAGCTGCGATTCTAGCCATCAATCCAATGTTGGTGCGAGGACCGGTCATGAAGGAAATCATCGTCGTCGGCGCCGGCAAGATCGGCTCGACCATTGCCGAGATGCTGGCTTCCACGGGCAACTACCATGTCACGCTCGTCGACCGCTCGGCGACGCAGCTCGGCGCGGCCGAACTGCCTGAAACGGTCGAGACGCTGGAACTCGACATCGAAGCCGCCGGCACCCTCGAAGCGGCCTTGGCCGGCAAGTTCGCGGTGCTCAGCGCCGCGCCCTTCCATCTGACCACGCGTATCGCGGAGGCGGCGGCCAGTGCCGGCGTGCACTATCTCGATCTGACCGAGGACGTCGTCAGCACCAGGCGGGTCAAGGAACTGGCGCGCTCCGGCAACAGCGCCTTCATTCCGCAATGCGGCCTGGCGCCGGGCTTCATCTCGATCGTTGCCAACGACCTCGCCAGCCGCTTCGACACGCTGGAGAGCGTGCGCATGCGGGTTGGCGCGCTGCCGCAGTACCCGTCGAACGCGCTGAACTACAATCTGACCTGGAGCACCGACGGCGTCATCAACGAATATTGCGAGCCTTGCGAGGCGATCGTCGAAGGCGAGCTGATCGAGGTGCCGCCACTCGAGGAGCGCGAGGAGTTCTCGCTCGACGGCGTCACCTATGAGGCGTTCAACACCTCGGGCGGGCTGGGCACGCTGGCCGAAACGCTGAAAGGCAGGGTGCGCACGCTGAATTACCGCACCATCCGTTATCCCGGCCATGCCGCGATCATGAAGGCGCTGCTCAACGACCTCGGCCTGCGCCACCGCCGCGACGTGCTGAAGGACATTTTTGAAAGCGCCCTGCCGGCAACGCTACAGGACGTGGTTATCGTCTTCGTCACCGTCAGCGGCCGCAAGAACGGCCGTCTGCTGCAGGAGACCTATGCCAACAAGATCTACGCCAGGCGCGACGGCGAAAAGGTGCGCAGCGCCATCCAGATCACCACCGCATCGGCGATCTGCGCCGTGCTCGACATGCTCGCCGACGGCACCTTGCCGGCAAGAGGTTTCATCAAGCAGGAGGACATCGCGCTCGACGCTTTTCTGGCCAACCGCTTCGGCCGCGCCTATGCGCAGCACGAGATGGTTAGCCGGCTTGCGGGGTGAGCTGCGTAATCTCCCCCCTCGAGGGGGGAGACGTCGCCGAAGGCGACAGAGGGGGTCGCCTCGCGAAGAGCGCCAACCTCCATCTGTCGCAAGGGCGGTCGCATCCAGTCGAACCGACCCCCTCTGGCCTGCCGGCCATCTCCCCCTCAAGGGGGGAGAGCGCGAGCCCTCAAACATGCACCGCCCGCCCCAGCGCCTTCAGCGCCGCTTCCTGAAAACCCTCGCCCTGTGTTGGATGGGCATGGATCGTCCCGGCGATATCCTCCAGCGTCGCGCCCATCTCCAGCGCCAGCCCAAACGCAGTGGACAGCTCCGACACGCCCTGGCCGACCGCCTGGATGCCCAGCACCAGATGGTTGTCGGCGCGGGCAACGACCCGAACGAATCCGTCCTCGCCCAACCTCGTCATTGCCCGGCCATTGGCGGTGAAGGGAAACAGTCCGACCTTGATCTCGCCACGCGTCTTGGCCTCTTCCGGCGACAGGCCCGCGGTGACCAGCTCCGGGTCGGTGAAGCAGACAGCCGGTATCGCTCGTCTGTCCCAGCTGCGCCTGTGGCCGGCGACGATGTCGGCGACCATTTCGCCTTGCGCCATCGCCCGGTGCGCCAGCATCGGCTCGCCGGTGACGTCGCCAATGGCAAAGATACCGCGCATCGAGCTGCGGCACTGGTCGTCGATGCGGATGAAGGGTCCAGCCATGTCGAGGTCGATCTGCTCCAACCCCCAGCCTTCGGTCACCGGCTTGCGACCGACCGTGACCAGGACCTTGTCGGCAGCGATCTTGCCGTTCTTGCCGCCATTCGTCTCGACCAGCAGCGCGTCGCGCTTGGTGGACAGCCCCTTGGCCTTGGCGTTCACGAGCATCTCGATGCCGAGCTCGGCCAGCCGCTTCACCACCGGCCTGGTCAGTTCCGCATCATATTGCGCCAGCACGCGCGGCAACGCCTCGACCACGGTCACCTTGGCCCCCAGCTTGGCAAAGGCGATGCCGAGTTCCAGCCCGATATAGCCGCCGCCGACCACCGCCATTCTCTCCGGCACTTCGCTCAGCGCCAGCGCCTCGGTCGACGAAATGACCGGGCCGCCGAACGGCAGCGATAGCAACTCGACCGGCGCCGAGCCGGTCGCAATCACCACCGTTTCGGCGCGGATCACCTGCATGCCGATCTCGGTGTCGACGGCAACGGTCTTACCGTCGCGAAATGTCGCCCAGCCATGCACCGTCTTCACGCCAGCTTTCTTCAGCAGGCCGGCAACACCGTTGTTCAGCCGGCTAACGATGCCATCTTTCCAGGCCATAGTGCCGGCGAGATCAAGGGATGGTGCGGCGATTGCAATGCCGAGCGGGTTCTTGCCGCTGGCCATGTGCGAGAGCTTCTGGAACTCTTCGGCCGCATGAATCAGCGCCTTGGACGGGATGCAGCCGACATTGAGACAGGTGCCGCCCGGTCTGCCGAACTCGACGATAACCGTATCGATGCCGAGCTGCCCGGCACGGATAGCGCAGACATAGCCGCCCGGACCGGCGCCGATGACCAGCAGCTTGCAGGAGATTTCCTTCATGTCAGCTGCATCCTTTCTGGGATGGCCGCGGCACGGCTCCCCCTTCTCCCCTTGTGGGAGAAGGTGTCGCCGAAGGCGACGGATGAGGGGTGGTCCAGCGGAGCGAGACGTTGGCATTCCCTGGAACACCCCTCATCCGTCTCGGCGCTATCGCGCCGATCCACCTTCTCCCACAAGGGGAGAAGAGGGAGCCCGCATTCCAACGCCGGCACCTTCCGACGATTCTCCCCATACTTCGCGATCAATCGCATCCCCTAATCCACAAAAATCAACGCCGGCGTCTCGAGCAGCGTCTTGATGCGCTGGATGAACACCGCAGCGTCCCAGCCGTCGACGACGCGATGGTCGAAGCTGGAGGACAGGTTCATCATCTTGCGCGGGATGAACTGGCTGCCGTCCCATACCGGCCGCACCATCATCTTGTTGACGCCGATGATCGCCACTTCCGGGTGATTGATCACCGGCGTCGTCGCCACGCCACCCATGGCGCCGAGCGACGTGATGGTGATGGTCGAGCCCGAGAGCTCGTCGCGCGTCGCCGTGCCGGACTTTGCCGCCTCGGCCAGCCTGACAACCTCGGCTGCACAGTCCCAGATGTCGCGCGCCTCGGCGTGCTTGACCACCGGCACCATCAGCCCCGCAGGCGTCTGCGCCGCGATGCCGATATGGACGCCGCCATGCTGGTGGACGATGCCGGCTTGGTCGTCGAACAGCGCATTGAGGTTCGGCTGGTCGGCAATGGCCTTGACCATCGCCCGCATCAGGAACGGCAGCAGCGTCAGCTTCGGCCTGTCCGCGCCCGGCCGCTTCTCCTTGTTGAGCGCGGCGCGCAAATCCTCGAGCGCGGTGACGTCGATCTCCTCGACATAGGTGATGTGCGGGATGCGCGACTTGGCCAGCGTCATCTTCTCGGCGATCTTTCGCCTGAGCCCGACTATCTTGATGTCCTCGACCGCCTCGTTACGGGCGAGACCAGGGGCCTTCGCCAGCTGTGGTCCGCGTGCCAGGAACGCGTCGATGTCCTCATGCCGGATGCGACCGGCCGGGCCGGTTCCCGGGACCTGCCGAAGGTCGATGCCGGCCTCTTTCGCCCTGAGGCGGACGGCCGGCGAGGCCAGTGGCTTTTCTCCCTCGGGACGCGGCGCGCTGTTGACCTTGGACCTGGCGCCGTCATCCTCGGGCTTGTCCCGAGGATCTACCGACCTCTCGGAACTGATCGCGTCATATCCGTGTGGGACGGCAGATCCTCGGGACAAGCTCGAGGATGACGGCGCCAAATTGGGTAATGACGGCCCCAAGCCCGAGGACGGGCGAGCCCGCGCATCGTCAGGGGTACCCTCCGCCGTAACGTCTGCAAGCGTCGCGCCAACCCTGACGTTCCCCTCGCCCGCCACCCTCAGCCTGACAATCGGCGAGCCGATCGCCACAGTGTCGCCGATCTCGGCGCCAAGCCAGAGGATCTCGCCATCGACGGGCGAAGGAATTTCGACCGTCGCCTTGTCGGTCATGACCGCGGCAAGCACGGCGTCCTCGCGCACGAGATCGCCGACCTTGACCTGCCATTCGACCAGCTCGGCCTCGGCGACGCCTTCGCCGACATCGGGCAGCTTGATGACATATTCGCCCATCGTCTTCCCCCTCAGGCTTCCATCGTTTCGATGAGCGCGCGGCCTAGCCGGGCGGGACCGGGAAAATAGTCCCACTCCTGCGCATGCGGATAGGGCGTGTCCCAGCCGGTGACCCGCGCCACCGGCGCTTCCAGATGGTAGAAGCAGTTCTCCTGAACCAGCGCCGAAAGTTCGGCGCCGAACCCCGATGTCAGCGTCGCCTCATGCACCACCACGCAGCGCCCGGTCTTGTTGACCGAGGCGACGATCGTCTCGAGATCCAGCGGCAGCAGCGTCCTCAGATCGATGATCTCGGCATCGATGCCGGTCTCCTCGGCTGCCGCCTGGGCGACATACACCATCGTGCCGTAGGCAAGCACGGTAACTGCCGCACCAGGCCGCCGGATCACCGCCTTGCCGAGCGGCACCGTGTAGTGGCCATCGGCGACTTCGCCGAGCTGATGTTTCGACCATGGCGTCACCGGCCGCTCGTGATGGCCGTCGAAGGGGCCGTTATACAGCCGCTTCGGCTCTAGGAAGATCACCGGGTCGGGATCCTCGATCGCTGCGATCAGCAGGCCCTTGGCGTCGTGCGGATTGGACGGAACCACGACTTTCAGGCCGGAGACGTGGGTGAACAGCGCCTCCGGGCTCTGGCTGTGGGTCTGGCCGCCGAAAATGCCGCCACCGGTCGGCATCCTCACGACGATCGGGCAGGTGAAATCGCCGTTCGACCGGTAGCGCAGCCGCGCCGCTTCCGAGACGATCTGGTCATAGGCCGGATAAACATAGTCGGCAAACTGCACCTCGACGCAAGGCTTCAGCCCGTAGGCCGCCATGCCGATGGCCGCGCCGACAATCCCGGATTCGCTGATCGGCGCATCGAAGCAGCGGCTCTTGCCGTATTTCGCCTGCAGGCCTTGCGTGCAGCGGAAGACGCCGCCGAAGAAGCCGACATCCTCGCCGAACACGATGACGCGTTCGTCGCGCGCCATCGACACGTCCATGGCGTCGCGGATCGCCTCGATCATGGTCCGCCGCGGCATGGTCAGACCCCGGCCTGTTGGCGCTGGCGCCTGAGATGCGGCGGCATCTCGGCATAAACGCCCTCGAACATATCGCGCGCCGAAGGCTTGCCGCCGGCATGCAGCGTGCCGTGGCGCTCGGCCTCCCGCTGCGCTGAAATCACCGTGTCGAGAATTTCCGCCTCGGCCTGGGCGTGGCGTTCGTCAGACCAGACGCCGCGCTGGATGAGGTGGTTCTTCAGCCTGACGATCGGGTCGCCGAGCGGCCAGGCGTCGGACTCGGCCTTCGGCCTGTAGGCCGACGGGTCGTCGGAGCTCGAATGCGCGCCGACGCGGTAGGTGACGTATTCGACCAGCGTCGGCCCGAGATTGCTACGCGCCCGTTCCGCCGCCCATTTGGCCACCGCATGGACGGCGAGATAGTCGTTGCCGTCGACGCGCAGCGACGGGATGCCGAAGCCGAGGCCACGGGCGGCAAAAGTACCGGAGCCGCCGCGGGCGATGCCCTGGAAGGTCGAAATCGCCCACTGGTTATTGACGACGTTAAGCACGACCGGCGCCTTGTAGGTCGAGGCGAACACCAGCGCCGAATGGAAGTCGGACTCGGCGGTCGAGCCGTCGCCGATCCAGGCGGCGGCGATCTTTGAATCGTTGCTGATTGCCGAGGCCATCGCCCAGCCGACCGCCTGGATGTACTGCGTCGCCAGATTGCCGGAGATCGAGAAGAAGCCGTGCTCCTTCGACGAATACATGATCGGCAATTGCCGCCCTTTCAGCGGATCGGCCTCGTTCGAATAGATCTGGTTCATCATCGTGACCATCGGGTAGCCGTCGGCGATGAGCAGGCCGGCCTGCCGATAGGTCGGAAAATTCATGTCGCCCCGCGACAGCGCCTTGCGAAAGGCGCAGCTCACTGCCTCTTCGCCGAGATGCTGCATGTAGAAAGAGGTCTTGCCCTGGCGCTGCGCCATCTGCATGCGCGCATCGAAGCTGCGCAGCGTCATCATATGGCGCAGCCCCTCCAGCAACTCGTCGTCCGAAAGCAGCCCTGCCCACGGCCCGACCGCCTCGCCAGCGCGGTTGAGCACGCGGATGATCGAGAAGGCGAGATCGCGGATGTCGCGCGGGTCGACGTCGATCTTCGGGCGCGGCACCGAGCCAGCTTTTGGAATGCTCACATTGGAGAAATCCGGCGTCCCGCCCGGCCGCACTTCCGGTTCCGGAACATGGAAGCGCAACATTCCGGCATCGGCCATGATCTCGGTCCTCCACTGTTGCCCGGCCACGATATTTGCACACCGCCGGACCAGTGCCAATTCGTCGGGCGCGGCTTCGGGCCAACGACCGCGCCGGCCAGCACTCGTCAAGATGAAGATATGTCCGCGAAATTTCTTGTCGATCTTCCGCCGCCATGCGCAATTTGGCGAATGGTCCGGCCTGATCTGGCGCATGAGAAGGGATTCCTGCTAGCAAGATTCCTCTGTCGAGTTCCTTCGCGCCCCCCTCTGTCCGGCAGGACAGAGGGGGGCGCTGTCCCATAGGCGTCTCGATACAATCCCGCCAATCCCTCCGTTCACCCCGCGCCCGCCTCGTGCTAATCAGGGCCCATGGCACAGAAGAAAGCATACGAAGTCGATGCATGGCTCGCGAAGCCGGATCCGCGCATCTCGATCGTGCTGCTTTACGGTCCCGATCGCGGGCTGGTTGCCGAGCGGGCAAAGGCCTTTGCCGCCAAGACCGGCCTGCCGCTCGACGACCCGTTCTCGGTGGTCAGGCTGGACGGATCGGAAGTCGATCGCGACGAGGGCCGCCTGCTCGACGAGGCCCGCACCGTGCCGATGTTTTCGGAGCGGCGCCTTCTATGGGTGCGCAATGCCGGCGCCCAGAAGGCGCTTGCCGACGACGTCAAGGCGCTGACGTCGGAGCCTGCGCGGGACGCCATCATCGTTATCGAGGCCGGCGACCTGAAGAAGGGCGTCGGCCTGCGCGCCGTGGTGGAGGCGGCGGATAATGCCATGGCATTGCCTTGCTATGCCGATGAAGCCAGGGATATCGACACGGTCATCGACGACGAACTGCGCAAGGCCGGCATGTCGATGACGCTGGAGGCCCGGCAGGCGCTGCGCCGCAATCTCGGCGGCGACCGGCTGGCCTCGCGCGGCGAGATCGAAAAGCTTGTGCTTTATGCGCATGGCCAGGCCGAAATCGGCCTTGACGACGTCAAGGCGACGTCTGGCGACGTCTCAGGCCTCTCCTTCGATGCGGCGGTCGACGCCCTGCTCGAAGGCAGGATCGCCGACTTCGACACCGCCTTTACCCGCCATTGCCAGTCCGGCGGCCAGCCGTTCCTGGTGCTTTCATCGGCGATGCGGCAGCTGCAGACGATCCAGGCCATGCGCGGCCAGATGGACGCCGGCGGCCGCAATGCTGCTTCGGTCGTTGCCGCGGCGCGCCCGCCGGTTTTTTTCTCCCGGCGCAAGCTGGTGGAGAAAGCCCTCGAACGGTGGAGCAGCGAAGCGCTCGGCCGCGCACTCAACCGCCTGCAGACGGCGGTCCTGCAGACACGCCGGAGGCCGGATCTGTCGGTCGCGCTGGCGCGCCAGGCCCTGCTCGGCATTGCCGTGGAGAGCGCAAGGCTGGCGCAGCGAGCCTGATCTCCCTCCTCGAGGGGGAGATGTCGCCGAAGGCGACAGAGGGGGTCGGCGAGCGTAAAGCGCCAGCGCCTTCTGCGACGACAGACGACGTGGGCGCTTGATGTGAGACGACCCCGCTGGCCTGCCGGGCATTTCTCCCTCACGGGCAGGGCTATCGCATATGAGTGATGGCATTGATGAGATAGTCGTCGTTCCAGGCGCATTTCTTGATGCGATGGCTGATGGGGACTTTGGCAGCATCGGCGGCCTGAAGGATGTTTCTGGCGAGGCGATTGAGAAAGGGCTGTGTTGGCGGGAGCATTATCCTTGCGGGCACGGCTGAGATCCTCATCGAGATGGACATCAAGCATCCAATGCAGGCCGTTCTCGATCTGCCAATGAGCTCTGGTGAGGTCGAGCGCCCGTTGCGGCGACATGAGCGTGGAGGCCATGAACAGGCGCATCAACGGCCTGGCCTGATCGCGTCGGCTGGTGATGCGGATGAAGGCCAGGTGGCCGGGCATCAGCGGCTCGGCCGCCGCCACGATCTCGGCCTGCCGCCACTCGTTGCGGCCGTGGCTGGTCTCGGTCCGCTCGGCAATGGAAGGGGTGGCGTCGGCCAGTTGCAGGTTGGCACGGCGCAGCCAATGACGACGGTTGCCCTTCAGCGCAAGCAGGTAATCGCCACCTCTTTGGGTAATGGCCGCAGCCATGCGGGTGTGGCAGTGTCGGCGGTGACCAATCTGCCCGTAAGATCAATGAGTTCGACGACTTTGAGCGCGGCCTCGACTTCGTTCTCACCAGCGCTCGGCGAGACTGCCGCCAGGCACAGCCGGGTCTGGGCGGCGAAGGCCGACACCGTCAACGGCGGACTGGCTGCCAAGCCCTTCTCGTAGGCCCGCCGCAAAGCCTTGCCGTCAAGCGACACCACCTCGGGCGTCTCTCGGCTGGCTCGGGCGAAAGCTGCGGCAAAGGCAGCAAAGGCGCGACCAAAGGCCTCCGGGTCGAGCAGGCGCAGCAGCCGCGAGAAGGTGTCGTGGCTGGGAGCTGCGTCATAGTCGATCAGCCGCGACAGCGCCTGCTTGCGCTCCTGCGCAAACAGGGCGAACTCCGTCGCATTGCTGGCACCACACAGGCTTGCCGCGATCATCATCACGATCAGGTCGCCAAGCCGGTGCGTGGCGTTGGGCGCGCGTGGATCAGGCACCGCGCCAAAGTAGCTCTCAAGGCAGGAAATGGCAGTCGCTCCTTCGCTCAACTGCCTCTCCAAAGAATCCTTTCTCAGCCTAAACTCAACCCCAAAATCGCCATATGCGATTCCCCTGCCCTCACGGGGGGGGAGATTAACTACTTCGACGATTTAGCCAATCACCGGCGCGGCGGCAGCCACACTTTGTTTGCCGGCTAAAGGCCTCGATGTCTTAGCAACCCACTACTCCCGCTTCAGCCTTCGGCAAAGCTCGTCAAGCTGCTCCAGCGTCCGGTATGCGACGCTGATCACGCCGCCGCGCTGGTTGTGCTCGATCGTGACGATCATGCCGATCGTATTGGTCATCAATTTTTCCAGCGCCAGCGTGTCGGCATCCTTTTGCGGCGGCGCTGCGGGCTGGCGCTTTGCCGCCGGCGCGCCGACCGGCATTTGCGCCAGCGCCTCGGCCTGGCGCACCGAAAGCCCTTCGTCGATGATCCGCTTGGCAAGCCCGGCCGGGTCGTCGGCCGTCACCAGGGTACGGGCGTGGCCGGCCGAGAGCGCGCCGTCGACCAGCATGTCGCGGATCACGTCGGGCAGTTTGAGCAGTCTCAAGGTGTTGGCGACATGGCTGCGGCTCTTGCCGATCACCTGGCCGAGATCGGCTTGGGTATAGCCGTGGTCGTCGATCAACTGCTGGTACCCCAACGCTTCCTCGACCGGGTTGAGGTCGGTGCGCTGGACATTTTCGATGATCGCCAACTCGAGCGCCGTGCGGTCGTTGACGTCGCGTACGATGATCGGGATTTCGGTCAGCCCGGCGCGTTGCGCCGCGCGCCAACGACGCTCGCCGGCGATGATCTCGTAGCGGCCCGTTTGGGATTTCGACGGCCGCGCCACCACCGGCTGCACCACGCCATGTTCGCGGATCGACTGGGCGAGGTCGGTCAGGTCGGCGTCGCCAAAATGCCGGCGCGGGTTCTTCGGGTTGGGGCTGAGGAACTCGATCGGCACCTTGCCGTCGGCCGCCGGCCCGGGCTTTTCCGGAGCCGCCGGGCGATCGATTTCGCCGATCAGCGCCGCCAGTCCCCGTCCCAGTCTTTTTCTCGAAGGGTCTTCGTTCATCGTCCGTCCAGATCGTTTCGGTGTCGAATCGGCTTATCGTTCAGGCGGCCCGCAATTTGCGCTCGCGGCGGATCACTTCCGAGGCAAGCTGCAGATAGGCCTGGCTGCCCGAGCATTTGAGGTCGTAGAGAATCGCCGGCTTGCCATAGGACGGCGCCTCGGAAACGCGGACATTGCGCGGAATGACGGTCTCATAGACTTTGTCGCCCATATGTGCCCGGACATCCTGCACCACCTGGTTGGCGAGATTGTTGCGCCCGTCAAACATGGTTAGCACGATGCCCTGGATCGTCAGGTCGGGGTTGATCGAACGGCGCACCTGCTCGACCGTCTCCAAAAGCTGGCTCAGGCCCTCCAGCGCGAAAAACTCGCACTGCAGCGGCACCAGCACCGAATCTGCCGCAGCCATCGAATTCAGTGTCAGCAGGTTGAGCGAGGGCGGGCAATCGATCAGCACATAGCCGAAATTGGCCGAGCGCGCGGCCGAAGCCCGCAGCGCGTTGCGCAGCCGCAGCACCCGATCCGGCGCCGAGGCGATTTCCATCTCGATGCCGAGCAGGTCGAGCGTCGACGGCACGATCGACAGGCCGGGCACCGCCGTCGGGATTGCCGCCGCTTCGAGGTCCAGTTCGCCGGTCAGCACATCATAGGAGGAGACGGTGCGGTCGCGCCGGTCGATGCCAAGCCCGGTGCTGGCGTTGCCCTGCGGGTCGAGGTCGACGATCAGCACCTGTTCGCCTATGGCCGCCAATGCGGTGGCCAGGTTGATGGCCGTCGTCGTCTTGCCGACGCCGCCTTTCTGGTTGGCGACGGTGATGATTCGGGGGCCGTTCTTCATCATGGGTCTATGCCAGAAATTCATGCCAGAAATTCATTTGGGGTCGCCGGTCACAAGCCAGAGTGCGGTCGCAAGTTGGATACTTCGAGAATGACGCCCACCGCGTCGGTTGCACTGGCATGTTCTACCAGATCGAAAGACCATCGTTGAGCGCTTTCTGCCACTTCGGCGCGGTAATCCCGGCCTTTGTGAAACAGGCCATGCGACCCCTTGATCAGCCACGGCGCCGCCAGGTCGAGCAAGTCGGGCAGCGAGGCGAGTGCCCTGGCTGTGACGATTTGCGGCGCAGGAACAAGAGGATAGCTATCGTCGATGCGGCGGGCGATGACCTTGGCGGGCAGGCTGAACTGTCCGATAACCGTTTGCAGGAACGATGCCTTTTTCCGGTTGCTTTCGACAAGATCGATGCTGGCGCCGTCCCGCTCGGCAAGCAAAAAGGCCAGCACGAGGCCGGGAAACCCGCCGCCCGAGCCGAGATCGACCCAGCGCTTCGCCTCGGGTTTGATTCGCGCCAGCTGCGCGCTGTCGAGGATGTGGCGGCGCCAGACATCGTCCTGCGTCGACAGCGCGGCCAGATTGATCCGGCGGTTCCATTTCTGGAAGACGGCCTCGAACGCGACCAGGCGATCGAATGTTTCACGTGAAACCGGGCCTGCTGCCTCTTGCAGGTTTGCCCAGGACGCAGCGCTCACGCGACCTGCTTTCGCGCAGCCGCCTCGGCATTGCGTACATGGGCGACGATGATCGCCAGCGCCGCCGGCGTCATGCCCTCCATACGCTGCGCATCGGCAATGGAGCGCGGCTGGCGTGCCAGCATCTTCTGCCTCAATTCATTGGACAGGCCGGGAACAGAGGCAAAGTCGAGCGATTCGGGAATCAGCCTGCTCTCCTCATGCCTGATCTGCGAGACGTCAGCCCGCTGGCGGTCGAGATAGACAGAATATTTGGCTTCCGTTTCAAGACGTTCGGCCGTTTTGCTGTCGATCGCCGCGAAAGCCGGTTCGATCCGCGCCAGCCAGGCGATGTCGACGCCGGGATAGGCCAGCAACCCATAGGCCGAGCGACGGACGCCGTCCCGGTTGATTTCGAGCCCATGGCGCGCCGCCTCATTGGGAGTCATGGTGGTGCCGAGGGCGAGCTGTCGCGCCTTCTCAAGGTCTTGCACGACATTGTTGAACCGCTGCATCCGCTCGGGCGAGGCAATCCCCAGTCTCATCGCCAGCGGCGTCAACCGCTCATCGGCGTTGTCGGCTCGCAAAGACAGCCGGAACTCGGCGCGCGAGGTGAACATGCGGTAGGGTTCGGCGATGCCGCGGCTGGTCAAATCGTCGACCATCACCCCGATATAGGCTTCGGTGCGGCTGAGCACGATTTCATCGCTCGCCGAAGCCTTGCGCGCCGCGTTGAGGCCGGCGAGCAGCCCTTGCGCGCCGGCCTCCTCGTAGCCGGTGGTGCCGTTGATCTGCCCGGCGAGGAAAAGCCCGCCGATCCGCTTTGTCTCCAGCGTTGGCTTGAGCTCGCGCGGGTCGACATGGTCATATTCGATGGCATAGCCCGGCTGCAGCATGGTTGCCCGCTCCAGCCCTGGAATGGTCTTTAGAATATCCAGTTGCACATCTTCCGGCAGCGAAGTCGAGATGCCGTTCGGGTACACCGTGTCGTCGTCCAGCCCTTCCGGCTCCAGAAAGATCTGGTGGCCGTCGCGGTCGCCGAATTTGACGATCTTGTCTTCGATCGACGGGCAGTAGCGCGGCCCGACGCCTTCGATTGACCCCGAATACATCGCCGAGCGGCCGAGATTGGCGCGAATCAGCTCATGCGTGGCATTGGTCGTTCGGGTAATGCCGCAATGGATCTGCGGGTTTTCGATGCGCTCGGTGAGCAGCGAGAACGGTACGGGATCTTCGTCCGCCGCCTGGCTCTCCAGCGACGCCCAATCGATCGTCCTGCCGTCCAGCCGCGGCGGCGTGCCGGTCTTCAGCCGCCCGAGCTTGAAGCCGGCGCGGCTCATTGTCGCCGACAGGCCGGCGCTCGCCTGCTCGTTCATGCGGCCGGCGACGATCTTCTTCTCGCCGATATGGATCAGCCCGCGCAAGAAAGTGCCGGTCGTCAGCACCACGGCGCCGCAGGCGAGCCGGCGTCCATCCGCCAGCAGCACCGCCGCGATGCGTCTGTCGTCGATTTCCCCGTCGTTGATTTCCCTGCCGTTGATTTCGAAGTCCAGCACCTCGCCTTCGATGACCTCGAGCCGGGCCTGCTGGCGGATTGCCGCCTGCATGGCGAGACGATAGAGCTTTCTGTCGGCTTGCGTCCGCGGACCACGTACCGCCGGCCCTTTGCGGCGGTTGAGCAGCCGGAACTGGATGCCGGCCGCATCGGCAACGCGCCCCATCAGCCCGTCCATGGCATCGATCTCGCGAACCAGATGGCCCTTGCCGAGGCCGCCGATCGCCGGATTGCAGGACATCACGCCGATCGTATCGAAGCGCAGCGTCACCAGCGCCGTTCTGGCGCCAGCCCGCGCAGCGGCGCTTGCGGCCTCGCACCCAGCATGGCCGCCGCCCACCACAACCACATCGTAGCGATTGGTCATTTGTATATTCCGATTCAAATCTGCCGACACATGTGCCCACAGCCACATGCTGTCAAGAACACTGCTCGTTTCACGTGAAACAATGTAGCGTTATCGGCGCCTGGTGTTTCACGTGAGTCACGGCGTTGGTCCCTTCGGTGGCGCAGAACGTCGGCGGGACGGCGAAGGACCGCCGTCGCTCGCCTTCCGTCACCGTTGCTTGCAATGTTTCACGTGAGTCATTTGCCGATACAGAACTGCGAAAAGATAACGTCCAGCATATCCTCGACATCGACCGCCCCGACGATTCGTCCAAGCCGATCCGCTGCCAGGCGCAGTTCCTCGGCCCGTAGCTCCTGCCCGCGATGACCACTGACCACTGCTGCGACCAGGAAGCGTTTCGTCTCGTTGAGCAACTCGACATGCCGCAGCCGCGACGGCAGGATATCGCCGGCCTTGCCGATCTGCGCTGCGGCACGACGCCCGATCTCGTCCAGCAATTCGGCCAGACCCGTGCCGTCCCGCGTCGAGATGGCGAAATCATAGTGCGCCGTGGGCGAGGGTGACTTGTCCCCCAACAGGTCAATTTTTGTTCCGACCCTCAGCGCCGGCATGTTGCCCGGCAGCATACCGATCGCGACTGGCTCCGCCAGATCCTCCAGCAGCAACAACAGATCAGCGCTGTGCGCCTTGGTCCTGGCCTTCTCGATGCCGATCGCCTCGATCTTGCCGGGCGCCTCCCGCAGACCGGCGGTGTCGGTTACCCTGACCCGCACCCCTTCCAGGTCCAGCACCACTTCTAGCAGGTCGCGGGTCGTGCCGGGCTCGTCGGTGACGATGGCCGCTTCGCGCCGCGCCAAGGCGTTGAACAGGCTGGACTTGCCGGCATTCGGCGCGCCAAGGATGACGACTTCGAACCCGTCGCGGATAATTTCGGCGGCACGAAAGCCGGCGACATGGCGCTCGATTTCGTCGATCATGGTCTGAACATCGGACCAGACCGTATCGGCGACCGAACCCGGCACGTCGTCCTCGTCGGCAAAATCGATCTCGGCCTCGATCATCGCCCGGGCGTGGATCAGCCGTCGGCGCCAGCCCAGATAGAGTTCGCTCTGCACGCCCTGAGCGTTGCGAACGGCAAAGCGCCGCTGCGCTTCGGTCTCAGCGTTGATGAGATCGGCCAGCGCCTCGGTCTCGACCAGATCGAGCTTGCCGTTGAGAAAGGCGCGGCGGGTGAATTCGCCAGGCTCGGCATGCCTGACGCCATCGAAGCCGGCGATCGTTTCCAGCATCCTCGCCACGACGGCGCGTCCGCCATGCACGTGGAACTCGGCGACGTCCTCGCCGGTGAAACTGTCGGGCCCGGCAAAGAAGACGACCAGGCCGCTGTCCAGCACCGATCCGTCGCGCGCCCGCAGCTTGCGATAGCTGGCCACGCGGTTCGGCACGGTCGATCCGGAAATCGTTTCGACAACGAATCGACTCTGCGGCCCGGAAATCCGGATCACCGCAATGCCGGCCGGCAGGCGCCCGCTCGACAGCGCTACGATGGAGTCTTTCAAAATCATTTGCCCGCTCTGCCGAAGCGCCCTAGCTATGCCTGTTCAATCCGCCATCGAGTAGCGCCGTGACATTGCCTGCACAAAACCTGCTTGCCGAAGAGGCCAGCCCCTATCTGCAGCAGCACAGCGGCAATCCGGTGCACTGGCGGCCGTGGTCGCCCGCCGCTCTGGCCGAAGCAAAGGCGCTCGAGCGTCCGATCCTGCTCTCTGTCGGCTACGCCGCGTGCCATTGGTGCCACGTCATGGCGCATGAGAGCTTCGAGAACGACGACGTCGCCGCCGTCATGAACCGTCTCTTCGTCAATATCAAGGTCGACCGCGAGGAGCGCCCCGACATCGACCAGATCTATATGGCGGCGCTGTCCTCGATGGGCGAGCAAGGCGGCTGGCCGCTGACCATGTTCCTGACCCCGGACGGCAAGCCGTTCTGGGGCGGCACTTACTTTCCGCGCGAGGCCCGCTACGGCCGGCCGGGCTTCGTCCAGGTGCTGGAGGCGGTTGACAAGGCTTGGCGGGAGAAGAAAGAAAGCGTTAACCAAAGTGCCGACGGCCTAACCACGCATGTCGAGACGCGGCTGGCGGGCAGCCATGCCAAGGCCGTGCTCGACCGCGGCATGCTGGCAAAGTTCGCCACCGGCATTGACGGCATGATCGACCGCGAGCTGGGCGGCCTGCGCGGCGCGCCGAAATTCCCCAACGCGCCGTTCATGCAGAGCCTCTGGCTGTCCTGGCTGCGCGGCGGCACCGCATCCCACCGCGACGCCGTTCTCCTCAGCCTCGAAAAGATGCTGGCCGGCGGCATCTACGACCATATAGGCGGCGGTCTTAGCCGCTACTCGACCGACGCCGGATGGCTGGTGCCGCATTTCGAAAAAATGCTCTACGACAATGCCCAGCTCGTCAGGCTAAGCAACTGGGCCTATGCCGCGACCGGCAAGGAATTATTCCGGCTGCGAATCGAAGAGACGATTGCCTGGCTGTTGCGCGAAATGCGGGTCGAGAGCGGTGCCCTTGCCGCCAGCCTCGATGCCGATAGCGAGGGCGAGGAGGGGTTATTCTACACCTGGAGCAGGGATGAAATCGAGACCGCCCTTGGCTACGACTCAGCCTTGTTTTTCAAACACTTCACACTTGCCGATCCGCATGGCTGGGAAGGCAAGCCGATCATCCACCAAACCGAAGCCCAGCAAACACAAAGCGTCGTCGATCGTGACCTTCTGGTTCCGCTCAAGCAAAGGCTGCTGGCAGCGAGGGAACAGCGCGTTCGGCCGGGGCGTGACGGCAAGGCCCTGACCGACTGGAACGGCTTGATGATCGCAGCCCTTGCCGAGGCCGGACGATCGCTTGGCCGATCCGACTGGATCGAAGCGGCGGCAGCGGCCTTTGCCGCCATTGCGGGCGCCGCCCGCGACGCCCGCCTGCCGCATTCCATGCTCGGGGAGAAGAAATTGTTTCCCGCGCTGTCCAGCGACTATGCCGCCATGGCGAATGCCGCCATCTCGCTGTTCGAGGCGACCGGCAATCCCGACTATATCGATCGCGCCGGGAACTTCATTGAGCAACTCGATCTTTGGCACCGGGACAGCGACAAGACCGGCTACTATCTGACCGCGTCCGACAGCGCGGATGTGCCAATCCGCATCCGAGGCGATGTCGACGAAGCCATTCCTTCGGCTACCGGCCAGATCATCGAAGCCCTGGTCCGATTGTCGTCGCTGACCGGCGATCTCGATCTCTGGGAAAAAGCCTGGACAGTCGCCGAGCATGCGGCTGGGCGGGCCGAGCACCAGCCCTATGGCCAGGCGGGTATAGTCAATGCCTGTACCTTGGCGTTCGAGCCGTTGAAATTGGTGATCGTGGATAGATCTGAGAATCCAAGGCTTGTTCCGGTTGCGAATCGAAATCCGGACCCGCGCCGGGTGGACATCGTCGTGCCTGTCGGCTCGGCGACAAACCTGCCGACGCTGCCAGGCGGCGTCCTGCCACCAACCGAAAAGCCCGGCGCCTGGCTGTGCACCGGGCAGGTCTGCCTGCCGGTGATAACGGAAGCTGAGGAGCTGGAACGGATGCTGCGGCGGTGATGGACCTGGCGCTCCGTCCCTTCTCCCTTGTGGGAGAAGGTGGATTGGCGCGCAGCGCCGAGACGGATGAGGGGTGTTGGACGGAGTGCCGTCGTTGCCAAGCTGGAGCACCCGTCATCCGACCGAGCTTCGCTCGCCACCTGCTGCTCCCACACGGGAGAAGGGAAGGCCCGCAACCCTACGTATTCATCGAATCGAAGAAATCCGCATTGGTCTTGGTCTGCTTGAGCTTGTCGATCAGGAACTCGATAGCGTCGGTTGTTCCCATCGGCGCCAGGATGCGGCGCAGCACGAAGATCTTCTGCAGGTCCTGGCGCGGAACCAGAAGGTCCTCCTTGCGGGTGCCGGACTTGAGGATGTCCATGGCCGGGTAGATGCGCTTGTCCGCCACCTTGCGGTCGAGCACGATTTCCGAATTGCCGGTGCCCTTGAACTCTTCGAAGATGACTTCGTCCATGCGGCTGCCGGTGTCGATCAGCGCGGTGGCGATGATGGTCAGCGAACCGCCTTCCTCGATATTGCGGGCAGCACCGAAGAAGCGCTTCGGGCGCTGCAGCGCGTTGGCGTCGACACCGCCGGTCAGCACCTTGCCGGATGACGGCACGACGGTGTTGTAGGCGCGGCCGAGGCGGGTGATCGAATCCAGCAGGATGACGACGTCGCGGCCGTGCTCGACGAGGCGCTTGGCCTTCTCGATGACCATTTCGGCAACCTGGACGTGGCGAACCGCCGGCTCGTCGAAGGTCGAGGAGACGACCTCGCCCTTCACCGAGCGCTGCATGTCGGTGACTTCCTCCGGCCGCTCGTCGATCAGAAGCACGATCAGGTAGCATTCCGGGTGGTTGGTAGTGATCGAATGGGCGATGTTCTGCAACAGTACCGTCTTGCCGGTGCGCGGCTGCGCCACGATCAGGGCGCGCTGGCCCTTGCCCAGCGGCGCCACCAGGTCGATGACGCGCGCCGAAATATCCTTGGAGGTCGGAACCTCCATCTCCATCTTCAGCCGCGAGGTCGGATAAAGCGGCGTCAGATTGTCGAAATGGATCTTGTGGCGGATTTTTTCAGGGTCGTCGAAATTGATCGTGTTGACCTTGAGCAGCGCAAAATAGCGCTCGCCCTCTTTCGGGCTGCGGATCGGCCCTTCGACCGTATCGCCGGTCTTCAGTGAGAATCGCCGGATCTGCGAGGGTGAAATATAGATGTCGTCGGGACCCGGCAAATAGTTGGCGTTGGCGGAGCGCAGGAAGCCAAAACCGTCCTGCAGCACTTCGACGACGCCGTCGCCGATGATCTCGATATCCTGGGTCGCCAGTCTCTTCAGGATCGCGAACATCAGCTCCTGCTTGCGCATGACGCTGGCGTTCTCGACCTCGAGCGATTCCGCATAAGCGATCAGCTCTGGTGGTTTCTTGTTCTTGAACTCTGTGAGCTTCATTTCTTGCATCATTAGACGGACTCTGAGTAAGCTTTGGGAAAAATATCGGCGGGATGCGACAAATGCCGGGCGCGGCCGAAGCGATAAATGGGCGGCGCATGACGGGAAGGAAGACCCGTCTTTTATCGTCGGTCGGTTGAAAGAGCAAGCCGCCTTTTGCGGGCAACCGAGGACGTCAGAACGGTTTTACGATAACCAGGACGACGATGACGATCATCAGCAATGTAGGGATCTCATTGACGATCCGCCAGTGCCTTGCCGATTTTTCATTGCGGTCTTCGGCAAATTTGCGGACGGCGCCGGCGAGATAGCCATGCACGGCCGACAAACCAACCACCGCAGCGATCTTGGCATGTAGCCAGCCGCCCTGAAAACCAAAGCCTTTCCAGGCGAGCCACAGGCCGAATGCCCAGGTAATCACCATTGCCGGATTGATGATGCCGCGCAGCAGGCGGCGCTCCATCACCTTGAAGGTCTCCGACGGGTCGGAGCCTTTTTCGGCATCGGCATGATAGACCAGCAAGCGCGGCAGATAGAGCATGCCCGCCATCCAGGAGATGACGGCAATCACATGGATCGCCTTCGCCCACGGATAGAAATCATCAGGCCCGAAGAAAAACAGCAGCCCGGCCAGCACCAGGAAGATGGCGATCGCGATTGCCGCGCGGCGCATCGCCCCTCGACCGCTGTTGGTGCTGTTCGCATTGTCAGCGCCCATCATCGTCACGATGCGCTCCGCACCAGTTTCACCATCTGCTCGACATGCGCCAGCGGCGTCTCCGGCGTGATGCCGTGGCCGAGGTTGAAGATCAGTGGTCCGTCGCCCAGCGCCTTCAGGATCGCCGCTACGCCGTCGGCAAGCGCCTTGCCGCCGGCTACGAGCCTCAGCGGATCGAGATTGCCCTGCACGGCGCCGTCGCGCTGCAATTCCTTCGCCGTCGACAAGGGCACGGTCCAGTCGAGGCCCAGCCCGGTCACGCCGGTCTGCTGGCGATAGCTTCGATAGTGATCTCCCGCGCCCTTGGGAAAGCCGATGATCGGAACATTGGGATGGACGGCCTTCACTTGCCGGACGATCTCGGCCACCGGCTCGACGCAGAACAATTCGAAAGACGCTTCGTCGAGCACGCCTGACCACGAATCGAAGATCTGCACGACATCGGCGCCGGCTTCGATCTGGCGGATCAGATAGGCAGCCGAATGATCGGCGAGCACCTTCAGCAGCCGAAGAAAGGCCGCCGGCTCGCGATAGGCGAACAGCCTGGCCGGCGCCTGGTCGGGCGTACCGTGGCCGGCAATCATGTAGGTCGCCACTGTCCAGGGCGCACCGCAGAAGCCGATCAGCGTCGTTTCATCGGGGAGTCTGGCGCGCAATCGCCGCACCGTCTCGTAGACCGGCTCGAGATTCACGTGAAACGTTTCGCCGTCGAGAGCCTTGATCTCCACAGCCGTGATCGGCGTCAGCAGCGGGCCGCGTCCTTCCTCGAAGCGCACGTCGCGGCCGAGCGCATGCGGCACGACAAGGATGTCGGAAAACAGGATCGATGCATCGAAGCCGAAGCGTTCGATCGGCTGCAGCGTCACTTCGACGGCGAGATCCGGGTCGTAACAAAGATCGAGGAAGGATCCGGCCCGCCTCCTCGTCTCCCGGTATTCCGGCAGATAGCGGCCGGCCTGGCGCATCATCCAGACCGGTGGCGGAAACACCGTCTTGCCTCTCAACACGTCCAGCACGATCCGGTCTTGAGGCATTGAGCGCTAGCCTTTCCAGGCTTCCCTATAATTAAATATTCTATGTTTAGGAATCTTATGATTCTAAGAGTCTGTTGGTTGTGGTGGTTGTCTCCTGTCCCGCTTTGCTCTGGAAAAGACCAGCCAGCATATTGTCGCGCGCTTCTCCAGCGGGATTGCAGGACTTTGTGGAAAACCGCGAATTTACGACTGGAGTCAATGCGTTGCCGCCACGCCAGGGAAATTGCCCCTGTGGATGAAGCGAAGGCAAAAAGCTCCGTCCCCGGACTTGTCCCCAACCGCCCGGAGAAGCCGACAGCACATCGAATTGTGGACAAACCGGCATCTGATACAGTCGCTTTGCGGTGGCCGAGTTTTCCGCCCGGCTTATCCACATCGGCCCACAGCCTGGAATGTATCCTGTGAACAAACCGCAAAGCTTCTTTCATCTTCACCTGATTTCCGACGCGACCGGCGAAACGCTGCTGGCTGCCGGCCGCGCGGCTTCCGCGCAATACAAGGATGCGCGCGCCATCGAACATATCTATCCGCTCATTCGCACCGAAAAGCAGGTGACGAAGGTGTTCGAGGACATCGAAGAGGAGCCAGGCATCATCCTCTACACGGTGGTCGACCAGAAGCTTGCCCGCGGCATTGACGAACGCTGCGCGGCCATGGGCCTGCCTTGCGTCTCGGTGCTGGAACCGGTGCTGACGGTGTTCCAGTCCTATCTCGGCACGCCTGCCGGCCGACGCGTCGGTGCCCAGCATGTGCTGGACGCCGAATATTTCCGCCGCATCGACGCGCTCAACTTCACCATGGAGCATGATGATGGCCAGCTGCCGGCCAATATGGATGATGCCGACATCGTGCTCGTCGGCATCTCCCGCACCTCGAAGACGCCGACCAGCATCTATCTCGCCAATCGCGGCATCAAGACCGCCAACATCCCGATCGTGCTCGGCGTGCCGGTGCCCGAAAGCCTGGTCAATGCCACGCGGCCGCTGATCGTCGGCCTGGTCGCCACTGCCGAACGGATCTCGCAGGTGCGGCAGAACCGCATTCTCGGCACCAGCGCCTACGAACCGACCGACTATGTCGACCGTGCCGCGATCGCCGAAGAGCTTGCCTATGCCCGCCAGATATGCACGCGGCATGGCTGGCCGATGATCGACGTCAGCCGCCGTTCGATCGAGGAGACAGCGGCGGCCATCGTTGCCCTGCGCGGCAAGACGCGGTAGGGCATGTCGATATTCAGGTGATGCCGGCCTGCGAACGGCGGTTTCCTGCGCTTCCGGTACTCACGGACCCAAATGTCCGCTCCGTTCCGGTTCTCGGAACCCACCATTCTCGACTCGGCCTGACCTGAATCTCGACACACCCTAGTGAGCGCCAGGAAACGGGCGAAAAAAATGGCCGAAAAAATCATCCTTGCCTCGGGCAGCCCGTTCCGCAAGGCGCTGCTCGTCAATGCCGGCGTCACTGTCGAAGCGGTTCCGGCTTCTGTCGATGAGCGCGCGCTGGAGGCGCCGCTGCAGAATAGTGGCGTGTCGCCGGAGGACGTCGCCCTGGTGCTCGCCGAAGCCAAGGCCACCGAAGTCAGCGAGCGCAAGCCCGGCGCCCTGGTGCTCGGCTGCGACCAGACGCTGTCGCTCGGCGACGAGTTGTTCCACAAGCCGGCCGACATGGAAGGGGCGCGCCGTCATCTGCTGGCGCTGTCGGGCAAGACGCATCATCTCAACAGCGCCGTCGTGCTCGCCCGTGACGGCCAGGTTCTGTGGCGGCATGTCGGCATCGCCAGTCTGACCATGCGCAAGCTCGATCCGGCCTTCATCGGCCGCCATCTGGCGCGCGTCGGCGCCAAGGCGTTGTCCAGCGTCGGCGCCTACCAGATCGAAGGCGAAGGCATCCAGCTATTCGAAAAAATCGAAGGCGACTATTTTACCATTGTCGGCCTGCCACTCTTGCCGGTGCTGGCCAAGCTGCGTGAGTTCGGAGCGATCGATGGCTGAGGCCTCGAAAAAAGCCTTCGTCACCGGCCACCCGATCGCCCATTCCAGGTCTCCGAAGATCCACGGCCATTGGCTGGCGAAATACGGCATCGACGGTGTCTACGAGGCCATTGACGTTGCACCGGAGGCCTTTGCCGAATTCCTGCAGACGCTGCAGGCACAAGGCTATCGCGGCGGCAACGTCACCATCCCGCACAAGGAAGCCGCCTTCGCTTTGGCCGAGCGGCGTGACGCCGACGCCGAACAGATCGGTGCGGTCAATACGCTGTGGTTCGAGAATGGCGAATTGTGGGGCGGCAACACCGATGCCCATGGCTTTGCCGCCAATCTGGACGAATATGCACCGGGCTGGGCGGCCAACGGCCCCGCCGTGGTGCTCGGTGCCGGCGGCGCCGCTCGCGCGGTCATCCATGCGCTGAAGCAGCGCGGCATCAACGACATCCGCATCGTCAACCGGACGCTTGCGAGGGCGCAGGAGCTGCGCGACCGCTTCGGTGCCGGCGTCTCCGCCCATGGCATGGCGGCGACCGGCGAATTCCTCGAAGATGCCGGCCTGCTGGTCAACACGACAGCGCTCGGCATGCATGGCAATGAAGGCCTGTCCGCGGATCCGGGCAGACTGCCGGACCGCGCCATCGTCACCGACATCGTCTACGTACCGCTGGAGACGCCGCTGCTTGCCGCCGCCAAAGCGCGCGGCCTGAGAACCGTAGATGGGCTCGGCATGCTGCTGCACCAGGCGGCGCCCGGCTTCGAGCGCTGGTTCGGCATCAGGCCAGAAGTCACCGCCGAACTGCGGCAAATAGTTATTGCCGATATCGGCGCGATAAAATGATCGTGCTCGGCCTCACCGGATCGATCGGCATGGGCAAATCGACCACGGCCAAGATGTTTGCCGAGGCCGGCGTGCCGGTCCATGATTCCGACGAGGCTGTGCATCGCCTTTATGCCGGCAAGGCCGCGCCCTTGGTCGAGGCGGCCTTTCCCGGCACCACCAGATCCGGTGCAGTCGACCGCGCGGCACTGGCGGAGCGGGTGCTCGGCGACGCCCCCGCGCTGAAACGGCTGGAAGCGATCATCCATCCGCTGGTCCGTGCCGATGCCGATGCGTTCCTGGCTGAAAATCGTGCCGCCGGCGCGCCGCTTGCCGTGCTCGATATACCGCTGCTGTTCGAGACCGGCGGCGGGAACCGCGTCGACAAGGTCGTGGTCGTCACCGCGCCGCCTGAAGTTCAGCGCGCCCGCGTGCTGGCGCGTCCGGGCATGAACGAGGAGAAACTGGCGTCGATCCTGGCCAGGCAGGTTCCCGACGCCGAAAAGCGCCGGCGCGCCGACTTTGTCATCGACACCGGTCAGGGCTTTGACGCCGCTCGCGCAGCCGTCAAGGCCATCATCGCCGAACTAGTCGTGGATAAGGCAGCCAGGCCTGGTTAAGAGGCTTGCAGACCCACATTAGTTGTTGCCATTTTGTTCCTGGTGTGATTCCGCTAGAATGATGCCGGCACCAGTGGACTGATTCGATGCGTGAGATCATCTTCGATACGGAAACCACCGGCCTCGACACGCGCGAGGACCGCGTCATCGAGCTTGGCGGCGTCGAGTTGGTCAACCGTTTCCCGACCGGCCGAACCTTCCACAAATATATCAACCCGCAAGGCCGCCAGATCCATCACGAGGCGCAGGCCGTGCACGGCATCAGCGCCGCCGATCTCGTCGGCAAGCCGACTTTCATGGAGATCGCCGAGGAGTTTCTGACCTTCATCGACGGCGCCAAACTGGTCGCGCACAATGCCGGCTTCGACATCGGCTTCCTCAATCTCGAATTCGGCCGGCTTGGCCATCCGGCCATCGATCCGGGACGGATCGTCGACACGCTGGCGCTGGCGCGCCGCAAGCATCCGATGGGCCCCAATTCGCTCGACGCGCTCTGCCGCCGCTATGGCATCGACAACGGCCGCCGCACCAAGCACGGCGCGCTGCTCGATTCGGAATTGCTGGCCGAGGTCTATATCGAGCTCATCGGTGGCAAGCAGGCAAGCCTTATCCTCGACAGCATCCTGACTCCGACGGGCGGCAGGCAGAATGTCGAAGACATCGATATTTCGATCGGCGTCAGGCCGATCGCCTTGCCGTCGCGCCTGACCGACGCCGAGCGCACCGCGCACGCGGGCATGGTTGGCACATTGGGCGAAAAGGCGCTCTGGCTGCGCGTCGCCCAGGAAGCGAGTTCCGCGGCATAGTGATTTTGACCGGAGCGCTGTCCCGCCGACGTCTCAAACAAAAAACCCGGCGCAAGGCCGGGTTTGTCAAACGCTGGCGAGACAGCCGCGCTCAGCTCACCTTGACCTTGGCGGCAGCCTGGTCCTCTGCCAGCTTCTGCTGGAACATCTGCGCGAAATCGATCGGGTCCAGCATCAGGGGCGGGAAGCCGCCGTTGCGTGTTGCCTCGGCAATGATCTGCCGCGCGAACGGGAACAGCAGCCGCGGGCATTCGATGAACAGGATCGGCAGCATGTGCTCCTGCGGGAAGCCGCTGATGGCGAAGACGCCGCCATAGACCAGTTCGACATTGAACAGCACTTCCTGGTCGAACGACGCTTTGGCGTTCAGCGTCAAATTGACGTCGAACTGCTTGTCCGAAAGCGGATTGGCGTTGACGTTGACGTTGATGGCGATGCCGGGAGCCTTGTCGCGACCGCGCAGCGAGTTCGGTGCGCCGGGGCTTTCGAAGGACAGGTCCTTCACATATTGCGCAAGCACGTTGAGCGAAGGCTGCGCCGCATTTCCATTACCGTTGGCTGCGCCGGTCGGCGCGTCGTCGTTGCTGGCCATAAGCTGTGGTCCTTTTGCCTGGGCAGCGTTGCTGACCGGATTGAAATTCGGGCGTTCGCTATCATGGCCGGCCCGACAAGACAAGTTTGCAAAAGACGCTGATTGCTTTGCGGCTACTCGTCCTTGAGGCGGCGCCAGGGAGAATCCGGTCCGCGCGTATGGTCGTCGGCACGCGAATAGTCGCCGTCGTCGAGATCGATGACCTTGCCGCGTTGCCTTGCCCGCAAACCACTGCTGAGATCGGTGGCCAGCACGATGCGGCCTTTCAGCATCCGCCAGGCAAGATCGCGTACTGGCGGCAGGAAAAGCAGAATGCCGAAAATATCCGAGATGAAGCCGGGGATGATCAAAAGGATCGCGGCCAGCACGATCATGGCGCCATGCGCAAGCTGGCCGCTCGGATCACGCCCGGCGTCCATTTCGGCACGTACCCTGGCCATGACGCCAAAACCCTGGTGTCGAAGGAGCAAGGCGCCGGCGACGCTCGAGGCCAGCACCAGCCCGACCGTCGCCAGCGCGCCGATCTGGCGGCCGACAATGACGAAACCGGCTATCTCCAGCAGCGGAAGCGCGAGAATGAACAGGGGAAACAGCGAGATACGCAAATCTTGACCGATCGTTTCGATGTTTTGCCGGCCGGCGAGCAATCGCCACTGGCACCAGAGCTGTTAGATAGGTATGGCTGCCTTTGATTTGAATGATTGCGCCATGCGTTCTATATGCTTTGGATACCGAACGCTATGTGATCGCGGCCCCTGCTTGGCCGCTGGTCCGGCCAAAGCAGGGATTGATCGGCGCAAGATATGGGCTTCTTCGACTTCGGCACGATTTTCTTTCTGATTGCGGCGGTGGTGATCTTCTTCCAGCTGCGCAACGTGCTTGGCCGACGCACGGGCAACGAGCGCCCGCCCTTCGATCCATATACGGCAGCGCGCAAAAACGACAAGGATGCCGCCCAGAAACCCGAGAACGTGGTTTCGCTGCCGCGCAAGCGCCTGACAGGAGAGCCGGCGGCCGACACCTATGCGGCGATCGATGCCTTTGCCAAGCCCGACACCGATCTCAACCGGGGCCTGCGGGCGATCAAGGACAATGATCCGACGTTCGACCCGAAGACCTTCGTGGACGGCGCAAAGATGGCTTATGAGATGATCGTCATGGCCTACGCCGATGGCGACCGCAAAACCTTGAAGAACCTTTTGTCGCGCGAGGTCTATGACGGCTTCGTCGCGGCCATCGGCGACCGTGAGGCGAAAGCCGAAAAGATCCAGTCCTCCTTCGTCGGCATCGACAAGGCCGATATCGTTTCGGCCGAGATGAAGGGCAGCGAGGCGCACATCACGCTGCGCATTGTCAGCGAGCTGATTTCGGCGACCCGCGACAAGGCCGGCGCTGTCATCGACGGCGATCCCGAGACCGTCGCCGAGGTCAAGGATGTCTGGACCTTCGCCCGCGACACGCGCTCGCGCGATCCGAACTGGAAGCTCGTCGCCACCGAAGAAGAAGACTGAGCTGGACGGCGGCGGAGGCTGTCGTGTCGCTTTCTCGAGCCTTCAGCGAAAAATCCTTTTGCGAATTGCCGGGCTGGGGCGAGGACGACCATCTCCCTGCCTTTGACGCCTTTCGCCGCTCGGCCTTTCATATCCTGACCAAACCCTACCGCTCCGGCGCGCTCGGCGTCGACTACAATGGCTTTGCCGATGCCTATGCCGAAGCGCGTACCGTTTCGTCGCCGAATCGGTTGCAGGCACGAAGCTTTTTCGAGCGCCATTTCGTTCCGGCCCGTATCGATGCCGAAGATGGTGGTCCGGGCCTGGTAACCGGCTTTTATGAGCCGCAGGTCGAAGCCTCGCCGGTGCGCACGGAACGATTTTCGGTGCCGTTGCTGGCGCGCCCGGCCGACCTGGTCGACATCGACGACGGCAATCGTCCTTCCGGCTTGGATCCTTATCTCGCCTTCGCTCGTGCGGCGCCGAACGGCCCGGTCGAATATTTCGACCGCGGCGAGATCGAACGCGGCGCGCTTGCCGGAAAAGGGCTGGAAATCGCCTGGCTCGCCGACAAGGTCGACGCCTTCTTCATTCACGTGCAGGGCGCGGCACGGCTCAACATGACCGATGGCAGGCTTCGCCGCATCACCTATGCCGCCAAATCCGGCCAGCGCTTTACCGGACCGGGCAAGATCCTGAGCGAGGAAGGCGAGATCCCGCCGGAGAAGGTGACGATGCAATCGATCCGTGCCTGGTTCAAGGCGCATCCGGAGCGCGTCGACGAGACCCTGTGGCGCAACCGCTCCTATATCTTCTTCCGCGAGACGGGCGTCGACGACCGGGAGCTCGGCCCGATTGCTGCCGCCAAGGTGCCGTTGACGCCCGGCCGCTCGATCGCCGTCGACCGGCTGCTGCACACGTTCGGCACGCCCTTCCATATCGACGCGCCGTCGCTGACCGCCTTCGACGGAAAACCGTTCCGGCGGCTGATGATCGCGCAGGACACCGGTTCGGCGATCACCGGCCCGGCCCGCGGCGATCTGTTTGCCGGGTCGGGCGATGCGGCCGGCGAGATCGCCGGCGTTATCCGCAACGCCGCCGATTTTTATGCGCTGATCCCCCGGCCGCTGGTTTCAGGAGCAGGCCGATGACCCGGCGCATCGACAGGCTGAGCGAGGACGACCGGGTGCTGTGGAACCTGGTGGCGCGCACGGCAAAACCGCTGAAGGGCAGAACCGCCGTCGAAATTCCACACGTTGGGCCGGAGATCGACGAGACCAGGCAGGCGCCGCCGCCGGCACAGGGCGCGGGCAATCCTGCCGCGGCCCCAAAGCCGAAGGCGCAGCATGTCTCCCACGCACTCGACGAACCGACGCTGGACAAGCTGTCGAAGGGCCGGCTGCCGATCGAGGGCCGCGTCGACCTGCATGGCCTGACCCAGGACCAAGCCTATTCGCTGCTGTTTTCCTTCCTGTGCCGGGCGCATGCCGGCGGCATCCGTTACGTCCTGGTGATAACCGGCAAGGGCTCTTCGTCGGGCGGTGATGGCGTCTTGCGGCGCGCCGTGCCGTCATGGCTGTCGACACCCGCCTTCCGGCCCCTCGTCTCCAGCCACGACCATGCCGCCCGGAAACATGGCGGCTCGGGTGCGCTCTATGTCCGCCTGCGGCGGGCACGCTCATGAGGGCATGCCGATGAGGGACGCACCTATGAGGATGCATCCATGAAGGTGCGCTTGTGACCCCGTTCGGCGAAAAGCTTCGCGTGCTGCGAAACGAGCGCGGCGTCAGCCAGAAGGACATGGCCAAGGCGATCGGCGTCAGCGCAGCCTATCTCTCGGCGCTGGAACACGGCCGCCGCGGTGCGCCGAGCTGGACGCTGATCCAGAAGATCATCGGCTATTTCAACATCATTTGGGACGACGCCGAGGAACTGGCGCGGCTGGCCGAAACCTCGCATCCGCGCGTCAAGCTCGACACGTCGGGCCTTAGCCCGGCGGCGACCGAGCTTGCCAATCTCCTGGCCGACAACATTGAAAAGCTCGACGAAGCCGAGCTTCGCCAAATCATTGCGTCGATCCGCGCCGCGCTGGCACGGCCGAAATGAGTTGCCTTGTTACTGGACCGAGCCGACCAGAACCTGCTGGCCGCCGCGGATGGAGACCCAGCGGCCGGTATTGTCGATCGCCTGCCGCTTGAGGAAACGATAGCCGGTCTGGTCCCAGGGACGGACCTGGTCGGTCAGATTGTCAAGGATGTAGTCGCCCTTGTCGGTGCGCACCGTCAGCACGGCGTGGCCTTCGCCATCCGGCTTGCGCACGACGGTCATCAGCAGATCGGCAAACGAGACGCCCAGCCGGTTCAGCTCACGGCGCTTTTCCAGGACATAGTCCTCGCAATCGCCAACGCCCTTGTCGGGATAGGCCCAGACCTCATCCTTGCCGTAGATGTCGAAGTCGCTCTCCGGCTTGACGGCGGCGTTGACCTTTGCCGTGACGCTGAGCAGCTTGCGCCACAGCGAGCCGGTCAGGCTGGCGGGCGACAGATCCTTCGGGCGGATCGAGCATTCGGAGGCGTAGCTCTTGCAGAAATCATAATGGCCGATCGGCTGTGAGGTCGGGCCACCTGTTATCATCGGGCCGGCCGCCGAGGCCGAACTGGCCCAACCTGCCGCCACAGTAAGTCCGGCCAGCGCGCACAGGCGCAGCGTTCTCGCCATTGGTGAGGAAATCATTGTCCCCGCTTGTCCCTTGTTGTTAACGAAACGTTAAGGGGTATTTACAGTCCGTGTCAATTATGAGGATGGCTTGATTTTTGCGGCATGGTTACCCGCGTGGCGCCAACGCGACTATTGTGCAACAGGTCGGATGGACTAGACCGTTCCCAACCAGTAATTTTAGCGTTGGCCGACCTGATGCGAAGTCGCGGGCGCAGCATCATCGTCGATCGCCTATTTCTTGCCGGTCCGGACCAGTTTCGGCTTCACCGCAACACGGTTCTGACGGCCGTAGCTGGTGATGAAGTCGACGATGCGCGGCACGATTTCGGAACGGAAGCGCGAGCCGTTGAACACACCATAATGGCCGACCGCAGGCTGCATGTAATGGGCGTGCCTGTCGACCGGGATGTTGATGCACAGGTCGTGCGCGGCCTTGGTCTGGCCGAGGCCGGAGATGTCGTCGTTCTCGCCCTCGACCGTGAACAGGGCGACATTGCGGATCGCCGAAGGGTCGACCGCCACGCCGCGATGCGTCATCGTGCCCTTGGGCAAGGCCTGGCGGACAAACACGGTGTCGACGGTCTGCAGGTAGAATTCCGCCGTCAGATCCATCACCGCCAGATATTCGTCGTAGAACTCGCGGTGCTTCTCGGCATTGTCACCGTCATGCTTCACCAGATGCATGAAGAAGTCCTTGTGGGCGGTGATGTGGCGGTCGAGGTTCATGCTCATGAAACCCGAAAGCTGCAGGAAGCCGGGATAGACCTCGCGGCCGAAGCCCGGCACCGGCCAGGGCGCGCGCATGATGACGTTGTCGCGGAACCAGTCGATGCCCTTTTCCTGCGCCAGCAGATTGACCGCCGTCGGATTGCGGCGCGTGTCGATCGGCCCGCCCATCAGCGTCATCGTCGAGGGCACGAACGGATCACCCTTGGCTTCCATCAGTGCCGCCGCCGCCAGCACCGGCACCGAAGGCTGGCACACCGCCATCACATGGGTGTCGGGGCCCAGCGCATGCAGCATGTCGACGATGTAGTCGATGTAGTCGTCAAGATCGAAGCTGCCGTCGGCCAGCGGCACCATGCGGGCATCGACCCAGTCGGTGATATGCACGTCGGCATAGGGCAGCATCGCCTCCACCGTGCCGCGCAGCAGCGTCGCGTAGTGGCCCGACATCGGCGCGACGATCAACAGCTTCGGGTCCGGCCGGCGCCCGGCAGGAACCGCCCGCTCGAAACGAACCAGGTTGCAGAACGGCCGCGACCAGACCGTACGTTCGCTTACCTCGACGTTTTTCCAGTCGACCACGGTCTTGGTCAGGCCGAATTGCGGCTTGCCGTAGCGGCGCGTCGTGCGCTCGAACAGTTCGGCCGTTGCCGCAACCGAGCGGCCCCAGGACGTGTGTGAGACCGGATTGAGCGGATTGGAGTAGAACAGGCGCACCGCATCGGCATAGAGGCGCGCCGGCTGCAAGGCGGCGTGGTTCAGTTCGTAGAGCTGATAGAACATCGAGAACCCCGCTGCCGACTGCGATCGAAGGGCCGACGAGCAGCGCCGAGCCTTGAATGCTTTGCGGGGAAGTTAGCAACAATCTGCTGCGATGCAATACGTCAGTCTGCGTGATTTATGCTCGTTCTTTCGTCCAAGGCATTGAGAATCCGCCTGGAAGGGCAACAGCCGGCTCAATGTGCACCTGCGAAGTGCACCGGCGAAGGCCAGGCAAGGGCACGGCTATTGGGAAGATCGTTGGAGGCGGCGTCCGGCCGTGACGGCCGGACCGTTAGACCCGTGCCATGCAGACAGCGGTATGGCCCGAGCTGATGAAGCCAAGCTGACTGGCTGCGCCCTTCGACAGATCGAGCATCCGGCCCCTGATAAAGGGGCCGCGGTCGTTGATGCGCACGACGACGCTGCGCCCATTGTTGCGATTGGTCACCTTCAGCTTGGTGCCGAACGGCAGGCTGCGATGCGCTGCGGTCAGCGCCGACGGGTTCATGCGTTCGCCGGAAGCGGTTCTGGAATGCAGTGAGTACCAGGAGGCACGGCCGCACTGAGCGGCGGCGTTGGTGGCGGATGCGCCGACCGTCAGGCCGGCCGCAATCGTGGCCGCGACGAGCGCGGCCTGATAGCTTTTCTTCATGCTTGGGGTTAGCTCCGTTGACAGACCCAAGCCGTTAGGTTCCGAACAAGGCAGCAAATGCGGCAATGATCTGTCGGTTCCATGGCAATGTTACACGTTTGGAGTCGGCGCGAAACAATTTGTCAGAGACTTTCCGCAGCGAGGCGCAGCTTCTTTGATGATGTCTGCGCCGATCTCCGGGCGTCTTGCACAAGATCAGAGATTAGCATCCAAGTAGAAGTTGGTGTAATCGAGCGGCCTCTTTTCGCTGTTCCATTCCGGCTGGAACGCGGTTGATGATCGACTTGGAACGGAGTTCTAGCGATGAGATTGATCAAAAATCTGCTGGCCTTGATTGTGCTCGCCATCGGCGTGCTGTGGATGTTGCAAGGCATCGGCGTTATAGGCGGCAGCTTCATGACCGGCCAGTCGCAATGGCTCTATGTCGGCATCGTCACCGCGCTGGTCGGCTTGGCCGGCCTGGCCTGGGCGAACCGTTCACGCGTTTGAGCAGGGCGTCGATGCTCAGGCTCCTGCCAGAGCAGCGCACAGCGGACCCTGGCGGCCGGTCACCGCGACCAGTATTGCCAGCCCCAGTAGAAACTTTCGTCGCGCGGCGGCAGGCGGTTGCGCTCCGCGTCCAGATGCACCGGCGTTTTGCGTTCGCCGTCAGGCGGCTGTTTGTCCCCGGCCTTGATCAGGCGGAGCCAATGGCCGAAATGCGCAAACAGTACAGCGATGGAATGGGGCATTGTCGGTCACTCCCGCCCTGCCCACGGGACGAGCACCCGCTCGATCCTGCGGATGATGAATTCGAGCACGAAGGCAATGGCCGCGATCACCAGTATGCCCATCACCACCACGTCGGTGACGAGGAACTGGGCAGCGGACTGGATCATGAAACCGAGCCCGCGCGTCGCGGCCACCAGCTCGGCGGCGACCAGCGTCGACCAACCGGCGCCAAGCGCGATGCGCAGACCGGTCAGGATCGAGGGCAGCGCGCTGGGCAGGGTGACGTGCCTGATCACTTGGCGCTGCGTGGCGCCAAGCGAACGCGCTGCATTGATGCGTTCCTGCGAGACGCCGCGAACACCCGATGCCGTCGACAGCGCAACCGGTGCCAGCATGGCAACGGCAATCACCAGGATCTTGGACGGCTCGCCAATGCCGAACCAGATAATGATCAGCGGCAGATAGGCGAGCGGCGGGATCGGCCGCAGGAATTCGAGCAGCGGATCGAAGAGGCCACGCCCGATCGTGCTGACGCCGATCGCCAGCCCGATGGGAACGCCGACGACGATGGCGACGATCAGCGCTGCAAACACGCGCCACAGGCTGGCGGCGATATGCTGGAGCAGCGTCGCGTCGACAAAGCCGTCACGGGCGACGACGACAAATTTGTTCCAGACTGCCACAGGCGACGGCAGGAAAACCGGCGGCACCAATTGCAGGCGGGCCGATACCGTCCACACTGCCAGCACCATCAGAATGGTGATCGCGCTAACCACGCGGGCCGAAACGCGGCTGCGTCTCGGCCGCGGCCGCGACCATGGCACCGACAGCGCGTCGGCTCCGTCGTCGACCTTGGAGCGCCGCGGCCGCTCGGTATAGGAGGTAACGGTCATGCTGCCTCCCCTTCGAAGATCGCGTCGGTCAGCTCGCCGCGCGCCGCGGCGAAGGCGGGATCGGCCTTGATGCTGCGAATGGCCTCGCCGGCTGCATAGCGCCGGCTGAAACCGGCCTCGAAACTCCGCACCACCCGGCCAGGGCCGGGAGCGAGCACAATGATGCGGGTGGCGAGCACCAGCGCTTCGTCGATGCCGTGCGTGACCATCAGCACGCCGACCTGGCTTGCCGTCCACAGATCGAGCAGCGTTGTCTGCATGCGTTCGCGTGTCAGCGCATCGAGTGCGCCCAGCGGTTCGTCGAGCAGCAGGAATTGCGGCTCGGCTGCCAGCGCCCGGGCCAGGCCGACGCGCTGGCGCATGCCGCCGGAAAGCTCCCAGATGCGCTTGTCGCCGGCGCCGTCGAGCTTCACCAGCGCCAGAAGGTCGTCGGCAGTCCGCCCCCGTTCGGCAGCCCCGACACCACGCAGCCTGAGAGCAAAGGCGACATTTTCGCGCGCGGTCAGCCACGGAAACAGTGCGTCGTTCTGGAACACGACGGCGCGGTCCGAGCCTAGCGCCGTGATCGGCCTGCCGCCTATCGTGGCGCTGCCGCGCACAGGCTGGACCAGGCCCGCAGCGACGTTGAGCAGCGAGGTCTTGCCGCAGCCGGAGCGGCCGACCAGGACAACGAAGTCATCCTTGGCGATGTCAAGCGACACGCGTTCGACGGCCGGCGCCGGCTGGCCGTCATAATGAACCGAGACTTGGTCGAGCACGAGATGCGTCATGTGGGGTCGCCGATATTGTAAACCTGCCAGCCCCGAAGCCGTTCCTCGTCAGCGGCTCCGGGGCAGGCAACGCGCGTGTCAGGGAAGAGAGGACGCGCGTATTGAGCCGCCGCTAATTCGAGGCCAGCGCCTCGCCGACATATTTCGACGACACGTATTTCGAATAATCCGGCAAGACGGCATCAATCTTGCCCTGCTCCTTGAGGAAGGCCGATGTCGCCTCGACCGCCTTGACCGTGCCGCCACCGAGGAACTTGTCCGAGGCCTGCTCCTCGAGCGTCGGGAAGACATAGCCTCTCAGCAGTTGCGGCACGTCTTCGAGCTTGGCCCCGGTGATCCTGGCGATCTTGGCCGCTTGCGGCGAGGACACCGACCATTGATCCGGCTTGGCCAGGAAGTCGGCATAGGCAGCGCCCGTCACTTTGACGAAGTCGCGCACCGCTTCCGGGTTCCTTTCGGCGAAGTCGGTGCGCACGATCCAGGCGTCGAAGGTCGGCGCGCCCCAGGCTGCGACCTGCGAGGAATCCAGCACGACCTTGCCCGTCGTCTTGATCTGGCCGAGTGCCGGATCCCAGACATAGGCGGCGTCGATGTCGCCGCGCGCCCATGCCGCCGCGATCTCCGGTGGCCGCAGGTTGAGAATATCGACCGACTTCGGGTCGACACCCTCATGCTTCAGCGCGGCAAGCAGGCTGTAATGCGTCGTCGAAACGAAGGGCACCGCCACCTTCTTGCCGGCAAGGTCGGCGGCCTTCTCGATGCCGGCGCCATTGCGGGCGACAAGGGCCTCGGATTCGCCGATCAGCCCGACAATGAAGATTGTCTGGATGGGAAGCTCGCGGCTCGCCGCCGCCGCCAGCGGGCTCGAACCGACATAACCGATGTCTACCGAACCGGAAGCGATGGCGGCGATCACGTCGGCGCCGGAATCGAATTTCCGCCAGTCGATTGCCGCCTTGGTCGCGCTCTCATAGGCGCCGTCGGCCTGCGGCACCTTCGAGGGTTCGACGACTGTCTGGTAGCCGATAGTGATCTTGAGGTCCTGCGCATCGGCTGGGCCGAGAAAGACGGCACCTGCCAGAGCCGCCGAGGACAAGAGAACGATACGTCGCGAAATGGTGGACATGAAAGGCTCCTTGGAAACGAGAAAAACCCGGATTGCGTTTCAATAGTCACCTAACTCTATCGTTCTTGTAGAGTTAAATCCTTCCAATCGGCTCGGACTTGTTAGAAAAAGTCGTCTGGCTAGGGCAGTTGCCCATTCGCACGCTTCTGGGTGATGGCCCGGGTGAGAACCAGCGTCCTGCCCGGGAACCCCTTCCACGCCGTCCATGCCCACAACAAGGATTTTCCCGTTTTCGCCCTGCATCGGCAAACCCATGCCGCGAGTAGCCAAGAAATTGGCAACAAGTTCCCTGTGTTCGCGGTTAAGTCTAGTATCCTTATCGACATTGAAGGATTGGAGAGGACGATGAGCGACGCCACCCTCCTTGTTGCCGTGCGCGGCATGCTTTGGCCTTCAAATTCAGGGGCAGAAGCTGCCGTCGGTATCCTAGCCGATCGGGACATTCCTGCCGCCGGCCAGTTTGCCGGTGTGCCATTCGCGGCGGCTCCTGTGCTCGCAAGGGCACAAGCCCCAACCAAAATGGCCATTGCGGCTTGAAAACGAAGCAAAATCAACGTTTCTGAGCTTGTATATCATGTCACTAGAATTTATCTGTAGTGACAGCTTGGACGCGGCGGGGAGGCACGCCAGGCGTTTCGCAACCGGTGGCCTTGCGCCATCGCATGACAGAGAAACGTTCGGGTTATGCTCACGAAAAAAGGTAAATACGGCCTCAAGGCGCTCGTCCATCTGGCGCGCCTGCCGGTTGGACAGCTCGCCTTCGTCAACGACATCGCCACAGGAAACAATATTCCGAAGAAGTTCCTTGATGCCATTCTTGGCGAATTGCGCAATGCCGGGTTCGTCCAGAGCCGCAAGGGCAAGGACGGCGGCTATCGGCTGGCGCGCCCGGCGGACGAGATCAAGGTCGGGCACGTCGTGCGCGTGCTCGACGGACCGCTTGCCCCCATTCCCTGCGCCAGCCGCACCCAGTATCAGCGCTGCGAAGATTGCAACGAGGCGACATGCCAAGTCCGACACCTGATGCTGGAGGTCCGGCAGGCCATCGCCGAGGTGCTGGATCGGCGCAGTCTCGCCGAAATGCGCGACATCGTCGGCGACGAAGACTTTTCGGCGGCGTTGAAAATCCAGGCCTGAACCAATCTCTCCTGAGCCGGCGACGATCGCCAGCACAGCTGGTGTGCGTATGACCGGGCGCGCTACGCCAAATTCGATCATCATTGTCGGTGGCGGCGCCAGCGGCGTCGTGCTTGCGGCGCATCTGCTGAAGTCGCCCAATCCCGATCTCCGCGTCAGCCTGATCGAAAAACGCCCGCATTTTGGGCAAGGCATGGCCTATTCAACGCTGCTGTCGGCGCATGTGCTGAATGTCAGCGCGTCGGGCATGAGCGCCTATGCCGACGATCCCGGCAATTTCTCGCGCTGGCTGCTCGGACGCGGCCTGGCTACGCCAGAGCAGGCGCCGGTCTACGCGCCGCGCAGCGTCTATGCCCGCTATCTCAAGGAGCTGCTCGACGAGCTCGAGGCGCGTGAGCAGCACACGGGCCGGCTGCGCCTGATCCGCGAGGAGAGCCTGTCGATCTCGCCGACCGCGTCCGGCGTCGAAGTGGCGCTGGCCAACGGCACCAGCGTGGTTGCGCATCTTGCCGTGCTCGCCACCGGCCACGACGAAGAGCCGGGGGCCCAAGGCCATGCGATCAGGATGGGCTCGGAGGCCGACACTGCGCTTGACCCCGAAGCCCGAGTCCTGGTGCTGGGCACCGGCTTGAGCATGGTCGATGCCTTCCTGTCGCTCGAGCAGCGCGGCCACAGCGGCGAGATCGTCGCGGTGTCGCGGCGCGGCCTGCTGCCTTCGCCGCATCGCAAGGGCAATCCGATCAAGCTCGACGTTGCCGATATTCCGCTCGGCACCCAGCTTTCCTATTTCGTCGGCTGGTTCCGCGACCTGATTCGGGAAAACCAGAGGGCCGGCATCGACTGGCGCGACGTCGTCGACGGTCTGAGACCCTTCAACCAGAAGATCTGGCAGAACTGGCCGTCCTCGGCCAAGCGCCGCTTTGTCGAGCACACCAAGGCCTGGTGGGACATCCACCGCCATCGCATGGCGCCGGAAGTCTACGCTCGCGTTGCCGAGGCGGTGCAAGCGGGCCGCATCCGCCTTGTCGCCGGGCGCGTCGTCGAGATCGCCGGCGGCGACGGCTTCAGGGTACAGGTCCAGTCGCGCCACACGCAGCAGCTCGAAAGGTTCGACGTTGCTCGCATCTATGATTGCACAGGCATCGCCAGGGACATCTCGACCACCTCGAACAGCGTGGTACGGTCGCTGGTCGACCGTGGGCTGGCACGGCCGGATCCGCTGCGCCTCGGCCTCGACGTGACCGCGAACTGCGAGGTCATCGCCGGCGACGGCACGGTATCCGCCAAGATCCTCGCCGTCGGGCCACTGACGCGCGGCACCTTCTTCGAGATCGACGCCATTCCCGATATTCGTGTGCAGTGCGCGCGGCTGAGCAAGCGCTTGCTCGGATGAGGCTCCCTTTGTCTTGACGCAATTCGGATGCAAGACCGCCGCCGTCGGGTGAAAAGATCTCGACGGCATAACCGCGTTCGCTGAAGGCGAACCAAGGGTGCGGGAGCTCGCTCCACCAGAGCCAAGCCCGTGGTGGTCGAGACAGCTAAGCGATTACGCCACGTTTCGGCCGTCTTGCATTGACCGGATTGGTGTCGCGCAGGCTCGTCTTAGGTCTCCTCCATGGATTTTGTAGTCGGCGAGGCCATAAGCCCCGACCCTGGCCAGATGGCCGGGCAAATTCTGCTTTCGTCGTCACTGTGCCTTGCCTACCATGGCGCATGACCCAACACGGAAGACTCTACGGCTGTCCGGTCGAGTTCGCGCTCGACGCGCTCGGCGGCAAATGGAAGACGGTGATCCTGGCGCGCATCAAGGAACAGCCGATGCGCTATTCCGAACTGCGCCGGCTGATCCCTTCGCTTTCCGACAAGATGCTGAAGACCTCGTCAGCCTCTCGGTCTATATCGCCGGCGACCTGGACATAGGGCCGGCCTTCGGCGCCTGGATGGCCTTCTGGGCAAACCGTGGCGCGCCGCCGATCATCAAGGTGCTGCGCGTCGCCGGCCTCGGCAATCCGGATTTTCTGATCGAGATCGAAGCCCAGGCCGCGATCGCCTGAACCCTAAGCAGGTTCTGCAAATCTTTTGCCTTGCCTGGAGCCGGCGAAGCTTTCGCGAAATTCCATTCCCCTGCTGGCGGCCGGATTGGCACGATCTATCTTCTTTCCAACTGCAAACGGCTGGAAAAGACGGTAGGTTGCCGTCTTCCAGGGCGGTTGCTCATTCTGGCAACGGAGCATCTGATATGAGCAAGCACAAGATCGTGGCACAGGACGATGCGTCGTCCCGCCTGCGCCCGCCCTATGCCTCGGTTCTCGACCTGATCGGGCAGACGCCGATCGTCGAGCTGACCAAATTCGACATCGGCAAGTGCCGGCTGTTCATCAAGCTCGAAAGCCAGAATCCCGGCGGCTCGATCAAGGACCGCATCGCGCTGTCGATGATTGCCGCCGCCGAAAAACAGGGCAAACTGAAACGCGGCGGGACGATCGTCGAGGCGACCGCCGGCAACACCGGTCTTGGTCTCGCCCAGGTCGGCATCCCCAAGGGCTACCACATCATCCTTGTCGTGCCTGACAAGATGTCGCGCGAAAAGATCCAGCATTTGCGGGCGCTCGGCGCTGAAGTGCGCATGACGCGTTCCGATGTCGGCAAGGGCCATGCCGAATATTATCAGGACATGGCCGAAAAGATCGCCGCCGAGCTGCCCGGCGCCTTCTATGCCAACCAGTTTGCCAACCCGGCCAATCCGCATGCCCACGAGACCACGACCGGGCCGGAGATATTTCAGCAGCTCGAAGGCGATGTCGATGCGGTGGTCGTCGGCGTCGGCTCCGGCGGCACGCTGACCGGGCTCGGCCGCTATTTTGCGAAAGTCTCGCCGAAGACCGAAATGGTGCTCGCCGATCCGGTCGGCTCGGTGCTGGCGCCGCTGATCAAGACCGGCAAGATGGTAGAGGCCGGAAGCTGGACCGTCGAAGGCATCGGCGAGGATTTCGTGCCGCCCAATGCCGATCTGTCGCTGGTCAGGAAGGCCTATTCCATCCCCGACAAGCAGAGCATGCTTGCGGTGCGCGACCTGCTTTCGAAGGAAGGCATTCTCGCCGGCTCGTCGTCGGGCACGCTGCTTTCGGCAGCACTCCGCTATTGCCGCGAGCAGACCGTGCCGAAGCGCGTCGTCACCTTCGTCTGCGACAGCGGCAACAAGTACCTGTCGAAAGTCTTCGACGATTTCTGGCTGGCTGAGCAGGGCCTTGCCGAGCAGGAGCAGCATGGCGACCTGCGCGACCTGGTGATGCGCACGCTCCGCACCGGCGATGTCGTGTCCGTCGGCCCCGACGAAAGCCTGCTCAACGCCTATGGCCGCATGCGCCGCTCGGATGTCTCGCAACTGCCGGTGCTGGACGAGGGCAAGCTCGTCGGCATCATCGACGAAAGCGATATCCTGGCCAAGGTCGAAGGCCCCTATGACAGCCGCTGGGACCGCTTCAAGGCTCCGGTTAGGACGGCGATGACCACCAATCTGCACACGCTGCAGGCCAGCCAGACGCTGGACGCGCTGCTGCCGGTGTTCGACCGCAACGAGGTCGCCATCGTCTTCGACGGCGACGAGTTCATTGGCCTGATAACCCGCATCGACCTGATCAACCATCTGAGGCGCGCCCGATGACCATAAAAGCCACTGTATCGGGCAAGAACCGCCTCGCCTTCTCGACCCGCACCATCCATGGCGGCCAGAGCCACGACCCGACGACGGGCGCGGTGATGGTACCGATCTACGCCACCTCGACCTATGGCCAGCAGAGCCCGGGCGTGCACAAGGGCTTTGAGTATGCCCGCAGCCAGAACCCGACCCGCTTTGCTTTCGAGCGCGCTGTGGCCGACCTCGAAAGCGGCACAGCCGCCTTCGCCTTCGCTTCGGGGCTGGCGGCGATCGCCACGGTGTTTGAACTGCTCGATTCAGGCGCGCATATCGTCGCCACCGACGACATTTATGGCGGCACGTTCCGATTGCTCGAGCGGGTGCGCAAGCGCTCGGCCAATTTGCAGGTCGACTTCGTCGACTTCACCGATCTTGCCGCGGTCGAAGCCGCGATTCGCCCCGAGACCAAAATGCTCTGGGTCGAGACGCCGACCAATCCGCTGCTGCGTGTCGTCGATCTGGAAGCGGTCGCAGCACTGGCCAGGCGCAAAGGCGTGCTTTCGGTCGCCGACAACACCTTCTGCAGCCCCTATCTGCAGCGGCCGCTGGAGCTCGGCATCGACATATCAGTGCATTCGACTACCAAATACCTCAATGGCCATTCCGACATGGTCGGCGGGGTCGCCGTGGTCGGCGACAACAAGGATCTCGCCGACCGGCTGAAATTCCTGCAGAACGCCATCGGTGCCATTTCCGGGCCGTTCGACAGTTTCCTGGCGCTGCGCGGCTTGAAGACGCTGGCGCTCAGGATGGAGCGCCATTCGTCCAACGGCCAGAAGATCGCGCACTGGCTGGAAAGCCGCCCCGACATCCGTCGTGTCATCTATCCCGGCCTGCCCAGCCATCCGCAGCACGCCATCGCCAGGCGGCAGATGCACGCCTTCGGCGGCATGATCACGGTCGAGCTCGACCGCGACCTCGCCGGCACCAAGCGCTTCCTCGAACACACGCAACTGTTCACGCTGGCCGAAAGCCTCGGCGGCGTCGAAAGCCTGATCGAGCACCCGGCGCTGATGACGCACGGCTCGATCCCGGCGAAAAAACGCGCCGCGATCGGGATATCCGATTCGCTGGTGCGCTTATCGGCCGGGATCGAGGATGGTGATGATCTGATTGCGGATCTGGATCAGGCGCTGGCGAGTTGAGCCCGGCAACAAGAACCTTGCGAGACGTCGGCGGGACAATGCCCCCTCTGCCCTACCGGGCATCTCAGCCACGAGGGGGGAGATTGGCCGTCATCTTGCGCTTTCGCCAACCTCCAACGCTGAAACACGGACGTGACGGCGAAGCTGCCGATCTCCCCACTTGTGGGGGAGATGTCCGGCAGGACAGAGGGGGCGTGAAGGATCGCCAACGAGCGGCGCTTGTTCTGCATCCATCCATGTGTCTTACACTCTATTCCGTTGACCTTGGCGCCATCTGGCAGAATTGTAGCTTCCTGATCCACCTTGCTGCCTGACTCCGGAAGCTATGAACAACCGACAACGCAACCAACGGACGGCAAGCGATACCCCGCTCACTCTCGCTATCCTGGTCTTCCCCGGCTTTCCGATGATGGCGTTCAGTTCGGTCATCGAGCCGTTGCGCGCCGCCAACGTGCTGGCCAAGCGGGACTGCTATCGCTGGATCATCGTCGGCGCCGCCGAAGGCCCGGTGGAGGCCTCGAACGGCGTCGTCATCCAGCCCGGTTTTTCCGCCCATGACGCGCCGAAGGTCGATCGCATCGTCGTCTGCTCGGGCGGCGATGCCGATCATCTCGTCGCATACGATGCCGTGAGCTGGATCCGCAAGAGCCTGCGCGGTGGCGCCCATATCGGTGCTGTGGCGGATGCGGCGTTCTTCCTTGCCCGCGCGGGCCTGCTCGACGGCCATGCCTGCACCTTGCACTGGACCAGCCAGGCGGCCTTCACCGAGGCCTTTCCCGACATCGAGCTCAGGCGCGATCTCTACGTCATCGACCGCAAGCGCTTCACCTCGGCCGGCGGTGTCGGCAGCCTCGACATGATGCTGGAGATCATCACCCGCGATTATGGCGCCGAGCTGTCGGCCGGCGCCGCCGAATGGTTCGTGCACAGCCCGCTGCGCTCCAGCGTCGACCGCAAGCTGATGCCGCTGCGCTTACGCACCGGCGTGCAGAACGAACTGGTGCTGTCGGCCATCGCCATCATGGAGGATGCGGTGGAGGAACGGCTCGGCATGGCGGAGCTGGCGAATAGGCTTGGCGTCTCCTCCGACAAGCTCGAACGCAATTTTCGCTCCGAGCTCAGCATTTCGCCCAACGGCTACTACCGCCGGCTGCGGCTGAAGCGTGCCGCCGATCTTTTGGCGCATTCGACGCTGATGGTGCGCGACGTGGCGCTCGCCTGCGGCTTTGCCTCAATGTCGAGCTTTGCCCGCGCCTTCAGGGAAGAGCATGGGCATGCGCCGAAGGTGATGCGCAGGCATTAGGGGCTTCTGCAAGCCGCAAACGTCGGAGATTGGCCGAACACCCCTCCGTTCGTCATCCCAGGCGGAGCAAGGAGCGAAGCGACGCGGCGCAGACCCTGGGATCCATGCCGTTACCTCGCGGCAGTGCTCCTGCGGACCAGAACCGAATGCTACCACCCCGTCCCGCGAAAAAGCTCGAACCATTCCGGATTGGTCTTCTCGATCAGCTCGATCTTCCATCGGCGTGGCCAGCGCTTCAGCGACTTCTCGCGCTGGATGGCGTCGACAATGTCGAAATGTTCCTCATACCAGACCAGACGCTGCACACCGTAGCGGCTGGTGAACCGCGAGCCCTCGCCGGATTTGTGCTCCGGCATGCGGCGGCCGAGATCATTCGTAACTCCGATATAGATCGTGCCGCGCTTCTGGCTTGCGGTCATGTAAACGTAGCCCGTCATGGTTTCAGGGTAGCGAGCATCGATGCGCGCACAAGCGCCATTCCGCCGCATTCTACGACCAATGTCACGGCATGGATCCTAGGGTCTGCGCTGCGTCGCTTCGCTCCTTGCTCCGCCCTAGGATGACGAAAACGTTCGGGCTCACAGTCAATCGCCGAGGTAATTGAAGGGGGCTGCCGCCTAGCGGCATCCGGCACAACACCTGCGGGATTCCGCACAGCCTCTGCGCAACGCATGGCTCATCGTCGCCGCTTCCAGGAGGCACCCATGAGCATTGTCGTTTTTGACCCCGACAGCACCGAGGACGTCGACTTCAAGGACCGCATGCGCCATCCGGCGGCGGCCGATCCGGCCGGCGGCATGTGGCTGTCCGATACCGAGCCGTCCTTCATCGACGCCGACGCGCTGCGCAAGGGGCGCCTTGCCAGGCTGCGTGCCTGGATGCGCGAGGCCGGCTATGGCGGCGTCGTCCTGTTCGACCCCTACAACCAGCGTTACGCCACCGGTTCGCGCAACATGTTCGGCTATTTCCTGCGCAACTCGACGCGCTATTTTTTCATACCCACCGAAGGGCCGATCGTGCTGTTCGAATATCCGCAGAGCTACCATGTCTCGGTGGTGCTCGACACGATCGACGAGGCGCGTCCGTCCAAGCTGGTATGGTCTTCAGTGTCGGGCCGCGACGACGAAACCGCGGGTCCCTTCGCCGACGAGATCGCCGATTTGCTCAAGGCGCATGGCGGCGGCTCGATGAAGCTCGGCCTCGACCGCTGCAGCCATCTGCAGGCGCTGGCGCTCGAAAAGCGCGGCTGCGACGTCCGCGATTGCCAGGGCGAGATTTTGGCGGTGCGTGCGGTCAAGACACCCGAGGAAGTAAAATGCCTGCAGGTGTCGATGGCCGGCGCCGAGGCCGCCGTCTATGCCGTGCGCGAGGCGATCAAGCCCGGCGTTTCCGAAAACGAGCTGTTCGCCATCATGTATGGCGAGGTGATCCGCCAAGGCGGCGAGTTCATCGAAACCCGTTTGCTGACCTCGGGCCAGCGCACCAATCCTTGGTTCAACGAAGCGAGCGGCCGCAAGATCAGGCCGGGCGAGCTCTTGGCGCTCGATACCGACACGATCGGCTGCTACGGCTATTATTCGGACTTCTCGCGCACCTTCCGCTGCGGCCCGGGCAGGCCGACGGATTACCAGAAGTCGCTCTACAAGATGGCGCACGACCAGGTTCAGCACAATATCGGGGTCGTCAAGCCGGGCATGGCGTTTCGCGAGATTGCCGAAAAGGCCTGGAAAATTCCTGACCGCTTCGTCGACCAGCGCTACACCTCGGTCATGCACGGCGTCGGCATGCATGGCGAGACGCCGTTCATCGCGCATGCCATGGACTACGAGACCTATGGCCGCGACGGGGTCATCGTGCCCGGCATGGTGGTCAGCGTCGAGAGCTATATCGGCGAGAAGGGCGGTCGCGAGGGCGTCAAGCTGGAGGACGAGATCCTGATCACCGAGACCGGCACCGAGCTTCTGTCGCGGTTCCCTTATGAGGACGAGTTCCTTGACAGGCAAGTTTGAGTGCTGACAGGCAGTTTTGCATGAAAAGCCCGATCTCGATCAAGTCCGGCAAGGCGGCGGCGGTGTTCATCGATCTCCAGGAGGAGCATCGGCGGGACAAGCGCTATCTGGTCGAAGGCTATGGCGATATCCTCGCCAACGTACAGCGCCTGCAGGCAGCGGCACGGGCCAATCATGTGCCGTTGTATCACTGGGCCTATGTCGTCGATGTCGCCACAGCACGGCCGTTCCACCCGGTCGAGACCAACGGCAAGTCGGCCTTTTCCGACAAGGACGATCCGCTGACGGCGATCTGTCCGGAAGTGGCGCCTGCAGCCGGCGAGACGATGATGGTCAAGACGCAGGCCAGCGCCTTTGGTGGAGGGCCTGCCGCCGGGCGGCTCAAGGCCGACGGCATCGAATGGCTGGTCGTTGCCGGCGTCTGGACCGAGGCCTGCATCGATGCCACCGTCAAAGATGCGGTGGCGCTCGGGTTTCGCGTGCTGCTGGTCAAGGATGCCTGCGGCAGCGGCAGCACGGCGATGCACCAGACGGCCATCCTCAACCTCGCCAACCGGCTCTATGGCGGTGCCGTCACCACCACCGAGGCCGCCTGCCGGCTGCTGGCCGGCGAGACGGTCGATGCCTGGCAGGTCGAGGGCTCGGTGCCGCTGCGTTTCAGCTACGAAAACGCCGCCCGGCTCTACGCCGAGCTCTGAGCGGGATCGCGCCGCGATGGTCACCGAAGCCGAGCGACCCGAAACGACAGACCGCGGAAAATACCTGACGCTGCTCGATCCGGAGCTGTGGGCCTATATCGATCGGGTCAACGAGTGGTATCCGCCCGAAATCGTCTACATGCCGATCGACAGGCAGCGGGCGGTCTATGATGCCATGTGCCGGGCGTTTCGCGAGCCCTATCCACCCGGCGTCAAGGCCAGCGACAGCAGCGTCGGCGACCGTGCGATCCCGGTCCGGCGTTACCATATGGCGGGAACGGCGCCGCAGGCGATGGTCGTCTATTATCACGGCGGCGGTTTCGTGCTTGGCGGGCTCGACAGCCATGACGACATCTGCGCCGAGATCTGCGCCGGCACCGGCTTTGCGGTTCTGTCCGCCGACTACCGGCTGGCGCCTGAACATCTGCATCCGGCGGCCTTCGAGGATGCGCTGGCGGTGTTCGAATGGGCTGCGGCGACGACCGGCTTGCCGATCGTGCTCTGCGGCGAGAGCGCCGGCGGCAACCTGGCCGCAGCAGTGGCGCAGGCGACGCGCCGCCATCCTCGCCGCGCGATCGGCCAGGTGCTGATCTATCCCGAATTGGGCGGTGACGAGCTAGACGGCCCAGAGCTGGACGGCAAAGCGCGCACCGGCTCCTATATCGAGCACGCCGAGGCACCGCTGCTGACGTTGCGGGACGTCGAATTCTACCGCCATATCCGGGCAGCGAAGGGGCAGTCGCCGGACGACCCGACATTTTCGCCACTTAACGATAGCGACTTCTCCGGCCTGCCGCCGACGGTCATCGTCACCGCGCAATGCGATCCGCTGTCATCGGACGGCCAGACCTATCGCGACCGCATCCTTGCCGCCGGCGGTAAGGCATGGTGGCGCGAGGAGCCGCGCCTCGTGCACAGTTTCCTGCGCGCCCGCAAGACCGTGCCGCGCGCCAGCGAGGCCTTTGATCGCATCGTCGCGGCTATAGCCGCGCTGGGCGGGGGTAAGTGGCCGGAGTGACGGCGGAGTGCGGCTCTCATGCCGGCCAGGCAAGCGCAGAAATCCTCTCTCCTCAAGCTCCCCACTGCGGAACAGCGCACAACAACTGCGGAAACCCGAACACTTGCCCGCTCAGGCCAGCATTATCATCACCTCACGTAAGGCGCCCCTGCGAAACGCATCCACCCCCGCGGCGCGGTCGGTCGGAGGCGCCCAACAAAGAGGGAACGACGATGAAATTCATGCTGACCGATCGGAAATTGCATCCGCAGGCCGCGCCCGTCGCCGACGGCTTCAAGAAGGGCCAGATGAACCGGCGCGAATATCTCGCCACCATGGCCGCGTTTGGTGTCAGCGCTGCCGGCGCGCTGGCGCTTGGCGGGCTTGCTCCGTCACCGGCCAGGGCCGAGGAGGCGAAGCGCGGCGGCGTCTTGCGCGTTGCCATGAACGTCAAGGGCTGGAAGGATCCGCGCACCTTCGACGGCGTCGAGATGTCCAACGTCGCCCGCCAGTGTAACGAATATCTGGTGCGCTGGAACCGCGACTTCACCTTCGAGCCATGGCTGCTCGAGAGCTGGGAGACCAGCGACGATGCCCGCGTGCTGACGCTGCATGTCCGCAAAGGCGTCAACTGGTCGAATGGCGACACCTTCAACGCCGACGATGTCATTCACAATCTGACGCGCTGGTGCGATGCGTCCGTCGCCGGCAATTCTGTCGCCGCGCGGATGGGCGCGCTGGTCAACGCGGACACCAAGAAAGCCGTCGACGGCGGCATCGAACGCGTCGACGACTTCACCGTGCGGCTCAATTTGCCCAAGCCCGACATCTCGCTGATTGCCGGCATGGCCGACTATCCGGCGTTGATCATGCACCGCAGCTATGAAGGCGACGGCGACCCGCTGAAGGCATTGGCGATCACCACCGGGCCGTGCGAACTCGTGGCATGGGACGCCGAGGTCGGCGCCGAAGTCCGCCGCAAGGACAAGCCATGGTGGAAGGGCGAATTCTACCTCGACGGCATCAAATGGGTCGACTACGGCTCCGACCCCAACGCCATGCTGTCGGCCTTCGAATCGGGCGAGATCGACACCGACCACGAAACCGCCTCCGACACGGTTGCGCAGACCGACTCGATGGGCCTGAGCAATTCCGAGATCGCCACCGGCTCGACGATCGTCGCGCGTTTCAATGTCGCCAATCCGCCCTATGACGACATCAAGGTGCGCCGCGCCGCCCAGCTCGCCGTCGACAACGCCGCTGTGCTGAAGATCGGCATGGACAACCGCGGCAAGCCGGCCGAGAACCATCATGTCGGGCCGATGCATCCCGAATATGCCGATATCGGCCCAGCCGTGCGCAACATCGATCAAGCCAAGGCCCTGCTCGCCGAGGCCGGCAAGGCCGATCACGAATACGAGCTCATTTCGGTCGACGTCGACTGGCAAAAGACCACCGGCGACGCCATCGCAGCGCAGATGCGCGAGGCTGGGCTGAAGATCAAGCGCACGGTGCTGCCGGCCGCCACCTTCTGGAACGACTGGAGCAAATATCCGTTCTCCTGCACCGAATGGCTCGGCCGGCCGCTGGGCGTGCAGGTGCTGGCGCTGGCCTACAAATCGGGCGCCGCCTGGAACGAGAGCGCCTACGCCAATCCGGAATTCGACAGCCTGCTCGACAAGGCGCTGGCGATGCCCGATGCAGGCGCCCGCAAGGAGATCATGGCAAAGATCGAGCAGAATCTCCGCGATTCCGGCATCATCATCCAGCCCTACTGGCGCTCGGTCTACCGCACCTACCGCAAGGGCGTCCATGGCTGCGAGCAGCACCAGTCGCTCGAGCAGCATTTCGAGAAGGTCTGGCTCGAGGCGTGACTCGTGCCGCCCGACGGAAGGCCGGCGCGCAAGGCAGCGGAAGCCAGCGTCACCCGGCGGTGCCCGCCCTTGAAATCTCCCGCCCGAGGCGCACCGTTTCCCGCACCAGCAGGTCCAGATCGTCGCGCCGGGTACGGTGGTTGTTGATGGCGACCCTGAGGCAATGTTGGCCATGCACCGTCGTGTCGGAAATGGCGGCGATGCCTTCTTCCTGCAGCCTCACCATGATCTCGGTATTGAGCGCTTTCAGGCGCTCAGCGTCCAACCCATCGGCGCGATAACGAAAGCAGACGATGTTAATGTTCACCGGCGCCACCAGCTCGAGCGCCGGTTCGGCCTCGATCAGCTGACCGAGATAATGCCCTTGCGCGATGTTCTGGTCGATCAGCCGGCCGAACTTTTCGATGCCATGTTCTCTCAGCGCCATCCACACCTTCAGCGCCCGGAAGCCGCGTGACGTCTGCAAGCCGTAGTCGTGCAGCCATTGGCCGGAGGCCAGGCCGCGCGGCGTCGATTCCAGATATTCCGGCGTCACCGCGAACGTGCGGCGATGCGCGGAGGCATCCCGGATCAGCGCGCAGCCGACCTCGAAGGGCGCGTGCAGCCATTTATGCGGATCGAGCGCGATTGAGTGGGCGTGCTCGATGCCGGCAACGCGATGCGAATTGTCCGGCGCAATCGCAAGCAAGGCGCCGATGCAGCCATCGACGTGAAACCACAGATCCTCTTTTGCCGCCAGGTCGGCCAGCGCTTGCAGATCGTCGATTGCGCCGGTGTTCACCGTGCCGGCCGTACCGATTACGCAGGCCGGCTTGAAACCGGCGTCACGGTCCTCGGCGATCGCCGCCCGCAACGCAGCGATGTCGATCCGCAGCCCGGCATCGCTCGGGATGCGGCGCAGCGCCCGGTTGCCGAGGCCGAGCGCCTCCATCGCCTTGCGATGGCAGGAGTGAAGCTGGTCGGAGCCGTAGAAACGCAGTGGCTTGTCGATGCCGGCAACGCCGTGCTCGCGTATGTCGATGCCGGCCTTGGCGTTGCGCGCCACGGTCAGACCGATGATGTTGGCCATCGAGCCGCCGCAGACCAGTGTGCCGCTGGCCGATTGCGGAAAGCCCATCATTTCCTTGCACCAGTCGACGACCTGGTTGTCCATCAGCGCGGCGGCATGATTGCCGCCGCCGAGGTTGGAGCCCTGGATCGCCGCCAGGAAATCGCCGAGCGCGCCGGTGAAATTGCTCGAACCCATATACCAGGACCAGAAGCGCGGATGGATATTGCCCATCGGATAGGGCATCAAGCTCCTGGTGACGTCGCCATAGATTTCTGCCAGCGGCGCCGGCGAACGCGGCAGCGGCGATGCGAAGAAGGTCCTCACATCGACCGGCATCTCCTGCCACACCGGACGCTCTCTGACATCACGCAGGTAAGCGACGGCATCGTCGACGATCCGATGCGACAGGACCTGCACATCGGCCCAGTTCGAGGGGTCAAGCGTTTCCTCGCTGGCCGTGACGGCCAATCCAGGTTTCGTGTCCATGCAGGCCGCTCCCGATGTGCCGCCGTCACGCCGGAAACTGGCAGCCGGGTGTCGACTGCGAAAGCGCGGTCTCCTCGGCGTCCATCTCCGCTTCGATGCCGTCGAACAGCGGCGTGGTCATGTAACGTTCGCCGGTGTCGGGAAGCATGCACAGGATCACCGAGCCGGGCACCGCCTTTTCCGCGATCTGCCGCGCCACCGCGAAGGTCGCGCCGCCAGAGATGCCGGTGAAAATCCCTTCCTTCTGCGCCAGCGCCTTGGCCCATTTCATGCCCTCGGGCCCGGCAATCGGCACCACCTCGTCGTAGAGGCTTGTGTCGATCGCCTCCTGCAGCACGTCCGGAATGAAGTCGGGCGTCCAGCCCTGGATCGGATGCGGCTCGAACGCTGGATGGCTGGCGGCAGGCGCGCCGCCGGCGCCGCGCTGCTGCGGCTTGCCGCTGCCGATAAGCTGCGCATTGGCCGGTTCGGCGAGCACGATCCGGGTCTCCGGCCGCTGGCGGCGCAGCACGCGTCCGACGCCGGCGACGGTGCCGCCCGTGCCATAGCCGGTGACGAAACAGTCGAGCCGCGAGCCGGCGAAATCGTTGATGATCTCGCGCGCCGTGGTCGCTTCGTGAATGGCGGCATTGGCCTTGGTCTCGAACTGGCGGGCAAGGAACCAGCCATTGGCCTCGGCGAGCTCCACCGCCTTCGTGTACATGCCAAAACCCTTCTGGGCGCGCGGCGTCAGCACCACCTTGGCGCCCAGCATGCGCATCAGCTTGCGGCGTTCGATGGAAAAACTGTCGGCCATCGTCACCACCAGCGGATAGCCCTTCTGGGCGCAAACCATGGCAAGGCCGATGCCGGTGTTGCCGCTGGTCGCCTCGACGACGGTCTGGCCCGGCTTCAAGGCGCCGCTGCGCTCGCCCTCCTCGATGATGTTGAGCGCCAGCCTGTCCTTCACCGAGGCGGCGGGATTGAAGAACTCGGCCTTCACATAGATCGTGGCATGGTCCGGTCCGAGATTATTGATGCGGATCACCGGCGTATCGCCGACTGTGTCGAGAATGCTGTCGAACAGACGTCCGCGCCCGGCCGTGGTTCTGATTTTCTGTTGATGCAACATGTCGATCTCCTCGCGTTGTCGTTGTCTCATGTCGTCACGGGCCGGTTACAGACCGGTGGCTTGGGCGGCGAGGTTTCGAGACCTTGCCGCGCTACATTTGCACCCGGCAATGCCAGCGTCCGGCGCGGGAATTCGCTGCCGGATGCACCGTGTCGCGTTTGGTGATAAAACAAAGGCCGACTGGCCAGCGTGGGAGCAGGCGTGGAAACTTACGTGGAATCCGCCCGATCGAGCCTCGGCGGCGAGATGGCCGGTCTTTGCGTGCGTCTGCTCGGACCGCTGACGATCGCACGCAACGGCATCATCATCCAGCTCCCAAAATCTCGCAAGCTGCGTGCGCTGCTCGCCTATCTGGCGCTGGCGCCGCATCCGATCGGCCGCAGCCGCCTCTGCGAGCTTTTGTGGGATGTGCCGAACGACCCGCGCGGCGAGCTTCGCTGGTGTCTGAGCAAGCTTAGAGGCCTCCTCGATGAACCGCACCATCGCAGGGTCGAGACACCAGGCGACACGATCGCGCTTGATCTGAAAGGTGCTTCCGTCGACGCTGTCGACATAGCGTCGGCCGCCGCCAAGGGCGTTGAGACGCTCGGTCTGGAGCGGCTGCAGGCTCTTTCCGGAATGTTCGCCGGCGATTTTCTCGATGGGCTGGAGATCGACCGCAGCCCGCATTTCAACGGTTGGCTGATCGCTCAGCGCCGCCGCTTCAGCTCCTGGCACGCCGCAATCCTGGAACACCTCGTCAACAAGCTTCCGGCGGATGCCGACGAAATGTCCTCGCATCTGGACAAATGGCTGGAACTCGCTCCGTTCGACGGGCGCGCGCATGTGGCTCTTCTGAAAAGGCTGGCGCAGCGCGGCCAGTTTGGCGCGGGCGAGGAACATCTCGCTTCCGCGGCGCGGCTGTTTGCTTCAGAGGATCTGGATTTCGGAGCCGTTCGCGAGGCATGGCGGACGATCCGCGGCGAACGACCTGCAGCAGCGCTCTGGGCGCGACCTTCACTCGTACCCGCGGCCCCCGACGCGTCAATTGTGCCTCCCCGTTCCGATACTGCTGCATCGCAGAAGGCTTCGCTCGCCGTGATGCCGTTTGCCGAAGAGGCGGCTGTCGGCGGCCCGCGCGGTGGATTGGCCGACGGCCTCACCCACGACATCATCACCCGCCTGGCCAAGCTCAGGGATTTCTTCGTCATCGCGCGCGGCTCGGTGTTTGCGCTCGCCGAAAAAAACATCGCGCCGGAGGACGCCGGCCGCCGGCTCAACGTCGACTATGTCGCCACCGGCACGGTACGCAGCCAGGCAGCCCGCGTCGTGGTCAGCGTGGAACTTGTCGAGGTGCGCACGGCCAGGATCGTCTGGGCCGAGACGTTCGAGCGCAGACCGGACGACATCTTTACCGTGCTCGATGACATCGGCAACAGCATCGTCTCGTCGATCTCGGCCGAGATCGAAACCGTCGAGCGCAACCGCGCCATGCTGAAGGCGCCCAATTCGCTGAACGCCTGGGAAGCCTACCATCGCGGCCTCTGGCACATGTATCGCTTCACCCGCACGGAAAACGAGCAGGCCCGGCATTTCTTCGACACGGCCTTGAAGCTCGATCCGACCTTCGCCCGCGCCTATGCCGGCCTCTCCTTCACCCATTGGCAAAATGCCTTCCAGCGTTGGGGCGACCGCGACCAGGAAAGCGCCCTGGCCTTCGAGGCAGCCGGCCAGAGCCTGCTCGTCGACGATCACAATCCGGCCGCTCACTGGGCCATGGGGCGGGCGCTGTGGCTGCGCGGCGAACAGGACGGCTCCCTCACCGAGCTCGAACGCGCCGTAGATCTCAGCCCGAATTTCGCGCTCGGCCACTATGCGCTGTCATTCGTCCATTCGCAGTCCGGCGACCCGCAGGCCGCGATCGGCTCGTCCGACCATTCCAGGCATCTGAGTCCCTTCGATCCGCTGCTGTTCGGCATGTTGGGCGCCAGGGCGATGTCGCATGTCCGGCTTGGCCAGTTCGATGAAGCCGCCGAATGGGCGCTGAAAGCAGCCGCCCGTCCCAACGCCCATGCCATAATCCTGGCGATTGCCGCGCATTGCCTTGCGCTGGCGGGCCGGCTGAGCGAGGCACGAAGTTTCGCCGCTGCGCTGCGAAAGATGCTGCCGAACTACTGCGCCGACGATTTCATCGGCACCTTTCGCTTCGAGCCGGACGCCGAGGCGCTGTTCCGGCAAGGCGCCAAGCGGATCGGGCTGGGGTGAGACAAGGCGTGGTTCGTCCGGCTTTCTAAACCGCTCATCGCGGCTGGCGCCACGAAACATCGTCATGTCCGCAGCCAAGGCGCATCGTCAGACTGACCTTGAGGATGTTTGCCGTCGCTTGGCCCGACGGCCAGTACGAAAAGTCGGCAAAGGGGCGGCGTTTCTTTCGGCCCTCGCAACGGGTTGGGCTGGGTTCGAAAAAAATACCACAATAGATCGCGATTAGGGCGATCTTATAAGAAACGGTCTCGTCGCGTTTTTTCGTAGAGCAGGCGCAAAAGTCACAACGACATGGAGTATTACTTGTATCAACGAGAAACAAAGCTAATGGAACGTTCCGCAATCTTGTTGGAGATGCATGTTTCAGTGTCTGCTAAGATAACCGGTTCTGATTCCGAAATATTAAGCATCTGCCAAATTCAATCCTGCGATATTGGGATTTGTCCTTGTCACAGGCGGATTCGAATGCAATTTCTTAGAAGCACAGCCGCGTCAGCGGATTGTTGAAACATGCTTGGGCGGACGGGGCACTAAGCATGGAAAGGAATATTGACATTCGCTAATGCGGCGGCCCCCGCCGGGAGCGTTCCCTCCGACGTTAGAGATTGCGGCAACCATCGGCTAAGTCGTCGAATGCGTCGCCCACAGCCTGGCTCTCGTTTGATAGCCGGCGAAGCTTTGCCCTCCTCCGATTGGCGCCAGACTCCGCGGCAAAGGCGGGGATCGCCGCCTGCAACGGCCTTCCGATATGGACGATGTCCGCCAGCCAGTCGGAGGAATGAACCATGAAATTCGTAATCTCTGCGGCCTTGGCCACTGCTGTGATGGCGATCGCCGGTTGTACCACCGACGATTACGATGATTGTCGCGGAAAGGGCTGCCTGGTTGATCCGCCCCACAAAGCCGGCCGAAAGATTGATGACCGGCCGCAGTTCGACAGGAACGGCAATCCCAACTTCGATACGCGGGGCCGTTACATCGGCTGCCATGGGCTCGGATGTAAAGTCGACGATCCTGATGACGGAGATCAAACCATCGACGACAGACCGCAGTACGACAACGAAGGCAATCCCAACTTCGATACGCAAGGCAACTACCAAGGCTGCCGCGGCATCGGCTGCGAGGTCGATACACCGGACGATGACAGTTCATCGGACGATGACGATTCCGAATAAGGGACTCCGGGGCGAAAAAGAGGAAGCCAATTATGTCTGAATTCAGCGGCCTAGTCCGGCGACATGCCAAAATCGTTATGGTTGGCCTCACGGGGCTGGGAATGACGCTGACATCCGCTTTCGCTGCGGGTAGCGCCTGCGACGGCATAAAGGTCGAAGCGACGAAGGCGCGCAAGCAGGAATATGCATCTCTCGTCGCCTCGGCGTTGAACAACAAGGTCAAGCCCGCTCGGGTGAAGTTCATCACGATCATGGAGAACGGCAACTGGAGCGCCGCTTACGTCTCCACGCCCGTGAGCGACGACGGTGTGATGTTCTTCCAGACGGTCGATGGAAAAAAGCAGTTCCGCGACGTCTGGGGCGGCTATGCCGAGCCGTCGGAAAAACCTGAACTGGTATCCTGGGCGAAGAAGCTCGGAGCGCCGCAAGATCTGGCAAAGTGTTTTGCCGAGCAAGTTACGGAATGATGGTGATCGGTGGAGATTTGCCGCCGACGCCGTTGGCATGAGGAGAACAACTATTCCGGCGTGACGGAAGTCGCGTCACGGTCTCCGAAGGTGACAAAGCTGATCCAACGAAAACCAGATAATCAGGCCATGGGCACGGCTGACCGTGGCAATGACGGACATCAACATGGGGCGGGGCTGAGCAACTTAAGAGCTTGACTGCAACCGGAAAGGGAAATCGATGAAAACCGCAATACTGATTGCTGCCGTGGTTCCGGCCATGCCGACTTTCGCCTTCGCCAAAGACAAGTGCGCCGATGCCAAGGATCAGGCCACCATGAACCAGTGCTTCGGTGCCGAGTTTCAGAAATCCGACAAGAAGCTCAACGAGCTTTACAAGCAGATCGAAGCCCGCCTGAAGAACGACGCGGATACCAAGAAGCTTCTTGTCCAGGCACAGCGCGATTGGGGCAAGTTTCGCGACGCGGAGTGCAGTTTCCAGACCGCGGGAGCGGCCGGAGGAAGCATGATGCCAATGCTCATCGCGCAGTGCATGGACGGCCTTACGCAATCCCGTGCCAAAGATTTCGAAGGCTATCTGAAATGCCAGGAGGGCGACATGAGTTGCCCTGTTCCGGCCGCGAACTGACACACGCCACAGCTGATCTGATCACGATGACGCCGGCGACGAGCGTGGCGTCGCCGCCGGGTATGAAAGGATGCGAGGCGCGCAAGGGCAGTGCGGACAATTTGCTCAACGGCGATTTCATCGACGGTCCACTGTGCGATGTCCAAAGGGAGCCTGTGGCGGCATCGACAATGTGCCGGCCTTTGACAAGCGGCAATTCGTCGAGACCAATGTGCCCGGTTCGGGCCATGGCTACGGATGTGCGTGCATGACCGTCGAGACCAACGCCAAACGGCAAAAGACCACCAGAGCAATCTCGGGCGAAATCCTTCCGCTGATGCGCTGTCGCAACGACAGATCGCTGCCTAGCCCGGGCCGACAATTATTGGATACAAAAAAGCCCGGCAAAACCGGGCTTTTCTTGGGGTTTCTGAACCCTATCAAAAGTTCGAAACAGGAATTTGGTGCCCAGAAGAGGACTCGAACCTCCACTCCTTGCGGAACACGGACCTGAACCGTGCGCGTCTACCAATTCCGCCATCTGGGCTGGTGCGCGCTCATTAAGCGGGCGAGGGATGAGTGTCAACGCGCTTTTTTGAAAGCCGCGTTCCTTCTTCGCCTCAGCCTTCCAGCACTTCCTTCGATGCCACCGTCGAATCGGCGTTGAGCGTGTATATGACCGGCACGCCGGTGCCGAGCTCGAGCTTGACGATCTCCTCGCCCGATTTGCCGTCCAGCGCCATGATCAGGGCGCGCAGCGAATTGCCGTGCGCCGCCACCAGCACCGTGCCGCCGCGCAGCACATGCGGCTGCAGATCGTGCAGGTAATAGGGCCAGACGCGCGCGCCGGTGTCTTTCAGGCTTTCACCGCCGGGCGGCGCCACGTCGTAGGAGCGGCGCCATATATGCACCTGCTCCTCGCCCCATTTCTTGCGCGCATCATCCTTGTTGAGGCCAGAGAGATCGCCATAGTCGCGCTCGTTCAGCGCCTGGTCGCGGATGGTCTCGAGCTCGCTCTGGCCAACGGCGTCGAGAATATGCTGGCAGGTCTTCTGCGCCCGGATCAGCGACGACGTGAAGGCGATGTCGAATTTCATGCCGCGCGCCCTGAGCTTGGCGCCGGCCGCCTTGGCCTCGGCATGGCCCAGTTCGGTCAGGTCGACGTCGCGCCAGCCGGTAAACAGGTTCTTCAGGTTCCATTCGCTCTGGCCGTGGCGCACGAGCACGAGAGTTCTCGACATATTTGCTCCTTCAAATTTTGTGAATCGGCTAATCTTGTGGATCAGCCAAGTCTGTGGATCAGCTTGTCAGGCCGAGCACGTCCCGCATCGAATAGAGGCCCGGCTTGCGGCCGCGCGCCCACAGGGCTGCCTTGACCGCGCCGCGGGCAAAGATTGCCCGGTCTTCGGCGTGGTGGGCGAGCGTGATGCGCTCGCCGGTACCGGCCAGCACCACACTGTGATCGCCGACCACCGAGCCGCCACGCAAGCTGGCGAAACCAATCGAGCCGCTCTTGCGCACGCCGGTATGGCCGTCGCGCACGCGAACATCGTTGCCGGCAAGTGCTACCCCGCGCCCGGCAGCGGCGGCTTCGCCGAGCAGCAGCGCCGTGCCCGACGGCGCATCGACCTTGTGCCGGTGGTGCATTTCCAGGATCTCGATGTCGAAATCGTCGGCGTCGAGCGCGCGCGCCGCCTGCTCAACCAGCACTGCCAGCAGATTGACGCCGAGGCTCATATTGCCTGACTTGACGATCGTCGCGTGCCGTGCCGCCGCCGCGATCCTGGCATTGTCTTCGGCGGAGCAGCCGGTTGTGCCGATGATATGGGCGATGCGCGCCTGCGCGGCGTAGCCGGCGAATTCGACGGTCGCCGCCGGCGTGGTGAAATCGAGCACGCCGTCGGCCTTGGCGAAGGCCGGCAGCGGATCGTCGCCGATTGCCACCTCGAGCCTGCCGACGCCGGCCAGCTCGCCGGCATCCTTGCCGATATGGGGCGAGCCGGCCCGCTCGATGGCGCCGGCGACGCGGGCACCCGGTATCGTGTGGATGGCGCGGATCAGCGCCTGGCCCATGCGGCCGGCCGCGCCCACCACCACCAGGCCCATTTCCCCCGTTTCATTGATGTTGACGGTCGGTGTGTCGCTCATGCATGTCTCCCGGCCGCCTGTTTCGCGTGACCATTTTGCGCCGCAGTCTGGATTGGCTTGGCGTCATCGACAAGCCCCAGCCCTTTCCTGCCCTGCACCCGGTGGAACCGCGCATAGACGCTGTGCGGGTCGGCCATCAACGAGGCATGCGTGCCCTGTTCGACCAGCCGGCCCTGCTCCAGCACGATGATATGGTCGGCATTGACCACCGTCGACAGCCGGTGCGCGATGACGATGGTGGTGCGCCCTTCCATGACATGGGTCAGCGCCTCCTGGACGCGGGCCTCGGCCTCGTTGTCGAGCGCCGAGGTGGCTTCATCGAGCAGCAGAATCGGCGCCTGCCGAACGATGGCGCGTGCAATCGATACACGCTGGCGCTGGCCGCCCGACAGCGTCACGCCGTTCTCGCCGACCGGTGTGTCGTAGCCTTGCGGCTGCTGGCGGATGAAATCGTCGGCCGCGGCCTGTTGCGCGGCGCGTTCAATCTCGGCGTCGGTGGCGCTCAGACGTCCGTAGCGGATGTTGTCGCGGATGGTGCCTTCGAACAGATAGGGCTGCTGCGAAACATAAGCGATCGAGCCGCGCAGCGAATGCTTGGTGACCTTTGAAATGTCCTGACCGTCGATTTCGATGCTGCCCGACTCGACGTCGTAGAAGCGCTGCAGCAGCGCAACCAGCGTCGTCTTGCCGGCGCCCGAGGCGCCGACGATGGCGGTCACCTTGCCGGCGGCGGCGACAAAGCTCAAATCCTGCAGGACCGGCGCTTCTTCGACATAGCGAAAGGACACGTTGTTGAAGCGCACTTCGCCAGAGGTGAATTTCGCCTCGGCGGCTCCCGGCACGTCACCCTGCTGCGGCTCGAGGTCGAGAAGCTCATAGATCATGCGCGCATTGACCAGCGACTTTTCCATGCCGACCTGCATGCGCGCCAGCCGCCTGGCGGGGTCATAGGCAAGCAGCAGGGCGGTGATGAAGGCAAACACCGCGCCCGGCGGCTGGCCGCCGACGGTCGCCCGGTAGCCGGAATAGGCGATGACGCCGGCGACGGCGAAGCCGGCCAGCATTTCGGAGATCGGCGTCAGCCGTTCCGAGACGCGGGCGATCTTGTTTGCCCGCTGCTCGGCGCCCGCGACGAGGCCGCCGATGCGGCGCGACAGCTCGTCTTCCAGGGTGAAGGCCTTGACGATGGCGATGCCTTGCGTTGCTTCCTGCATGGCGCCGATCAGCCGCGAGTTGATCTGCACCGATTCACGGGTGATGCGACGCACCCGGCGCATCAGATAGGTGACACTGTAGATCAAAGGCGGGCCGATCAGCAGCGACATCGCGGAGAGCATCGGGTCCTGCCAGATCATGACGCCGACCAGCGCGACAAGCGATACCGCATCGCGCGCCAGCGATGTCAGCGTCATCGACAGGAGATCGCGGATGCCGTTGACGTTCTCGTTGATCTGCGCGGCGAGCCGGCCCGAGCGGGTGTCGTTGAAGAAGCCGACGCCGAGCTTCATCAGGTGGTCGAAGATGCGGCGTTGATAGCGCGCCACCAGATTGTTGCCGATTTTGGCCAGCGTCACCGCCTGGCCGTAGCTGGCCAGCCCACGCAGCATGAAGGCGGCCAGGATCGAGACGCTGATCAGCGCGATAAGATCGCCGCGCCGTTGGTAGAAGATCTGATCGATGACATCCTTCATGATCCAGGCTGTGAAGGCGGTCGTCGCCGCGATCGTCACCAGGCACAGCACGGCAAGAGCATAGTACCAGCGATAATCGCGGCTGTTCTCGGCGATGATGCGGCGGATAACAGCCACGATCTCGCTGGGACGGACTTTCCCTTTGGTTGGTGCTGGAAGTGTCACGTTTGAGCGCTTTGTGGTTTCGGTTCGGCCGGGCTGCAATTCGGCAACCTCTTAACGCCCCAATGGCGGCTTGCCTATGGCCGGGGACGGCGAAACTTCGTCGCGGCGCAGCTTGTGTCCTAAACCCGCCAGCGTCGCCCCGCCGTCTGCACGCCGAACAGCGACGGATTTCTGGCATAGGCGGCCAGCCCTAAAAGCGCTGCCAGCGGATGGGTGATGACGTAGACCGGCATGCTGCGCATCAAGGCGCTGTGCGGCGCCTTGTCCTCGAAGGCAGCGCGGAAACTGCCGGTCCGCAGCGCCGGCAGGATTTTTTGCGCGATGCCGCCGGTGAGGAAAACACCGCTGCGGCTCATGAACACCAGAGCGAGGTCGCCGGCGGTGCGCCCCAGACAGGTGACGAAGATCGACAGCGCCTCTTCGGCCACCGGATCGTTCTTTGCCAGCGCCGCGGCGGTGATCTCGGCGGGCGTGGTGAAGGGCGACGGCTTGCCGTCCGCTTTGGCCACCGCCCGGTAGGCGTTTACCAGGCCGCGTCCTGACAGGATCTGTTCGCCGGAGATGCGACCCTCGAGCTTCTCGATATGCGGAAACACCTCGAAATCACGCGGCGAGCGCGGCCCGATATCCATATGGCCGCCCTCGCCGGGCACCGGTATCCAGTGATGCAGCGCATAAACCAGCCCGGCGACACCGAGCCCGGTTCCCGGGCCGAGCACCACCCGCCCGGAATTCGGTTCCGGCTCGTCGCCGCCGATCTTTTCCATGTGCTCTTCGCCGAGCGCGACGACAGCCAGCGCCTGCGCCTCGAAGTCGTTGAGCACCACGACGTCGCCGAGACCGAGACTGGCGAACATCTGTCTCGGCTTGACGATCCATGGGCAATTGGTGAGGGGGATCTCGTCGCTCTCGACAGGGCCGGCCACCGCCAGCACAGCTGAATTCGGCCGGACCGACGAGCGGTCGAGCACGGCCGACTGGATCGCCTCGTCGATCGTATTGAAGTTGGCGGTTTGGACGATGGTTGGCTCGCCGGGCTCGGAATTCGCATCAAGTACGATCGAGAAGCGCGCATTGGTGCCGCCTATGTCGCCGATCAGGATCGGAAATCGCAACAGAGTGTCGTCGTCGCTTACGCCTGGCATGCTCTCGTCCGTTCCCGACGCGTATCGCCGTTCTCTCGTTGACTAGCGCATGACCGCAAAAAGGGAAATCGGTTTTCGAAGTGGAGATGCACGGATACAGACAGCGAACACGCTGCCCGCATCAGTGCCCCGGTCGTGGCCGCGGCAGCGGAATGCCGAACTCGGGCGTCGCCATAAAGGCGTTCGCCGAGGCTGGAAGCGCTGCCGCGCCGGCTGCGAGCGTCGGCGGCGGCGAAGGCTCTGCCGCGGGAGCGGGTGCGGCCGCAACCGGCACGCCGTCGCCATAGTAGGTGACTGCTTCCGCCGAGGGCGGAGCCGGCGCGTCGAGCACGAACTGGCATTGCCTGGGCAGGTTCGCCATCGTCATCACGTCGCGTGCCTTCGGCTTATCCGGGTTCTTGTTGGGGCGCCACGGCTCCTCGGTGAACCACCAGGCCAGCGCCTGGTCGCAGCCATCGCCCGGCGCCGTCGCTTCCTGCGCCTTGCAGTCGGGTGACCCAGGCTGGCAGCCGATGCGAATGTGGAAGTGGTAGTCGTGGCCCCAGAACGGCCTGACCTTGCGCAACCAGCTACGGTCGCCTTTGACCGTGTCGCAGAGCTTCTTCTTGATCCCGGGATTGACCAGGATGCGCTCGACTTCGGGATAGCTCGCGGCGCGCCTCAACAGCCGCGTATGCATCGGCGTCCACAGCCCGTCCTTCACCAGATGGGTCTTTTCGTCGACCATCAAGGTAGCGCTGATGTTTTCGCGCTCTTCGGCCGAGAGCTTGCGGTCGGGCATCGGCGTCAGCCAAATGTCGGCGTCGAGGCCGATCTGGTGCGAGGCATGGCCGGTCAGCATCGGACCGCCGCGCGGTTGCGAGATGTCGCCGATCAACAGGCCCGGCCAGCCGTCGGCAGCGGCATCGCGCGACAGCTTCTCGATCAGCGCGATCATTGCCGGATGGCCCCAGCGGCGGTTGCGCGACGGTCGCATCACCTCCCAGTGCCGGCCATCCAGGGGCAGGGCGACGCCGCCGGAAAAACAGCCTTTGGAATAGAAGCCGATCGATTGCGCTGCTGCGAGTGCCGGCAGCTTTTTGGCGCCGAACAGGTCCTTTGCCCGTTGCTCGGCGCTCCCTGGCTGCGTTGCAAGCGCCGCCAAGCTGGCGACGGCCAGTGCTGCCGTCAGCGGCAGCGTTTTGCCGGGCAAGGCTCGCTTCAACATTTTCCCCAAGCTGGACCCCTCCGCGATTTGAACCGCATCATACCATAGCCCGCGCAACGTATCGATCAGGACCGTTTCATCGGGCTGCGCGCCTCACCGTCGCGCCAGTCGCCGCTCGCCCACATGGCATCGAGCGCCGAGCGATAGTCGGGAAAGCGAAAGCCATAACCGGCCGCCTTGATTGCCGCGTTGGCGACACGCTTGTTCTCGCCATAGAAAGACCGCGCCATGGGCGAAAGTTGGGCGGTCTCGAACGGAATTTCGGGCGGCGGCTCGATGCCTATCAATTGGGCGGCATAGGCGACGACGTCCTGCGGCGGCGCCGGCAGGTCGTCGGTGATGTTGAAGATGCCGCCGCGATTGCCTTCGGCCAGATGCCAGAGCGCGCCGGCAATGTCGTCGCAATGGATGCGGTTGAACACCTGGCCCGGCTTGACCAACCGCCGGGCGGTGCCGTTTTCCAGATTGACCATTGCGTTGCGGCCTGGCCCATAAATGCCGGAAAGTCGCAGGATCGCCACCGGCCGGCCGATGTCGTGGCCCAGTTTCAGCCAACCCTGCTCGGCGGCAACCCTCATTGCTGATCGCTTCGATACTGGCCGGCATTCGGCGGCCTCGTCCACCCAATTGCCGCCATGGTCGCCATAGACGCCGACGGTGGAGAGATAGGCGATCCATCCGAGCTCCGGCATGTTGGCCGCGATCTCCTCACGGGCCGCGCCCAGCACCGGGTCGCCGGCCTCGTCCGGCGCGACCGAGACGACGAGATGGGTTGTCTTCCCAAGGGCATCGCCGATTTCGGAGGTCAGCGTGCCATCGAAACGCAGCGGCACGATACCGGCTTGCCGCAGCGCCGCGAATTTTTCCAGCGACCGTGTTGTACCGAAGATCGTTGTGTCGGCATCCCTGTTGGCGCGGGCGAAGGCCTTGCCCGAATAACCGGCGCCGAAGATGAAAATCTGCTTTTTTGTCATGTATGCGCCTCGATCGGCTTTGGCAGGGGCAGAAGCCATTCGCCTCTCACCGCCTCGTCATCTTCTGCCTGCAAAGCGGCTGCGGCACGTTCGGCAAACTCCCGACCCGGCACCAGCCGCGACAGCGCCCATACCGCGGCTCCGCGAACCAGGGGCGAGGCGTCGTCGAGCAGCGCGCGAACGGCGCCGGCCAGCGACAAGTCCTGGGAATTGCCAGCCGCTATCAGCACGTTGCGGATAAAACGGTCGCGGCCGATGCGCTTGATCGGCGAGCCCGAAAAGAGCGTTCGGAAGGCAGTGTCGTCGAGACGCAGCAGCTCGGCGATCGGCGGTTCGCGCAAGTCCGCGCGGGCGGCAAGCTTTGCCTCCGAAGCGGCTTGGGCGAACTTGTTCCACGGGCAGGCGGCCAGGCAGTCGTCGCAGCCATAGATGCGATTGCCGATCTTTTCCCGGAACTCATGCGGGATCGGTCCTTTGTTCTCGATGGTGAGGTATGAAATGCAGCGCCGCGCATCGAGCCGGTAAGGCGCCGGAAAGGCATCGGTCGGGCAGGCGTCGAGGCAGGCCCGGCAGGAGCCGCAATGATCGTTCTCAGGCGCGTCCGGCACCAGCTCGGCCGTCGTGAAGATGGTGCCGAGGAACAGCCACGAGCCATGCGCGCGGCTAACCAGGTTGGTGTGCTTGCCTTGCCAGCCGAGGCCGGCCGCCTCGGCCAGCGGCTTTTCCATCACCGGTGCGGTGTCGACAAACACTTTCACGTTACCGCCGGCGCGCGCCACTATCTTGCCGGCGATCTCCTTCAGCCGGCCTTTCATCACGTCATGATAGTCGCGGTTCTGCGCATAGGCCGAGATCGCGCCGCGGTCGCGCTTCGCCAGCACCTCGCGTGGGTCGTGGTCGGGGCCGTAATTCATCGCCAGCACGATGATCGAGCGGACCTCTGGCCAAAGCGTCCTCGGTTTGCCTCGCCGCTCGAGCGTTTCGGCAATCCAGCCCATCGAGCCGTGAAAGCCGTCGGTAACGAATTCGGCCAGCCGCTCTGGTGCCTGCGGGATCGCATCGGGCGTGGTGACGGCAACGGCGTCGAAGCCGGCGTTCCGCGCCTCGCGGTCGATGAGCGCGCGCAGCTTTGCCGTATCAGAAATCGAGATCCGCATAATGTGACACCGGCGACAGGCCGCGCACCCGGTCGGACAGAAGCGGCCGGAACGAAGGCCGTGATTTCACCCTTGTATACCATTCGCGCGCGGCGCTGTGTTCGCGCCAGTCGATCTCGCCGAGATAGTCGAGCACCGACAGTGCCGCCGCCGCCGCGAGATCGGCATAGGTGACCTTGTTGCCGGCCAGCCAATGACGGGTGCCGGCCAGCCAGTTGGTGTATTTCATATGCTGGCGGATATTGGCGCGGGCGGCGCGGATCGCCGCCGAATCGGGCGACCCGCCGCCTGCCGTTTCCGGCATGACCGGCTTCAGGACGCGCTCGCGCACCAGATGCCGGGTAACCTCGCTTTCCGCCTTGTTGAGGTACCAGTCGGTCAGCCGGCGGATTTCGGCGCGCTCCATCGGATCCTCGGCGAACAGCCGCTTGTCGCGCTTGAGTACGCCGCGCGTCTCGTCGAGATATTCGGCGATGACCATCGCGCCGACGATCGGCACGTCGCCCTCGGCAAGCAGGATCGGCAGCGTGCCGGCCGGGTTCAGTGCCAGGAACTCCTTGCGCCGCGTCCACGGCTTTTCTTCGATCAGCGCCAGTTCCTCGGCATACTCGCCAAAGGCGAGGCGGACGAAGCGGCAGCTGGCGAACATCGGATGGTGGAAAAGCGTCAGCATGGTCCCGCGATAATAGAGCGCACTGGCAAATCGCCGGCTGCGCCGGTAAGTCTTGGCCGCCCGATTCAGGGGCTGTCAGGGTGCTGCGACCTATAGGGGGAGTTCCGCGCCGTGACAAGCAAACCGTTTTCTCAAGCCCGCCCTCCAACGCCGAGGTTGCCATGGAAAGCCAAACCGTAGTCGAAGCGCTGCTGCTCGGCATGCTCGAGGGCCTGACCGAGTTTATTCCGGTGTCTTCGACCGGTCATATCCTGCTCGCCGGCCATTTCCTCGGCTTTCATTCGACCGGCAAGGCCTTCGAGATCCTGATCCAGCTCGGCGCCATATTGGCGATCCTCAGCGTCTATTTCCGCCGTCTCTGGAAGATGCTGCTCGAGCTGCCCTACGATCGGCTGACGCGGCATTTCGTCCTTGGCATTCTCATCGCATTCCTGCCGGCGGCCATTATCGGCGCACTGGCGCATGACTTCATCAAGACGGTGCTGTTCGAATCGCCGCGGCTAATCTGCATCATGCTGATCATCGGCGGTGTCATCCTACTGCTGGTCGATCGCATGACGCCGAAGCCGTATTACCACGATGTCGAGCGGTTTCCGACCAGGCTTTATCTGCAGATCGGGCTGTTCCAGTGCTTGTCGCTAATCCCCGGCACGTCGCGTTCGGGCTCGACCATCGTCGGCGCGCTGCTGCTCGGCGTCGACAAGCGGGCGGCGGCGGAATTCTCCTTCTTTCTTGCCATCCCGACGATGGTCGGCGCCTTCGCCTTCGACCTGTTCAAGAACCGCAATGTGCTGAGCAGCGCCGACTTGCCCATCATCGCAGTCGGCTTCGTTGCCGCCTTCGTCACCGCGCTAATCGTCGTGCGCTTCCTGCTCGACTACGTCTCGCGCCATGGCTACGCGCTGTTCGGCTGGTGGCGGCTGGTCGTCGGCATCGTCGGGTTGACGGGGCTGGCAATCTGGGGGTGAGCCGGCGCGGATAGCGCAATCCCAGCCGGAACTCTATTCTTGCCCGAAGCCGAGCCATACGATCTTGTGGACGTATGGTTGGCAGGGGGAATGCGTGAGCGAAGTTCTTGACGCCCTCGTTATTGGCGCCGGTCCGGCGGGACTCGGCGTCAGCTACTTCTTGACACGGCAGGGCCGCGACCACCGCGTGCTTGATCGAGGCCGGATTGGCGAAACGTGGCGAACGCAGCGATGGAACTCGTTTCGACTGAACTCGCCGACCATCCGCTCCATCTTACCCGGTGATTCCTACGACGGCCCCGAGCCCTGGGGCGCGATAACCCACCATGAGTTCGTCGCATACCTCGAAGGCTATGCCGAGCGGCACCGCTTGCCGGTAAGCACCCAAACTCCGGTGCAAGAGCTGACGAGAGACGATGGGATCTTTCGCATCACCACGGCGGACGGGGCATTTCTGGCGCGCAATGTGGTGATCGCCACCGGCGACCAGAATCGGCAGGTCCGGCCAGCAGGGTCGGCGGATTTGCCAACCGCAATTCGCCAAGTCGATTCCTCGGCTTATCGCAACCCGGCCGAGTTCGAGAGTGGCGCGGTGCTGGTGGTCGGCAGCGGCCAGTCGGGCGGCCAGATCGCCGAGGATCTGGCGTTGGCAGGACGTGTGGTCTTTTTGGCGACCAGCCGCAACGGCCGTTGGGTGCGGCGCTACCGCGGGGGCAACATACTCAAATGGCTGACGCTGTCCGGTTTTCTCGACGTTCCGCGCAAGGAACTCGTCCTCCCCTCCGGCAAGCTGCAGGCCCGCGCGCTGGTCGGCGCGACTCACACGATCAGCCTGCAATCGCTGAGCGCGCAGGGCGTGGTGCTGCTCGGCCACTTCAGGGGTGTGGAGAACGGCAACCTCGTCTTCGGCGACGAGCTCGACGACCATATGCGATTTGCCGACAAAGTCTCCGCGAATGCCAAGCGCCTGGTTGACGAGTACATCGAGCGCGCCGGCCTCGATGCGCAACTGGCCGAGGATGATCCGGCCGAGACGATTGAACCGCGCTTGCCCGATCCTCCGATCCGCTCCCTCGACTGGACGGCGAGCGGCATCAGATCAGTGATCTGGTGCACGGGCTTCACCGGCGATTTCTCATGGGTTCGGCTTCCCGGCGCGCTCGATGCAGCCGGCCAGCCCGTCCACGAGGATGGCGTCGGCGCTGTTCCAGGTCTGTTTTTCGCCGGCCTCGATTTCGGATCGACGCGGAAGTCGGGCACCATACCGGCCATTCCAGAGGAGGCGGCCGCCATCGTGGAGCGACTTGTCCAAGCGCGAGCCGACTTGCCACGGAACGGCGTCTAAACCAGCCGTCGAACGCGGGTTCTTGAACTGCAAGAACATGACAGCTCTGGCGCGATCAAGACGACGCACGCTGCCTAGCGGACCGAGCCGGCACAGTCGTTCGGAATGGTCGACCTGGAGACGCCAAAAGGAGGTGCGTCAAGGCGCACGATCGGTCAGCGCGCTCGCGCCTTCTTCCGCGGCGCAATGTGCGCAGCAGTAGATGATGTCATCCTGTTCGACGCCATGTCCGATGATCCGGCATCCGCAATGCGGACACGTCGGAGCAAGTTTCTGGACCGCGCATTCGAAGCTGTCGAATGTGTAGGTCTCCTCGGCCATCGTCACGTTGAAAGCCTTGTCGTAGTCATTCCCGCATTGATCGCATCTGGCCATGGTTCTTTTCCTTCTTTCACTGGCTCCAAGCTCGACCAACCTGCCGCGCGGCGATAGGTTCCCGCCAGGATCAGGGGGCCGTCCTAAGGCGGAGACGACCGCGAGCCTGTGCCACGACGCTGTTCGATCGCACGGATCACCTCGTCGATACCCCGCGGCTCGATGTCGAGTTCCTTCAGGCCAGGCACGTCGATTGCTGCCACATTGTCCTGACGCATGAGATCGACCTGGTTGCGCGTTATGGGGGCAGCCGGGAGGAGTTCCGCGACGCCAGCCAAGGCGTTCCATACCGCAAACGGCACCGGCATCAGCTGGACGTGCGTACCGAGCTGTCGGGCGATCTCCCGAAGCAGTTCCTTATAGGTGTAGATGCGCGGGCCACCGAATTCGAATATGGATGAACCCTTGTGGCTTCGCCCGTCGATCAGCCGGCTCACTGCTTCTGCGACGTCTGCCACATGGACCGGCTGAAGCCGTGTGCCTCCATCGCCGAACAGCGGATAGACCGGCAGGAGGCGTATCAGCCTCACAATGGTTGTCAGGAAAGCGTCGTCAGGTCCTGTCATGACGGCGGGACGCACAATGAAAGCGCCGGGAAATGCGCTTTCCACGGCACCTTCTCCGCGCCCACGCGCCCTTATGTAATTCGAATCCGATTGAGGATCGGAGCCGATCCCCGAAATCTGGACGAACTGGTCGATCGCGCGGTCGCGCGACGCGGCAGCGAGATCGCCCGCGGCTTTCACATGCACGCGTTCAAAGGTCTGGACGCCCTGCTCGACGTAAAGACTGACGGCATTCACGACCGCCCGCGATCCGGCAATGGCCGACCGGATCGAGGACGCATCCGTTATATCCGCCTCGACTGCTTCGGGCATCCTTGTAATCGAGGAGAAGACCAGGGCCACGCGAGCCGGATGGCGAGATGCGGCGCGCACCGTGAAACCTCTTTCCAGGAGCCGCTTCACGATCCTGCGCCCGAGAAAGCCAGTTCCGCCGAACACGGTGACGATCCGTTCCGGGTTGAGATCGTCGGGATCCATTTGCCTCGCCATCCCTTTGTCCTCGCATAGCTGCCACGAGGACTGCCCTGGCCGGCATTTGAACCAGCCCGTCGAACATCAGGACGATTGAGGAACAACGCAGGAACGCTTTTGTTCCAGTCAGCGCTGGGCGGATGTTTGACAGATCGGCAAACCATGATCTGAACCGCAGGCGCAGCAAAACGGCCCCACTTCGAGAATGGCCTAGTTTCGCCCGTAAAACACATTCTCGACATGCACCGGCCAGCGCCACGGCAGCACCGCCACCATGTCGAAGCGCACCGATAATTTTCCGTAGTCGGATTGGCGCGACAGCCAGAAATCGGCGGCGCCTTCGATGCGGTGCTCCGATTCGCGACCGACGGCTTCCATTGCCTCCATCAGCGTGCGGCGCGCCTTGACCTCGACGATCAGCACCAGATCGCCACGCCGCGCGATCAGGTCGATCTCGCCGAACCTGGTGCGGTGGCGGCGGGCAAGAATTCGGTAGCCTTTCAGCATCAGCGCCGCCGCCGCCAGCCATTCGCCGTGATGGCCGCGCCGGTAGGCCTTTTGCCGGCTGGCGCTCGGCCGTTCAGCCATCGCCGTCTCCGCCGGCCCCGTCTCTTCCAGCATTCTTGAGGTCGAGCAGCCGACGATAGAGCGCCTGCTTCTGGCCACCCGTCATCTTGGCGGCTTCCGCCGCTGCCTTGGAGGCCGGCATCTCGGCGGCGAGCGAAAGCAGCAGCCGGTCGATGTCTTCTGGCTCATCAGCGACCGCATCGGCCGGGCCGACGCAGATGACGATTTCACCCTTGGGCGTATCGGCTCCCGCATAATGGCCGGCGAGCGATTGCAGGGTGCCGGTCCGCATCTCCTCGAAAGTCTTGGTCAGCTCGCGGCCGACCGCCGCCTTGCGGGCACCGCCCAGCACCTCGACCATGGCACTGAGCGTCTCGGCCAGCCGGCGCGGCGATTCGAAGAAGATCAACGTTGCCGGCACCGCCTTCAGCGCTTCCAGCCGCGTCAGCCGCTGCCCGGTCTTCACCGGCAGGAAGCCGGCAAACAGAAACGCGTCCGAGGGCAGGCCGGATGCCGTCACTGCGGCAAGTGCTGCTGATGGGCCGGGGATCGGCACGACACGAATGCCGCGTTCCAGCGCCTCACCGACCAGCCGGTAGCCGGGGTCGGAGATGAGCGGCGTTCGGGCATCCGAGATCAGCGGTAGGCTTCGGCCGGCCAGCAGCGCCGCGATCAACTTCGGTCCGGCCTCGCCGGCATTGTGCTCGTGGTAGGCGGTGGTGCGGCGGCGGATGCCGTAGCGGTCGAGCAGCACGCGGCTGACTCGTGTGTCCTCGCAAGCGACGATATCGGCGGCGGCGAGCGTTTCCAGCGCGCGCAGCGTGATGTCAGCGAGATTGCCGATAGGCGTCGCCACCAGGTAGAGCGCCGGCTCGAGCGGCCGGGCGGCGATTTCGGTCTGCCCGACCACATAACTGCGTTTGGCCGATTCGCCGGTCACCTGCACAACTCCGTTCGACCCTGTTTGGCACGGCTCACGCTTGCTTGCAAAAGCCCGGGTTCCAAAAGGGATGCCGACGTGAACCAGCCGCCATGCCTTCGCCATAGTAGGGAACGAAACCGTTGCCGGCGAATTTTACACCTGATCTCGGGAGGAGCAGGATGAACAGCCTGACCATACAGGACGTTTTCGAACCCTACTATGCCGGCCGCAAACGCTTCGCCGCGCCATGCGACAAGAGCCTGCCTGCCGAAGCCGCAGATCGCAGAGCCAAGAAGCCGCTTGCACGCCAGCGATCGGCCGAGAGCAAGCAAGCAAACGAAACCGACCGCACGATGGAGCACTGACCGGACGATGCCCAATCGCTTCGACATTTTCATCACCCGCCTCGAAACAAAAAGCGCCCGCGATGGCGCAGCGCCACATTCCACAGACGACCAGCACCGTGCCTCGCGCGACAAAAGCGAGATCAAGCCGGCCCGTTCCGGAGAGACCAGCGAAAAAGATCGCGCCAAACACCGCCACAAGCACGAGGCTTGACCCCGCAAACCTTAGCAATCGGTCGAGACAGTTCTCGAAGCGCGGTTGCGAATGCTCCGCGATCTATCATTCACCCAGATACTTCGAGACACGGGCCTCCAGCAGGCCCACCAGAGCCGGGTCTATGAATGCATAGTCGTCGGGAATATCGAGGCAGATTACTCGAGCCTTTTTCAGGCTTGTCTTGAATTTCTGCTGCAGTTTGGCGCGGTGCGTTTTTTCCATCACGAAGGTGATGTCGGCCCGGGCGACGAGTTCATGCGTCATTAGTGCCGGCCGAAGCGACCTCGATGTCCCGCCGCTTGGAAAACACCTGCTCCGCCGTCGGGCTGCGCAAGCGATTCTGGCTGCAGATGAAGAGAACGTTCTTCAACGTGCTATCTGGCCAAATCCGCCACGACCGCATCGAGCACGATCATGCCGGCCGGCGTGGCGCGCAGGCGGGCATTGCCGATCGGTGCCACCAGGCCTTCGTCCTGCAGCACCGACAGCCGTGCCGTCGACAGGCCGCGCCCTGAAAATGCCTCGTAGCGGGAAAGGTCGATGCCTTCCGCCAGCCTCAGCCCCATCAGCAGGAACTCGTCGGCTTCTTCCGATCGCGTCAGGATCTCGCCGCCGGTAACGCCATGGCTCTTGGCCTCGACCAGATTGGCCCAGGTCTCCGGCATTTTCTCGGCGATCGTCACCACGCGGCGGCCATTTTCGACGAACCGGCCATGCGCGCCGGGACCGACGCCGACATATTCGCCATAACGCCAGTAGGTGAGATTGTGCCGGCTTTCGGCGCCGGGCCTGGCGTGGTTGGAAATTTCGTAGGCCGGCAGTCCGCGCGCGGCGGTGATCTCCTGCGTTAACGCGTAGAGATCGGCGGCAAGCTCATTGTCTGGAATGATGAATTTCCTTGCCGCATGCAGTGCATGGAACGGCGTGCCTTCCTCGATGGTCAGCTGATAGAGCGACAGATGGTCTGCGGCGTGGCCGATCGCCTGCTCGAGCTCCGCCTGCCACGCTTCCGGCGTCTGACCGGGTCGCGCGTAGATCAGGTCGAACGACAGCCGTGGGAATATCTCGCGCGCCAGGCCGATCGCATGCAGGGCCTCATCGACATTGTGCAAACGGCCGAGGAAGCGCAGATCCTTGTCGTTCAGCGCCTGCACGCCAAGCGACACCCGGTTGACGCCGGCCGCGCGATAGCCGCGAAAGCGCTCGGCCTCGACCGAGGACGGATTGGCCTCCAGCGTCACCTCGATGCCATCAGGCACCGACCAGTTCTTCGCCACTGCATCCAGCACCGCCGCCACGGTCTGCGGCTTCATCAGCGACGGCGTGCCGCCGCCAAGAAAGATGCTGGTCACCTCGCGCGGCCCGGTGCGGCCGCGCATCGTCGCCAGCTCGGTCTCGAAGGCGCGGGCAAAACGCTCCTGGTCGACCGGCTGGTGGCGGACATGGCTGTTGAAGTCGCAATAGGGGCATTTGGCCGCGCAGAACGGCCAGTGGACGTAGACGCCGAAACCGGGGCTGCGGTCGAGCAGCATGGTCATGCGCCGGCCAATCGGGCTTGGGCGAATTTCTGGAAAGCACGGGCACGGTGCGACAATGCGGTTGGCTGGCCGGGCTTCCAGCCATGCTTTTCCTCCGCGCTCATCTCGCCGAAGGTCCTTTCGAACCCATCGGGCAAGAACACCGGATCGTAGCCGAAGCCGAGCTCGCCGCGCGGCGGCCATACCAGCGTGCCCACGACCTCACCGCGAAAATATTCCGCCTGGCCATCGGGGAAGGCAAGGCAGATGACCGCGACAAAGCGGCCCTTGCGCTGGGCAGGCGTGATCGCGCCAACTTCTTGCAAGGCCACTTCCGTGCGCTGCATGGCCATGCCGAAGTCGCGGGAGCCGTCCGGCGTCTCGGCCCAGTTGGCGGTGTAGACGCCGGGTGCGCCGTCGAGCGCATCGACACACAGGCCGGAATCGTCCGACAGCGCCGGCAATCCAGTTGCCTTGGCGGCGGCCAAGGCCTTTATGAGGGCGTTCTGCTCGAAAGTGGTGCCGGTCTCGTCCGGCTCCGGCAAGCCGTATTCCTTTGCGGACTTCGCTTCGATGCCGAATGGCGCCATCAGATCGGCGAATTCCCGCAATTTGCCGGCGTTATGGCTGGCGACGACGATCTTATGCCCGTCAAGCGAATGAACAGCTGGCGAATGAACAGTCGGCGAATGCATCAGATGCCCCAGATTCTTGGCTCGGCGAACTCGATCGAATTGCCCGAGGGGTCGCGAATATAGATCGAGCGGCCGCCCTGCGGCCATTCGAACTCGCTTTCGATGGCGATTTTCTTCGCCTCAAGATGCGCTTTCCAGCGTGGGATTTCATCCGCGCTTGCGGCGAAGCAAAGATGGCCCTCGCCGACCGTGCCATGCGGCGGCACGGGCAGCTTGGCGTCGGCCCGCGGCGGCACCTTGGTCGCCTCGGCATTGAAGATAAGCAGCACGCCGTCGCCGCAGCGGAAGAAGAGATGCCTGCCATCGACCTTACCGAGCAGATCGAGCCCGAGGACGCCCGAATAGAACCGTTCCGCGGCAGCAAGGTCCGTCACGTAGAGTGCTGATTCCAGGATTGCTGAAGGGGTCACAGGATCGCCAATCTCTTCAATATTGACCGCAGCTAAGCCACGGCCATCTGCTGCAAGCTGACCAGGCGCTGAATGCCTTTTTTGGCGAGCCCCATCAGCGCCGCGAACTGCTCTTCCGAGAACGGCTCGCCCTCGGCTGTGCCCTGGATCTCGACGATACCGCCCTTGCCGGTCATGACGAAATTGGCGTCGGTGCCGGCCGAGGAATCCTCGATATAGTCGAGATCGATGACCGGCTGCCCATCATGGATGCCGCAGGAGATCGCCGCGACGTGATCCTTAAGCACCTTGCCCAGGCTCGCCATCTGGCGGGCTTCCATCCAGCGCAGGCAGTCGTAGAGCGCCACCCAGCCGCCGGTGATCGAAGCGGTGCGCGTGCCGCCGTCGGCCTGGATCACGTCGCAGTCGACGGTGATCTGCTGCTCACCGAGCGCCTGCAGATCGACCACGGCGCGCAGGGAGCGGCCGATCAGCCGCTGGATCTCCAGCGTGCGGCCGCCTTGTTTGCCGGCCGAAGCCTCGCGGCGCATGCGCTCGCCGGTCGAACGCGGCAGCATGCCGTATTCCGCCGTCACCCAGCCCTTGCCGGAGTTGCGCATCCAGCCCGGCACCTTTTCCTCCAGGCTGGCCGTACACAGCACATGCGTGTCGCCGAACTTCACCAGGCACGAGCCTTCCGCATGCTTGGAGACGCTGCGCTCGAAGGAGATGGGGCGCATTTCGTCGAATTGGCGTTTGGAAGGGCGCATTCAGGCTTCTTTCTTTCTTCGGAATCTTGGCCGGGGAATCTTGGCCGGCTTGTAGCCGCACGGGGCGTGAGGCGCAAAGGAAAATGGACCGGTTGCGCCGACGCCGCGGAAGTCTATATCTTCGGACCGGAGGTTTTTGGCTCGAATGACCAAGGTAGTCGATCCCGGTTCGCAGTCGCCAGTGCTCTCGTCGCCGGCACTTCAACCGCCCGCGCTTCAATCGCTCGATATGCGTTCGCGCGACATCTTCCGGCGCATCGTCGATTCCTATTTGCGGGATGGCGAGCCGGTCGGTTCGCGCAGTCTGTCGCGCATCCTGCCGTCATCGCTGTCGCCGGCCACCATCCGCAACGTGATGAGCGACCTCGAGCATCTCGGCCTGATCTACGCGCCGCACATCTCGGCTGGCCGGCTGCCGACCCAGGCCGGCTTGCGCTTCTTCGTCGATGCATTCATGGAACTCGGCGACCTCTCCGACGAGGAGCGCCGCACCATCGAGGCGCAGGTGCGCGCCTCCGGCTCGGGCGCGACGCTGGAGCATATGCTGACCGAGGCCAGCCAGATGCTGTCCGGCATGTCGCGCGGCGCCGGCCTCGTGCTCGCCGCCAAAAATGAGGCGGCGCTGAAGCACATCGAATTCATCCAGCTCGAGCCGACCAAGGCGCTGGCCGTGCTGGTCTCGCAGAACGGCGACGTCGAAAATCGCGTCATCGATCTGCCCGCCGGCATCACCGTCTCGCAATTGCACGAAGCCTCCAACTTCCTCAACGCCCATATCCGCGGCCGCACCCTGGCCGAGGCCCGGGTCGAGATCGCCCGCATCAAGGAGGAGACCAGGGCAGCCCTCGACACGCTGTCGCAGGATCTGGTCGAGAAGGGCCTGGCGGTCTGGGCAGGCGCCGAAAGCGGGGTGCCTGGGCGGCTTATCGTGCGCGGCCGCGCCAATCTCCTGGAAAACGTCACCGCCCAGGCCGACATAGAATTGCTGCGGCATCTGTTCGAGGATCTGGAGACGCAGGATGGGCTGATCCAGCTCCTCGACCTCGCCGAGGAAGGCCCGGGGGTGCGCATATTCATCGGTTCGGAAAACAAGCTGTTTTCGCTGTCGGGCTCCTCGCTGGTGGTGGCACCCTATCGCGACAAGGACGCGCGCGTCGTCGGTGCGCTCGGCGTCATCGGGCCGACGCGGCTGAATTATGCGCGCATAGTACCGATGGTCGACTATACCGCGCAGCTGATTTCGCGCATGCTGCGCTAGGAGCCGCCGCGGCTTGCCGCAAGGAGAAAAAGAATGGCGCTGGAATCGTTCAAGGCCCAGATCAGCCTACTGCTCGAGGAAATGGTCAATCAGCCTGAGGATCAGCACGAGGTGCAAGAGCAGTTGCGTGAGAAGCTGCAAGAGATGCGGGCCATGGGCCTGCCGCTGCCGGCCGATCTGGTCGCGCTGGAAAAGCGCCTCGACGACGACTTCTACGCCTCTGGCAACTGAACGGGGTTCGGCTTCAAATCCTCGTGTGCTGGACGACCGCTTGGAACGACCAATGCTTGATCCCGTTTGTCCTCTTCGAGGCAAACCTCGGAGGACGTTAATGATCCGATCTGGCGGCTTTGCGGCCGTTGCCGTTGCCCTCCTTGCCGCGACACCGGCAGCCGCCCAGCAGGCGGATCAAAAGGTGCTCAAAGGCGAAGCCGCTTTTGGCGATTGGCACGCCGACAGGCCTGGCGTCCGCCGCCTGATCGGGCCGCAAGACATGCCGGCAGCCGACCCCGCTCAATCCGCTTCGAACGGCGGCGGCGTGGCGGAACGGCCCGAAAGCGCCGAGCCAGAATTGCCGCCGGGCTTTTCGGCCGAAATGATCGCCTCCGGACTCTATAATCCGCGCGTCGTTCGCGTCGCTCCGAACGGCGACCTGTTCATCGCAAACGGCCATGCCGACCAAATACGCGTCTACCGTCTGGCCGAGGGCCGCGCCAAACCCATCGAGAAAGCGATTTTCGCCCAAGGCCTCAACTATCCATACGGCATCGCCTTCTATCCGCCAGGCGGCAAGCCGCAATGGGTCTATGTCGCAAACAGCGACAGCATCGTCCGCTTCCCCTATCGCGACGGTGACCTGAAGGCGTCCGGTAAACCGGAAACCATTGTCGCCAAAATCCCGTCGGGCGGTCACTCGACCCGCGACATCGCCTTCTCGCTTGACGGCAAGACGCTTTTTTTATCGGTTGGCTCGGACTCGAATGTCGCCGAGGACATGGACAGGCAGCCGGATGGCGGCCTCGACGCCTGGGCGAAATCAAAGCCGCTCGGGGCGGCCTGGGGCCCCGAGGAGGGCCGTGCCGATGTGCTCGCCTTTGACCCGGACGGGAAAAATCCCCGAACTGTCGCCACCGGCCTGCGCAACTGTACGGGCATGACGGTGCAGCCCGCCAGCGGCGCGTTGTGGTGCGTCGTCAACGAGCGTGACGAGCTCGGTGACAATGTGCCGTTCGAGTTTGCAACTGAAGTCAAGGACGGTGCGTTCTATGGTTGGCCTTGGTACTACATCGGCAATCACGAGGATCCGCGCCATCAGGGGGAGCGGCCAGACCTCGCCGGCAAGGCCACTGTCCCCGACGTGTTGATGCAGGCGCATTCGGCGCCGATGAACATAGCCTTCTACTACGGCGAGAACTTTCCGGCGGATTACCGGGGGGATGCTTTCGTCACCATGCATGGTTCGTGGAACCGTGGCGCCAGGACCGGCTACAAGGTGGTGAGGCTCAAATTCAGGGATGGCAAGCCGACCGGCGAGTATGAGGACTTCATGACCGGCTTCGTCATCTCGAACGACGCCGTCTGGGGCCGCCCTGTCGGTGTCGCCATGGCCAAGGACGGCTCCCTGATCGTCACCGAGGACGGTAACGGCACCATCTGGCGCGTTACCTACGAAGACGGCCGCTCCTGAACGGCGGCGTCGCCTGCTGCGCTGGCGCAATCGAATTCGGCCGGAGGGAATTCACCCAACTTCAACATTGTGCGACAAGCGCGAACCATGACGCTCACGGGGTTCCTCGCCTATAGCGCCGCCCTCGGCATCGCGGCAGCCATCCCCGGCCCAGGCGTCACCGCGCTTGTTGCGCGTGCGCTGGGTTCCGGCTTCCGCTCGTCGCTGGCCATGTCGTTCGGGCTGATGCTCGGCGACCTGACCTATTTGACTGCCGTGGTGCTCGGCCTGGCTTTCGTCGCACAGACGTTCGGCGTGATCTTCCTGGCCATCAAATGGCTGGGCGTCGCCTACCTCGCTTTTCTTGGCTGGCGTTTCTGGACGAGCGGCATCACGCCCGAAACGGTAGAGGCGAAGAAAGGCAAAGGCGGCTTGGCATCCAGCTTTGTAGCCGGTCTCGCCGTCACACTCGGCAATCCGAAGACGATGATCTTCTATCTCGCCATCACCCCGACCATCGTCGATCTGAAGACGATCACACTGGCCGATTACGGCATCCTGGTCGCGCTCACTATCATCGTTCTGCTCGTGGTGCTGGTGCCCTATCTGGCGCTGGCGGCCAAGGCGCGCTGGTTCCTGAAGTCGCCGCGGGCGCTGAGGGCACTCAACCGCACCGCCGCCGGCTTCATGGTCGGTGCGGCGGCGGCAATTGCCGCCCGCCAGTAGATCTCTTCGCCAATCCGCCCAACGCCCTGCAAGGCGCCGGTATTCAGCACGAACGTCACTCGGATATTTTTCGAACGTGCCTATCTTGCGCGGTGGATGGCTCTATCCTATGCCCGCCCGGCTCTTGCCGCTTGACCTCTGGGAGGAAAACCAATGAACAAGCCCGCCACCCACACACACGTGCCCGGCCGCGGCCGCATCTACAATTCGATCACCGAGACGATCGGCGACACGCCGCTGGTGCGGCTGGATAAATTCGCCAGGGAGAAGGGCGTCGTCGCCAATCTGCTGGCCAAGCTCGAATTCTTCAACCCGATCGCCTCGGTCAAGGACCGCATCGGCGTCTCGATGATCGAGGCATTGGAGGCTTCGGGCAGGATTACACCCGGCAAGACCACGCTGATCGAGCCGACCTCGGGCAATACCGGCATCGCGCTCGCCTTTGCCGCCGCCGCCAAGGGCTACAAGCTGATCCTGACCATGCCTGAAACCATGTCCGTCGAACGCCGCAAGATGCTGGCACTGCTCGGTGCCGAGCTGGTGCTGACCGAAGGGCCGAAAGGCATGAAGGGCGCCATCGCCAAGGCCGACGAACTGGCGGCAACACTGCCCGACGCCGTCATTCCGCAGCAATTCGAAAACCCGGCCAATCCGGAAATCCATCGCCGCACCACGGCCGAGGAAATCTGGAACGACACCAATGGCGAAGTCGATATCTTCGTTGCCGGCATCGGGACCGGCGGCACCATCACCGGCGTCGGACAGGTGCTGAAGAAGCGCAAGCCCTCGGTGCATGTCGTCGCCGTCGAACCGGAAGCCTCGCCGGTGCTGTCGGGCGGCCAGCCAGGCCCGCACAAGATCCAGGGCATTGGCGCCGGCTTCGCGCCAAAAATCCTCGATACGACGATCTACGACGAGATCGTCAAGGTTTCGAACGAGGATTCGGTTGCCAATGCACGGCTCGTCGCTCGGCTCGAAGGTGTGCCGGTCGGCATTTCGTCGGGTGCCGCCCTGCAAGCGGCGATCGTCGTCGGCTCGCGGCCCGAGAACAAGGGCAAGACTCTCGTCGTCGTCATCCCCTCCTTCGCCGAGCGCTATCTCTCGACTATCCTGTTCGAGGGATTGGGGACTTAGAGTCTGGACACGAGAGTGTTTGACCGGTTGTAGCGATCCTTCGCGCTGCCCCTCCGGCATCAAACATTCTGTATCGACGCTTCGGCGTGGACCGCTGAAAAAACCACCAAATCGTCGCTGCCCGGCAGGTGGAGGACTTCATGTATAAGCTCTATACGCGTGCCAATACCGGCGGCTTTGTCGTCGAGGCGGCGCTCGCTTTGGCAGGCGTGCCTTTCCACCAGGTCGACGTTCCGAAGGGCCGCCTCGATCAGGCCTTTCTTGATATCAGCCCCTTGAACCAGGTGCCGGTGCTGATCTTGCCGGACGGACGCTCGATGACCGAATCCGCGGCGATCTGCATCCTGCTGGCCGAGCGCCACCCGGAAGCAGGACTGGCGCCCGCGGCAAGTTCGCCTGACCGTGCGGATTTCCTGCGCTGGATGTTTTTCATGTCCTCCGTCATCTATCCAGCCAACCTGCGGTTCTTCTACGCGCATCGCTACACGGCCGACGCCGCTGGCGTGGACGCCCTCAAACAGGCGGCCTTCTCGGAAATGGATCGCAGCTTCGCCATTCTCGATGCCGCCCTCGACGGCCGCGACTGGCTGGCCGGCGACCAACTCTCGCTGGCCGACATCTATCTCGTCATGTTGGTGGCCTGGCATCCGGAGGTCGCGAAGGTTCCAACCGCTTGGCCGAACATCGAACGCCTGTGGGCCAATTTGCGGGAACATCGGGTGATGAAGAGGCTGAATGCTTCCCACAACATGTGGCCGGCCTGAGCACTCCGCCTTGTCTCAGTCTTTTTCCGCGCGGCCGAGCTCTGCCCGTCGTTCCTGCAGGAACCGGCGCACGGCTGGATCGCGTTCGAGGCCGATAGCCCGGTCATAGGCCTCGCTCGCCTGCGGAACTTTGCCGAGCCTGGCCAGCAGGCCCGCGCGGGCGGCCCAGTAAGGTTGATAGTCATACAGCCGCTTATCGCCGCTGAGTTGATCAAGGGCGCCCAATCCTGCCGAGGCACCTTCGGCCTCGGCAATGGCTACCGCACGGTTGATCGAAACCACCGGCGAGCCGGCAATCACCGACAGCGCGTTATAGAGCTCCTTGATCGCGACCCAGTCGGTGCCGCCGGTCAGCCGTCTTGTCGCATGGGCGGACTGCACGGCGGCCTCGAGCTGGTAGCGGCCGACAACGCCCTTGGCCGCGGCGCGCCCGAGCAGCGTCTCCGCTTCATCGATCAGTGTATCGTCCCAAAGTGCAAGATCCTGCTCGGCCAGCGGCACATAATCGCCCGCCGCATTGCGCCGCGCCGCGCGCCGCGCTTCGGCGAACAGCATCAGCGCCAAAAGGCCGAGCGCCTCCGGCTCGTCCGGCATCAGCGTGGCCATCAGACGGCCGAGCCAGATGGCTTCTGTCGCGAGGTTGCGGCGCCGCGTTTCGGTGCCGGCCGGGTCGGACCAGCCTTCGGCAAACGCCGCGTAGATTGCTTCCAGAACGGTGCCCAGCCGCTCGCCGAGTTCGGCCCGCTCCGGCACGCGGAACGGAATACCTGTCTCGCGAATTCGCGTCTTGTTGCGCACCAGGCGCTGGCTCATCGTGGCTGGCGAGACAAGGAAAGCCGAGGCGATCGTCGCTGCGTCGAAGCCCAGGACCGTCTGCAGGATCAGCGGCGCGCGGACGCCGGCCTCGATCGCCGGATGGGCGCAGGCAAACATCAGCCGGAGCCGCTCGTCCGGCAGGTCTTCGTCGACCATGCGTGCCTCCATCTCCTCGGCGATCAGCCTAAGGTGGTCGCGGGCCGCCTCGCTTGTCAGTCGCCGTCTGACCGCGTCGACGCAGCGCTTGCGTGCCACCACCAGCAGCCAGGCGTCCGGCTTGTCGGGCACGCCCGCCTGTGGCCAACGCTCGAGCGCCGCTGCAAAGGCATCTGCCAAGGCGTCCTCGGCAGCGGCCACGTCGCGTGTGCGCGCGGCGAGATACGCGACCAGCTTGCCGTAGCTTTGCCGGGCGGCCGCTTCCGCCGCCGCCCGCGCGATCTCCGGACGACTGTCCATCACACGGTCACTTCTGGGATGGGTACTCGGTCATTTCCCAGATCGGCCGCACCTCGATCGTGCCGGTGCTGGCACCCGGGCAGCGAGCCGCCCAGGCAATTGCTGCGTCGGCGTCCTCAGCCTCGATCATGTAGAAGCCGGCGAGCTGCTCCTTGGTGTCGGCATAGGGACCGTCGAGCACATTGGTCTTGCCGTTGGCCATCCGCACCGTGGTGGCGGTCTGGGTCGGCTTCAACCGGTCGCCGGCCAGCCACGCTCCGGATTTCTTCAACGCCTCGGTATAGGCTCCATAGGCTGCACTGATTTCATAGGTCTTCTCCGTCGGCGCGGCCGCCATCGCGGCTTCGTTCGCATAGATCAAAAGCATGTATCGCATGGTCTTCTCCTGTTTTTCTCGAAGGCCGCTCCGTTGCGGGCCGAACGTATGTCGCGCGGCCTCGCCCGATTTCGACAGGCGCTGCAAAAATCTTTCGGCTCCCATGGCATTTCACGCAAGCTCAACCGTTCGTCTAATGGCGACAATTGCGGGTTGGCATTTCCCGTCCGCTCTCTAAACTCGTCCCGGATCGCGCTGACGAGGAGAGTGCGGCAGATACTTCAGGGAGGAAACCGAATGCTCAATTTCAGGACGAAGTTCGTTGCCGCCGGCGCGATAGCGCTGTCGCTTGGCCTTGGCGCGATATCGGTCAAGGCACAGGAATTCATCAACGTGCTGACCGGCGGCACGTCGGGCGTCTACTATCCGCTCGGCGTGGCGCTGTCGGAAATCTACGGCAAGGGCATCGAAGGCGCGCGCACCCAGGTGCAGGCGACGAAAGCGTCGGTCGAAAACCTCAACCTGCTGCAGCAGGGCAAGGGCGAGATCGCCTTTGCGCTCGGCGATTCCGTCAAGCTGGCCGCCGAAGGCAACACCGAAGCAGGCTTCCCAGGCAAGCTCGACAAGCTGCGCGGCATTGCGGCCATCTATCCCAATTATATCCAGATCGTCGCCAGCAAGGAATCCGGCATCAAGACGCTCGCCGATCTCAAGGGCAAGAGCCTTTCGGTCGGCGCGCCGGCCTCAGGCACCGAGCTCAACGCCCGCACCATTTTCGCCGCTGCCGGGCTGAAATACGAAGACCTCGGGCGGATCGAATATCTGCCCTTTGCCGAATCCGTAGAGTTGATCAAGAACCGCCAGCTCGACGCCACGCTGCAGTCGGCGGGCCTTGGGGTCGCATCGATCCGTGACCTCGCCACCTCGGTGCCGGTAAACATCGTTGCCGTGCCGGCGGAGGACGTCGCCAAGATCGGCTCGCCCTATCTTTCCGTGGTCATCCCCAAGGGCACCTATGAGGGCCAGACCGAGGATGTTGCGACCGCCGCCGTCGGCAATTTCCTGATCACCAGCGCCGATGTCCCTGACGGGACCGCCTACCAGATGACCAAATTGCTGTTCGAGCATCTCGACCAGCTCACCGCTGCCCACGCCGCCGCCAAGGCGATCGACCCCGCCAAGGCGCTCGACGGCATGCCGGTGCCGCTGCATCCAGGCGCCGAGAGGTATTACAAGGAAAAGGGATTGGTGAAGTAAGGAGCCTCGCCTCGCTCCGCACCCTCCCTCGGGGAGGGGATCGCCCCGCCAGGAACCCCGCCAATGACCGCAACCCCGACCGTTCTTTCCCCCACAGCGGAAGCTCCTGTCGAAGGATTGCCGCCGGGCTTCGGCGAAGGCATCGCCGGCAAGGCGGCTTTTCTCATCGCCATCGCCTTCTCCATCTTCCAGATCTACATCGCCGCCTATGGCAGCCTGCCGAGCCAGGTCGTACGCGCCATGCATGTCGGCTTCCTGCTGCTGCTCGGCTTTGCCCTAATCGCCAATCTACGCGCCAAAAGCGTCCCGGCGAAAGCAGTGTTCTGGACGCTCGGCGTGCTTGGCTTCGCCACCGGTCTGTACAATTGGGTGTTCTATGCCGACCTCATCCGCCGCTCCGGCTTTCTCACCACGCCTGACCTGATCGTCGGCGCGGTGCTGGTCGTGCTGGTCTTCGAGGCGGCACGGCGGTTGATGGGGCTGCCGCTCGCCGTCATTGCCTTCATCTTTCTCGCCTACGCATTTGCCGGCAATCATCTGCCGCCGCCTTTCATCCATCGCGGCTATGATTTCGCCCAACTCGTCGACACCTTCGCCTATGGCACCGAAGGCATCTACGGCACGCCGATCTATGTTTCGGCCGCCTACATCTTCATCTTCGTCGTCTTCGCCGCCTTTCTTGAGCGCGCCGGCATGATCGCGCTGTTCAACGATTTTGCGCTTGGCCTGGTCGGCTCATGGCGCGGCGGCCCGGCGCAAGTCTGCGTGCTGTCCTCGGCGCTGATGGGCACCATTTCCGGCTCCGGCGTTGCCAATGTGGTGGCCAGCGGCCAGTTCACCATCCCGCTGATGAAGCGCTTCGGCTTCCGCTCGGCTTTCGCCGGCGCCGTCGAGGCGACCTCGTCGATGGGCGGCCAGATCATGCCGCCGGTGATGGGAGCGGTTGCCTTTATCATGGCCGAGACCCTGAACATCCCCTATGCCGCGGTGGTCAAGGCGGCAATCATTCCGGCGCTGCTCTATTTCGGCGCCTGTTTCTGGCAGGTGCACCTAGAAGCCGGGAAGGCCGGACTGCACGGCATGGCCAAGGCCGACCTGCCCAATCCGTGGGATGCGGTGAGACAGCACTGGCCGCTGGTACTGCCGCTCGCAGCACTGATCTACCTGCTGTTTGCCGGCTACACACCGGTGTTCGCCGGCACCATGGGCCTCGCGTTGACCATCGTGCTCATCCTCGGCACGCCGCTGGCAGCATCGATCGGGCCGCTCGCCTTCCGCATCGTCTTCTGGCTGGCGCTCGGGCTTGCCGCGGCTTCCTTCATGAAATTCGGCGTCGACATCCTCAGCCTGGTCATCGCCGTGCTGGTCGTCGCCTGCCTCACGTTCAAGGGCGGGCGCGAGACGCTGCGCATATGCATCGATTCCCTTGCGGAGGGAGCAAAGAACGCGCTGCCGGTCGGCATTGCCTGCGCCATCGTCGGCATCGTCATCGGCACGTTGACGCTTACCGGCATCGCCTCGACCTTCATCGGCTGGATCATCTCGATCGGCGAGAACAATCTGTTCCTGTCGCTGCTTTTGACCATGCTCACCTGTCTGGTGCTCGGCATGGGCATACCGACCATTCCCAACTACATCATCACTTCGTCGCTGGCCGGGCCGGCGCTGCTGTCGCTCGGCGTGCCGTTGGTGGTCAGCCATATGTTCGTCTTCTATTTCGGCATCATGGCCGATCTCACCCCGCCTGTGGCGCTGGCCGCCTTCGCCGCCGCACCCATGGCCAAGGAAAGCGGTCTCAAGATCGGCATCCAGGCCACCAAGCTTGCTATTGCCGGCTTCGTTGTGCCGTTCATGGCGGTCTATACCCCGGCGCTGATGCTGCAGGACCCCGGCCCGATCGCCGCCCAGTTCGGCTATCCCGTCGAGGTCGCCTATATCGTCATCAAAGCCTGCATGGGCATAGTCCTGTGGGGCGCCGCTGCCGTCGGATTTCTGGCCCGGCGCATGGCCTGGTGGGAACGCCTCGTCGCCTTCGCCGCCGGCGTGCTGCTGGTTGCGGCGCTGCCGCTTACCGACGAGGCGGGCTGGGCGCTGTCCCTTGCCTGGATCGGCTGGCACTGCTGGCGTGCGCGGCAGGCTTCGCTGGCCAACTCGGCATGAGCCTCTGCATCGCCGCGGCCGGCAAGACGGTGACGCTCGCGGTCGCTGCCTTCACGCTCTCCTGGGTGCATTCGGTGGAGAAGACCCAGTGGCAGGAAGACTGGAAGGTGCTGCCGTCCGGCCTGCAGCTGGTCGAGGCCCGCATCAAGGGATCGGGCGCCGGGATGGAGCCGCCGCAAGGCTCGGTGCTGAGAAACGGCTGGTGGGTCTATGCGCCCAAGGTCGGGCCACAGCGGCGCCTCGTGCTCGCCGCGTCGGGCGCTACGGGTCTGGGTTGGACGCTGTGCACGGCGCAGGACTGCCGCGAACTGGCTAAGCTGGCAGGCGACACGATCTCGCTGGAGCCGTGCGGGCCGGAGGGCTCCAGCCAGCCGCGGTAGCAGGCGATCATGCCGGCAAGTGGATGCGAGATCTCGACGTGGAAGCGGAAGCGGCCATCCTCCACCGTTTCGTAGGAAGTCGAGCGTGGACCGAGCCACATCGGCAGCGGCAGGCCAAAAAAGCTCCAGCGGCGCAAGACCAGCGCCAGCCGGCCGTCCTCGGCAACCAGCGCCATCGCGAAGGTCAGCGGGCCGAAGCGTTCGCACAGCAGGCGCTGCGATCGACCCCGGCCTGCAAACTGCAGGCTAGAAAAACTGTGCTTGCCGAATGTCCGCGTCCAGGTCTCGCCGTCCTTCTCGGTGTCGAAGCGGACATCAACCGGGATGTCCTCGCTTGCCCCGGGGAAGCCGACCATCCGGGCCATTAGCCGGCCAAGAACATTGCGCCCGCGTTCGACGCGCGCGCGGCCTGCCGCCATTGTTGTGCAATCGTGCATGGCGCGGATTTCCCGAGGCAGGCCATGCCAGGCGTCGCCGAGCAAGACGGCATAAAGCGACTTGTCCCTGTCAGCGGGCTCATTCCTGAACCCGGTGTAGATTGTCTTGCCGGCGAACAGCGCTTCATAATCCCGGAGCTCCAAATCGCGCACCGCCGCCCGTGCGCCCGGCGCGGGCTGATGTCCGGCCAGTGCTTTGCGGACCAGCGCTTCGACCGCCATCGACGGGATCAGCGGCCCATCATTGCCCTCGGCCAAGAGATGCCACGAGCGCTTGACGATGGCGCCCGCCCGGTCAGATCCCTCCACCTCGACGAACATGCCGCCGCGATGCTCGCCCCAGCGCAGCCGGTTCGTTGCCTGATGCATCAGCGGCGCCAGCGGCAAAAGCGAACCGATCAATCCGGCGCGCACCAGCCAGGCGAGGCAGATCAGGGCGCGGTGCAGCAACTCGGGTACCGGCCCGGCTCCCATCCAGATGGTCCTCGCCTCGGGCCAAAGCTCGGCCAAGGCGCGCAGGTCGGGAACGTCGACAAGCGAAAACAGCGTGTATCGAAGCGGCAGCCGGCCCGGCGGCGCGATGGTGTAGCGCAGTTGTTCGGTGAACGGACGGCCTTGTTCCGGACGGCCATTACGAACAAGCCGCACCGGCTGACCGGCATAACCGGCGATAGCGTGAATGACGTTTCCGCCGACACCGGCAAAGGGCGACGGCGCGATGCCGCCGCGAATGCCGTCGACCCGCGTCAGGTCCGACGACAGGCGGCGCACAACCGCGGCCGTCAGCACCGGAAAGCTCGAGACGCCGGACAGCACGAAAACCCCTGCATTTCGCGCCGCCTCGTCGAACGCAGAGACGCCGGCGACGAAATCCGAGCCGTCGGCTAGATCGAGATAGTTGATGCGCCGGGCGATGCAGGCCTCGATCAGGCGATAGCGTCCCTCGCCATAGGCCTGGAACGGGCCGCTCGCGTCGACTACAATATCAGGCTCAAATGCAGCGAGTTGCGCGGCGAGATCGCCGTCACGGTCGAACAGGGCCGGCTCCAGCCGGGCTGCTGTCGGCGCACGCCTGTCGCAATAAGCGTCAGCCTTGGCAAGCGAGCGCCCGGCGACGAAGAGGATCAGACGCGGTTCGCCCTCCAAAAGCTCGACGGTGCGACCGCCAAAGGTGCCATAGCCGCCGACGACAAGAACCTTCATCCGCAGTTCCCCCAAAATGCCCCGCGCCGCTCCCGGCCACGGCAATGAGCCTAGCCGATCAACCTTGCCCTCACCTCGGCGGAAGGGATTTCACAATTGTCCTTCTTGCCGAACAGAGCGTAGCGGTTCTTTGCGATGCGGTCGTAGAGCCAGTCGCGAAGCGGGCGCGGCAACAGCAGCAGGATCCGCGCCGCCCGCCACGGCCAGCCGAGTTCGGCCATGACGGCAACGAAACTGTCCAGGCGGATGAAAACGGCGCCATCGACGATGACGAGATTGGTCTCGTAGCGATCCGTTCGCAGCCCGGATTTCTTGAACAGCATCTCGCCGAAGGGCGACTGCGCCGTTGCGAAATTGAAGCGGCCCTTGCGGTCGAGCTTAACCACCATGCGCACAAAGCCCGAGCACAACACGCAAATACCGTCGAACACGATCAACGGGCGACTTGATTCGAATTCTGGCGGCTCAGGAGAATGGTTCGGCTTGACGATCACGTGACGCCCGGCAGCTGGTGTCAGGCGACACTAGACCTGCCGGCGGCTGGATCAAAGCCCAGACTGCTGAAGGCTTGGCGTTGTCGCACGCCGTCTGTCGGTCAGCGCAGGGCGCTCGGCGCGATAGGTCGTTGACCGATTGTCGGCGTCGGGCCGGCATATCCGGCTGTCGTGACGGCTCTCCATGCTCATCATCAGTGCACGCTGATCCCAAGCGTGTTGCCACGGCGCGCGCAGGCGGGGCCTGGGCCGCGCATGTAATAGCGCTCGGGCCGATAGGTCGGTGCGACGAATTCGCGGATGGCGGCAGCATAGCCGGCGATGTGATTCCAGAAGCTCATTTTACTCGGTCCCTGTCCCGTTTCGGATGTCCCTTCCGAATTGCGGGGATCATAGCGTCCAGGCGTGAATAGTCGGTGAACGCGATGTTAATCTCTGGTCGAAAATGCCTTCGTTCATGGCTGGAATGCGGCTGATTCGCGGTGTTTCCATGCAGTCCGTCGGCATTTCGCCCAGTGTGACTTTTGCATCACATATGTTTCGCCTGAATGTCGCTGAGACGCGATTTTGTTTCAGCTTTTTGCTGGACCGCGAAATTTCCGTGCACGCGGCCGGAAAACCAGGAACCCGCCCGTCAGCCGCACGTTGATTTCCCAGTGCCGGGACGAACCGGTTCCGCAGGCTGTGGTGCTCGGGTTGGGCCGCAGCCAAAAATCCGAAACTGCAAGAGCAATGGAAAGGCAAAAGCCATGGGCTTCTTTTCGAAGGATATCAAAACACTCGATGACCTGTTCGTGCACACGCTGCGCGACATCTATTACGCTGAAAAACAGATCGAGAAATCGCTGCCGAAGATGATCGACAAGGCGAGTGATCCGCAGCTGAAAGCCGGCTTTGAGAAACATCTCGCCCAGACCAAGGGTCATATCCAGCGTGTCGAGCAGGTGTTCGAACTGCACGGCGTGAAGGCCAAGCAGGTCGACTGCCCGGCCATCGACGGCATTCTCGAAGAGGCCGACGACCTCAGCGGCGACATCGCCGACAAGGAGGTCCTCGACGCTGCGCTGATCGCCTCTGCCCAGGCGGTCGAGCATTATGAGATGACCCGTTACGGCACCTTGATTGCCTGGGCCAAGCAACTGGGCCGCAGCGACTGCGCCAATGTGCTGGCCAACAATCTCAAGGAGGAGCAGGCGACCGACCGTAAGCTTACCGAGATAGCGGAAAGCAAGATCAACCTGCAAGCCGCCGAGTAGGGCAGCGATAGAGAATTGAGTTCAAGGCAAGGCCGGGCCGAAAGCCCGGACTTGCCTTTTGCGCCGCCGGAACCGGAACGGGCTTTGGCCGTTCTCGGTTGGACGCCGTTATCGGTTGAACCTTGTCGCGCAGGGAGTTTGTCATGGCGCCGCGCCCCGCCTGGAGAGGATATCTCAAGCTTTCGCTGGTCACTTGCGCCGTCGAACTGACCAATGTCGTGACCCAGGCGGAGAAAGTCTCGTTCCGCGTGCTCAACCGCAAGACCGGCAATACCGTCAAGCGCGTCTATGTCGATTCGGCAAGCGGCAAGCCGCTCGATGAAGGGGACGAGATCAAGGGCTACGAGATCGGCGACGGCGACTTCGTCCAAATCGAGGAGGAGGAGATCGAAGCCGTGCAGATTGAATCCTCGCACACGATGAGCCTCGATGGTTTCATCGAAAAATCCTCGATCCAGCAGATCTATCTCGATACGCCCTATTATGTGACGCCTGCGGACGAGGTCTCGGAAGAGGCCTTCGCCGTCATCCGCGACGCCATGGCCGCCAAGAAGACGGCGGGGCTGGCCCGTATCGTGCTCTATCGCCGCGAACGTCCGGTGGTCATCGAGCCGTTGGGCAAGGGTCTGCTGCTGACGACCCTGCGCTATGGCGATACGGTTCGCAGGCCCGAGATGGTGTTCGGCGACATCAAGCCGGTGAAGACCGACGCCGAGATGATCAGGCTGGCCGAACACATCGTCGATGAGAAACAGGCGAAGTTCGATCCTTCCGAATTCGAGGACAAATACGAAAACGCCCTGATAGAGCTGGTCCGCGCCAAGAAGGCCGGCAGGAAGGCACCGAAGACAAAGGCGGAACCACGGCCCTCCAACGTCGTCAATCTCTTCGATGCACTGAAGAAGAGCCTTTCGTCGGAAGCCGGTGCGCCGGCAAAGGGCGGACGCCCGGCAAAGGGCGCCAAGTCCAAAGCCGCTCGGCGCAAATCTGCTTAGGATCGGACCATGGCCAGCCTCGAGCAGTATCACGCCAAGCGCAATTTCAAGAAGACCACCGAACCGGCCGGCAAGGTTTCGCGCGGAAAGAAAGCCGAGCCAGGTGGCATCTTCGTCATCCACAAGCATGCCGCCACCAGGCTCCACTACGACCTTCGTCTCGAGCATGGCGGCGTCCTGTGGAGCTGGGCAGTGACGCGGGGCCCGAGCCTCGACCCGCACGAAAAGCGGCTCGCCGTGCATGTCGAGGACCACCCGATCGACTATGCGCCGTTTGAAGGCACTATCCCGAAGGACCAATATGGCGGCGGCTCGGTCATTGTCTGGGACGAGGGAACTTGGGTCCCCGATGGCGACCCGGCAAAGGCGATGAAGAAAGGCCATATCAGTTTCGAACTGCATGGCCACAAATTGCATGGCGCCTGGCATCTGGTGCGGCTGAAGCCGCGTCCGGGCGAAAAGCGTGACAACTGGTTGCTGATCAAATCCGACGATGCCGCCGCGCGTCCGGGCGAGGACATTTTGCAGGAGGCGCCGCAATCGGTGAAATCCGGCCTGACCATCGAGGAGGTCGGCGAAGGCAAGACCGCCGACGGCAAGAAGCCAAGCGTCTGGCAGTCCGACAGGCCGGCCGCCAGCAAAGCGAAGGCCGTCGCGGCAAGGCGGCTCGAATTCATCGAACCGGCGCTCGCAACGCTGGAGCGGGACGCCCCGCCCGGCAAGGACTGGCTGCATGAGGTGAAGTTCGACGGCTATCGCATGCAGGCGCAGCTTGCCGGCACCGAGGTGCGGCTTTTGACACGCGCCGGCCTCGACTGGACCGACAAATTCGGTGGCGCAATTGTCGCGGCACTTGGCGGCCTGAAATGCACCGATGCTATCATCGACGGCGAAATCGTCGTGCTGGCGGATAATGGCGTGTCGTCATTCTCGCTGCTGCAGCAAGATCTGTCGGCGGGCCGCACGGATCGCTTCATCTACTACGTTTTCGACCTGCTGCGTCTTAACGGTGAGGATATCCGTTCCGAGCCGCTGGTCGAGCGCAAGGAAAGGCTGCGCACTTTGCTCGCCGGACAGACTGAGGATCAGGCCGTGCGCTTCAGCGACCACTTTGCCGAGCCCGGCAAGATCATGCTGGAGCATGCTTGCCGGCTGGGGCTCGAAGGCGTCGTCTCCAAGCGCGCCGACGCGCCCTACCGCAGCGGCCGGGTCCCGTCCTGGGTGAAGTCGAAATGTACGGCGCGCCAGGAATTCGTCATCGGCGGCTACATGCCGTCGGACAAGACCGGGCGCGGCCTGCGCTCGCTGCTGGTCGGCTATCACGAGGGCGGCAAGCTGCGCTATGCCGGCCGCGTCGGCACCGGCTTCACGGCCAAAAGCACCAACGAGCTGAAGAAGCGGCTTGATGCGCTGAAGACGACAACCTCGCCCTTCGACAGGGCGGTGCCAAGGGGTAAGGGGCTGGTCTGGGTCAAGCCCGAACTTGTCGGCGAAGTGGAGTTTCGCAGTTGGACGTCGGACCGTATAATACGCCACGCATCGTTCCAGGGATTGCGCGAGGACAAGCCGGCGGAGGAAGTCGTGCAGGAGAAACCGAAAGCACGCTCAGCCCCGGCAGAGTCGAAGCCAAAGCCCGCCAAACCCGTGGCCACGGCGAAAACCTCGGTTACGCTGTCCCGCCCCGACAAGCTTCTGTGGCCCGAGGAGAACGTATCGAAGCAGGATCTGGTCGATCACTACGCGCTGGTCTGGCCGCGCATGAAGCGATTCGTCATCAACCGGCCGCTCAGCCTCGTGCGGGCGCCGGACGGTGTTGGCGGCCAACGGTTCTTCCAGAAGCATGCCTCGGCCGGCATGCACGACAAGATCGCCGTGATGAAGGATCCCACCGACGGCGAGGAGATATTGTTCATCCGCGATTTCGACGGTGTCGTGGCCCTCGTTCAACTTGGCGTCGTCGAGATCCACATCTGGGGCTCGACCACGGACGAGCTGGAAAAACCAGACCAGATCATCTTCGATCTCGATCCCGACGAGGGTGTCGACGTGAAGGCGGTGCTTGCCGCGGCGCTCGACATCCGCAGCCGGCTCGACGAACTGTCCCTGCCTAATTTCGTCAAGACCTCGGGCGGCAAGGGCTATCATGTCCTCGTCCCGCTGAAGCCGTCGGCGGACTGGGACGAGGTCAAAGGCTTCGCCCATGAGTTCGCCCGAGCGCTCGAGCAAGCCGCACCCGACCGCTACACGGCGACGTTGTCGAAGAAGGCGCGCACCGGCAGGATATTTGTCGATTATCTGCGCAATGGCCGTGGCGCGACCACGGTCGCGCCCTATTCGTCGCGCGCCAAGAAAGGCGCCACTGTATCAATGCCGGTGACCTGGGCGGAAATCGAGGCCGGATTGCCGCCGAACGCCTTTCCGATCGGCGACAAGACGACGCTGAAGCGGCTTGGGCAAGCCGATCCCTGGGAGGATTTTTTCAAGCAGGCCAAGCCGCTCAAGCGCGGCTAGAGCAATTCCAGGAAAAGTGTGTGGAACGATTTCCCGTCCGGAATTGCGTCAAAACAAAAAAGATAGAGCGGTTCGGCGTTTCCGTAGAGACGACGGGCCGTTCTGGTGCGTCGAAGCGAGCCATCAGGCGAGAAACGTCTTCTCGAATGCCTGCTTGCCTGTCGGCGAGAAGATCACCGCACGGCTGTCCTTCTCGCGCCGCGCCCATTTCTCGGCGAGGATCTTATCGAGAATGGCGGCGCCCAGCGTGCCGGCGAGGTGCGAACGCCGCACGCTCCAGTCGAGGCAGGCCCGGCACACCGGTCGCCGCGCCTTGCCCTCGACATCGATGCCGATCGCCGCGAAATGCGAGGCGGCCGACGGCCCAAGCCGGATCTCCTCATCATTGCGCAGGAGCACTTGTCGGGCGACGAGACGGTCCAGCATTGCCACCGCCTGGTCGCCGGCTAGGTGGTCGTAGCAGACCCGCGCCACGCGCATGGCGGCGTCGCGTGGGCCAGGCCGCACTCGTTGCGGCCCGACCGCGGCGGCAACACCGGTGATCGCCTCGACCATGCCTGCTACCTGCAGGCCGGCGAGGCCGTAGTAGCGATGCCGTCCCTGGCTTGCCAGCGTCAGCAGCCCGCCTTCCATCAGCTTCGACAGATGGGAGCTCGCTGTCGGAAGCGACACGCCGGCCTCGAGTGCCAGTTCACTCGCCGTCAGTGCCGTGCCGCCCATCAGTGCGGACAGCATGTTTGCCCGCGCCGGATCGCCCACCAGGCTGGCAATGCGGGCTATGTCAGGTCCTTCGCGCATGGTTCGTTCCTCATCGAAGCATCCTCGTCAGACAAGCATTAATCTCCATGCAAATCAAGGAGACGACAATGCCTGCAAGGACCATTCTCGGCGCCGCGCCTGCTCGCCGGCCGTTCCCGTTCATTGTCTTGCGCCGCTTGCGGCTGCGGCTCCTGAAGCGGTGGTACGACCATCATTTGCAGCGTCTCGACCTCGCCGAGATCGACGATCATCTGCTGCGTGACCTTGGCTTGACACCCGAAGACGTCCGCCGCGAATGCGCGAAATCCTTCTGGCAAACCTGACCGTCCAGCGAATTTGCCTAGCATATCGATCTTCGGAACGTTTCGACCCGGCTCGAACTGTAACCGCCAGAAAACATTCACTGCCAAGGAGGCGAAAATGACCATCACCTGCTTCATCCGCTACGAGATCGATCCGTTCGGCAAGGCGGCGTTCGAGGAATATGCACGCAATTGGGGGCAGGCGATCCCGCGCTGCGGCGCCGATCTGATCGGCTATTTCGCGCCGCACGAAGGCTCGGCCACCAGGGCTTATGCCGCCTACAACATCGACAGTCTTGCGGCCTACGAAGCCTACCGCGCCCGGCTCGCCGCCGATCCCGCCGGCAAGGCGAATTACGAGTTCGCCCGGCGGGAAAAATTTATCCTGAAGGAGGACCGCGTCTTCCTCAAGCTGGCGTCCGGGCCACATGCTTCTTTGGTGAAGCCATGATCGCCGTCATCTTCGAGGTCGAGCCGGCGGCGGGCATGCGCGATGCCTATCTCGGCATCGCCGCCGATCTGCGCCCACTGCTCGACGGCATCGACGGTTTCCTGTCGATCGAGCGCTTCCAGAGCCTTGCCGATCCGAACCGCATCCTGTCGCTGTCCTTCTGGCGCGACGAGGATGCGGTGAAGGCCTGGCGCAACACGCAGGAACATCGGCAGGCGCAGAGGGCTGGGCGCGGCGGCATCTTTGCCGGCTACCGTTTGCGCATCGCCCATGTCATGCGCGACTACGGCCTGACCGAACGCGCCGAGGCGCCAGCAGACAGCCGGGCGGTGAATGGGTAGCGACTGCTATGCATTCCCGATCAGCACCCCTGCCGCAAACACCAGCGCGCCGCCCAGCACCACCTGGAAGGCGGCGCGCCAGAATGGCGTCTGCATGTAGCGGTTCTGTACGAAGGCGATCGTCCAAAGTTCGAAGAACACCACGATCGCGGCGACGATCGTCGCCGTCCAGAAAAGCGGGATGAGATAGGGCAGCGCGTGCCCGAGCCCGCCCAGCGTCGTCATGACGCCGACGGTCAGCCCGCGTTTTACCGGCGAGCCGCGGCCGGATAGCTTGCCGTCGTCGGAGGCCACTTCGGTGAATCCCATCGAGATACCGGCGCCGATCGAGGCGGCAAGCCCTACCAGAAAGGTCTGGAACGTGTCGTGTGTGGCAAAGGCCGCGGCAAAGATCGGCGCCAGCGTCGACACCGAGCCATCCATCAGCCCGGCCAGCCCGGGCTGCACGTAAGTCAGGATGAACTGACGTTGCTCGGCTGCCGCCTCTTCGTCCTTGACCGCGCCCGATATATGCTTTTGCTCCAGCCGCTGCGCCAGTGTCTCGTGGCCCTGTTCGGCCACCGCCAGATCGTCGAGCAACTTTCTCGTCGAGGCATCGCCTGTGCGTTTGGCCGCCTCGATATAGAACAGGTAGGCCTGCCGCTCCATGGCCTCGGCTTGGCTGCGCACATGATCGATACCGAGCGGCCTCACCAGCCAGTCCGGCTTGCGCTCGTAATAACCCTTCACATGCTCGCGCCGGATCAGCGGTATGCGCTCGCCGAAACGCTTGCGGTAAAGCTCGATCAGCGCGTCGCGATGGCCGTCCTCTTCCTCCGCCATCTCCTCGAACACTTTGGCCGATTGCGGAAAGCTTTCCGCCAGCCCGTCGGCATAGGCGCGATAGATGCGCCCGTCATCCTCCTCGGAGGAGATTGCGAGCGCCAGGATCTCCTGCTCCGAGAGAGATTCAAACGGACGGCGGCCGAAGCCGAAAACGCGGGAAAGCATGAGAAATTCACCCCAGTTTAGAATAGTTCTAAACTAGAGCTTCGCACATCCTCGGTCAATCGCACCCGCTCCACTCATCTGCTCAAAAGTATCGACGTAGAAACCGAACGAGGCATCGTTTGCTATCGGCAAACGTTCACCTATATAATCGAATCTGAACCAAGAGAAAGGAACCCGCAGATGCCGGAACAACAGCAGCCGTTTGACCCCAAGCCGGTTCTCGACCTGATCGCTAACATCGAGGCGGACTTGCAGCGCCTGAAAGGGCTGGTCGAGCAGCAGGTCGAAAAATTCGATCCCGCCAATCCGCACAACAAGGCTCCCGACGGCAAGTTGACCGAGGAGGGCGTCGAGTGCTGCTACCGCCTGTTCGACGAGGGCAAGTCGCGCTATTCGGTTGCTCAGCAGATGAAGATCTCCTTCGCTGCTGCCACCCATCGCTTCAACACCTGGCGCAAGATGGGCGGTCCCAAACGGCAAAAGACGTTGTTGGGATGAGGAGCGGCCGGCAATGCCGGCCAGGCAACGATTTGTCGATTGAAGTGACGAATGCATAGCGGAGGGTGGAGGCGGCGGTGGGTGACAGTCACGCCCCACTCCTGCCTCCAAGTCGAATTGTAACGGTCACATTTTTTCATTGGTGCGCGGCCTCCCTTTCCGTGCACCATAGGCGGTCTCATTTCTTGCAGGACCCCAGCCATGACCATCCCTCCCGGCATCGCCGATATTCACAGCGCAGCAGCGCGATTGTCCGGACTGATCGTCGAAACGCCGCTGATCGAATCGCCGGAGTTGAACAAGCGCTTCGGCGCCAGGATCCTGTTCAAGCCGGAGACGTTGCAGCGCACCGGCTCGTTCAAGTTCCGCGGTGCCTATAACAAGCTCTCCTCGCTCTCGGCGGAAGAACGCGCCCGCGGCGTCGTCGCCTTCTCGTCGGGCAATCACGCGCAAGGCGTTGCCGCCGCAGCGGCGATGTTCGGCGTCAAGGCCGTCATCGCCATGCCCGCCGATGCGCCGGCGATGAAGGTCGGCAATGTCAGGAAGATGGGCGCCGAAGTGATCACCTTCGACCGGGTCCGCGACGATCGCACTGCCGTTGTCCGTTCTTACGTGGAAAAGGGCATGGTCCTGGTGCCGCCCTATGACGATCCGGCCATCATCGCCGGCCAGGGCACGATCGGCCTCGAATTGGTGCGCCAAGCAAAAGCGCTTGGCGTCGGCCTCGATGCGGTGGTGGTTCCCTGCGGCGGCGGCGGGTTGAGCAGCGGCATTTCGATCGCGATCAAGGACGCCTCGCCGGACACCGCCGTCTGGGCTGTGGAACCCGAGCATTTCGACGACACACGCCGCTCGCTGGTCAAAGGCGCCAGGGTGTCGAACGCGCCCGGCCACACCTCGATCTGCGATGCCCTTCTCGTCGCCGAGCCGGGTGCGATCACTTTCGAGATTAACCGCAAGAATCTCGCGGGCGCCATCGCCGTTTCCGACAAGGCGGTGGCCCAGGCGACGCGCGACGCGATGGCTCGCCTGAAGCTGGTGGTCGAACCTGGCGGCTGCGTCGGTTTGGCCGCGCTGTCGTCAGGCGAGATCGACTTTACCGGGAAATGCGTGGCCGTGGTGCTGTCCGGCGGCAATGTCGATTTCAGCACCTATGCCGAGATCATTGCTGCCAGCTAAGATAGCAACCAGTTGCAGGTCATGTGCAGGTTCGAGGCGCTCGAGCCTCCGTTGCGTCCGGTCGAACCGGTCCCATTCAAGGACTGAGATCAATGAAACTGTTCTTCAGCCGCAATCCCAATCCTCGCCTCGCGGTCGCCGTGGCACGTTATCTCAATGCCAAGGTCGAGTTCGAATTCGCCTCCCCCTTCGCTCCGGGGCAGGCCGAGCGCTTTCGGCCGCTCAATCCAAATCTTTCATTGCCCATCCTTGTGGACTTGGGAAAAAGCCTCTGGGAGGCCGATGCCATAGCCTGCCGGCTTTCACGCGACACGCATTCGCATTTTTGGCGCACCGGCGACGATGAGCCCGAGATGATCCGGTGGCTGAGTTGGGGCAAAGAGAACTTCGCAAGAGCCTGCGATGTAGTTCATTTCGAACGCGGGACCAAACAGCGCTATGGGCTCGGCCCGATCGATCAGGCACGGGTTGAGGAGGGCCTGAGGGACTTCAGTACCGCCGCTGCAATACTTGATGCTGAGCTTTCCCAGCGAGAATGGCTGGTCGGAAATTCGGTTTCCTACGCCGACTTTCGAATGGCGACGTTTCTGCCCTTCAACGACGTCGCCCGATTGCCTCTCGATGATTATCCCTCTGTCGGCCGCTGGTATCGGCAGCTTGAAGAAATCGATGCTTGGCGCGATCCCTTCGAAGGGCTCAATGCACCTGAATTGACACCGGTCCCGGGCCAGGCCAAGGCCGTGTGATTCTCGATCATTTGCGCAAGCTGATTGCGTCGACCCTAATCCAGCGTCCGGCGGAACCGCACCAGCGCAATGCCGGCGAACAGCGCCACGAACACCACCAGCCAGCCGATCTCCGTTGCCACTGCCGGCAGCTCGGCGCCCTTCAGCATCACCGCGCGGATAATGCGCAGGAAATGCGTCAGCGGCAGCACTTCGCCGAAAACTTGCGCCCAGTCCGGCATGCCGCGATAGGGGAACATGAAGCCGGACAGCATGATCGACGGCAGGAAGAAAAAGAAGGTGAGCTGCAGGGCCTGCATCTGCGTGCGGGCGATCGTCGAAATCGTGTAGCCGAGCAGCACCAGCGCCAAGACGAAGATCAGGACCGCCGTCAACAGCAGCGACATAGATCCGGTGAAGGGTATGGCAAACAGAAGCTTCGAGGCCGCCAGCACCACCACCACCTGCACGGCGCCTACCGCCAGATAGGGCAGCACCTTGCCCAGCATGATCTCGAGCGGGCTGGACGGCATCGCCAGAAGGTTCTCCATCGTGCCGCGCTCGGTCTCGCGCGTCAGCGCGATCGAGGTCATCATCACCATCGTCATCTGCAGGATGACGCCGAGCAGACCGGGCACGATGTTGTACTGCGAGACGGCTTCCGGATTGTAGCGCCGGTGCACCACCACCTGGAGCTGGCCCCGGGCAGCTTCGGCCGCCGTCTCCTGCATGCCGCGTGCCCTGAGCAGCGCCTGGTTGGCGACGGTGCCGAGCGTCGAGATGGCGCCGCTGGCGACGGCCGGGTCGGTTGCATCCGCCTCGATCAGGATCTGCGGGCTGTCGCCGCGCTCGACCCGTCGGGCAAAATCGGCGGGAATGGTGACGACGAAGGCGACATCGCCGCGCGCCATCAGGAATTCGGCTTCGGCGGCACTTTGCGCAACATGGTCGAAGCGGTAATAGCCGGTGGTCTGCAGCGCCGCAACCATGGCCCGCGTGTAAGGATCGCTGCTCATCGCCACCAGCGCTGCCGGCAGGCTCTTCGGATCGTTGTTGATGGCATAGCCGAACAGCACCAGCTGCATCAGCGGCACGCCGAGCATCATGGCGAAGGTGATGCGGTCGCGCCGCATCTGGATGAACTCCTTGATCAGCAGCGCGCCTAGCCTGGCGAAGGAAAAGATGCTGTTTATCCCGTTCTTCATCCCATGTTGTCCTTCGAACCGGACATGAACTGGATGAACACGTCCTCCAGGCTGGTCTCGCCGGGCGACACCGTGACGCCCTTGTGCTCCTTCTCGACATCGGCGAGCGCTGCCTGAAGCGCCTTCCTGTCGGAACCGACGACATGCAGCGTCGCCCCGAACGGCGCCACCTGGTCGACGCCGTCGCGGCCATGAAGTGCGGCCGCGACCTGATCGAGCCGTGGCCCTTGCAGGACGAAGGTGGTCAGCCCGGCATTCCTCACCACGTCCTCGACCGTGCCAGTGGCCAGCATCTTGCCGTAGGAGATGTAGCTGATGCGGTGGCAGCGCTCGGCTTCGTCCATGTAATGGGTGGAGACCAGCACGGTCAGGCCGCCGCTCGCCAGCCGGTGGATCTCGTCCCAGAATTCGCGTCTGGCCTTCGGATCGACACCCGCCGTCGGCTCGTCGAGCAGCAGCAATTTCGGCTTGTGCATGATGCAGGCGGCCAGCGCCAGCCGCTGCTTCCAGCCGCCCGACAGCGTACCGGCCAGCTGGTTCTTGCGCGATGTCAGGCCGAGCTCCTCAAGCGTCTTAGCCACATGCCCGTCGAGCGGCTTCAGCCGGTAAAGCCGTGCCACGAATTCGAGATTCTCGCCGATCGTGAGGTCTTCGTAGAACGAGAATCTCTGTGTCATGTAGCCGACTTCGCGCTTGATCCGCAGGCTGTCGGTGCGAATGTCGAAGCCCAGAACCGTGCCTTCCCCCTCATCCGGCGTCAGCAAGCCGCACATGATGCGGATGGTCGTCGTCTTGCCTGAGCCGTTCGGCCCGAGGAAGCCGACGATCTCGCCCTCGGCCACCGTCATCGTTACATGGTCGACGACGGTCTTGTCACCGAAGCGCTTGACCAGGCCGTGCACGTCGATGACGTTCATTTTCCGATGTCCGCCAGATCGACGTCGACGATCTGCCCGGGTTGCAATGCGCTGGCGTCGCCCTCCGGCCGCGCTTCGACCAGATAGACCAGCTTTTGCCGGGTCTCGAGCGAGTAGATCACCGGCGGCGTGAATTCCGGATCCGGTGACACGTAGCTGACGCGAGCCTTCACGCCCGATCCGCAACCGTCGCAATGGACGTTGAGCAGCGTGCCGACATCGACCGAGGAGAACGCGCTCTCCGGCACATAGACGCTAAGCTTCACCGCGCCATCCGGCAGTATGGAGATGACCGGTGCGGTCGGCCCGGCCGTATCGCCTGGATAGCGGATGACATCGTTGACCCGGCCGGGCGCGGGCGCCGTCAGCACGCGCTTCGACAGTCGCCATTGCGCTTGCTCCAGCGCCGACTGCGCCTGCCTGACCTGATTGTCGGCGGCCTTGATCGTCTCGGGCCGTGCCGGCAGCCCGCCGACGGCGAGATTGGCCTCCGCCTGGCCGACCTGCGCGTTGGCCGTCTCCAGCGTCGCGGAAGCCGTGTCGTAGTCGGCCTGCGTGCCGGTGCCGCGTTTGAACAGATCGCTGGCGCGGATGTAACGGCGTTTGGCGTCGGCGGCTTGCGCCTTGGCCATGTCGACCTGCGCCTTGAGCACCGCAATCTCTTCCGGCCGCTTGCCGACCTGCAGGTCGGCAAGTTGCGCCTGGGCCTGCGCAAGGGCCGCCTCGGCTTGTGCGATGGCGATCTTGGCGTCGGCGTTTTCCAACGTCACCACCGGCGTGCCGGGCGCGACGCGGTCGCCGCGCTTGACCGCAATCGTCTCGACCTGCGCCACCTCGATCGGCGCGAGCAGGACGTAGTCGCCCTCGACGTAGCCGACGGCGAGCGGTGCTGCCGGCGCGCAGGCGCTGAAAAGCTGGGCGGCAAGCGGCAAAGAACAGAGCAGGCTCATGATCCACGATCCTTCCGGACAGCCAAATCGCGCCGAGCTAAAATCGCGCTGAGATTGTCGGTTATTGTTGCCGCGATCTTGCCGGCCTCATCATCGCCGATCTTGCGCCAGCCCATCCGGCGCATAACCGCCTCGCGGCCGATGCGGAAATAGACGACCTGGCCGATCAGCGTGAATACGGTGAGTTTTGTGCGCTCGCTCTCGGCCGGCTCGCCCGTCGCCTGTTCCCAGATGAGGCAGAGCCGGCGATGCGCCGGTTCGAACACGCCGTCATAGATACGGTCGAGCGCCGCGGTAGGATGCGACAGCTCGCGCAGGACGAACTGTACAATCTCGCCTGCTTCCGGCCTTGCCGCGATGAAGGCGACCATGCGCTCCAGTGCGACGGCTAAATGTGCCCGCGCGGCCTCGGTGTCCGCCAATGCCGCGACCGGCGCCTGCAGATTGCCGATCGCCTGGCCGGCAACGGTCTGGATGGTGTCGACGATGTAGTCGGCTGCCGCGTTGCGGAGCCCTTCCTTGCCGCCGAAATGATAGGCGATCGAGCCGATATTGGCCTTGGCCTCAGCCGCGATCTGGCGCGTCGACGTGCCGTCGAAACCCTGGCGTCCGAACAGCTTCAGCGCCGCGCGCACGAGTGCCGTCCGCGTCATATCTGCGGCGGTCTTGGGCGCCTCATGAGGAAGGCTGCTGGCGCTGGGCGATTTGATCATCATCGATAATTTAATCAATCGAATGATTAAAGTCAACTGCGATCAAGCGGCTTGCCAACTCTGGCCGTGCGCGCTCTAGTGCATGGCCATGGGCAAGGAAATCGAGCGTAAATTCCTGGTCTCAGGTGAGGAATGGCGGGCAATGGTCGAGGCGGACATTCATATCCGTCAATTCTACCTTGTCGCCGAACCCAGCCGTACGGTGCGTGTGCGCATCAGCAATGATGCCGCCGCCAAGCTGACGCTCAAGTTCGGCAGCCAGGCACGCCAGCGCGATGAATTCGAATATCCGGTGCCTTTGGCGGAGGCGCAGGAGATGCAGGCCTTTGCCATCGGACATGTCATCGAGAAGACACGCCATCATGTTAGACACCGCGGCTATCTCTACGAAGTCGATGTCTTCGGCGGGACGCTTGCGGGGTTGGTGATCGCCGAGCTCGAGACGCCGGAGGTTGTACCGGACGAAATGCTGCCAGATTGGCTCGGCCGTGAAGTCACCGGCGAGTCGAGATTTTACAACGCGTCGCTCGCCCTTGGGGGGATTGCGGAGATCGTCGCATGAGCTTTCGTATCGATCCGCACATGTCGCTGAGCGGCGAGATCAGACGCATTCTCGCCGAGGAGATCGGCAAGGCGCTTGTCCATCTGGACGCCGCGCGTGACAGGCCCGAACAGGGGCTGCACAACTGTCGCAAACGGCTGAAGAACGTCCGCGCCTTGCTGCGCCTTGTCCGTTCCGGAGACGAAACATTCTGCGAGACTGAGAATCAATGCTACCGCCAGGTGGCGGCCCTGCTTGCCGGCCCGCGCGAGGCGACCGCACTGGTGGAAACAATCGACCGGCTAGCGGCAAGCTTTCCCGAGCAAAGTGCCGGCGGTGGCCTCGATGCCGTTCGCGACCGGCTCGTCGCGCGCCTGCATGAACTGCATGGCGGAGCAGGCCTCGATACTGCGATAGGCGCGGCGATCGCCGCTTGCGAGGAAGGTGTCGGCCGGATTGACAAGCTCGCTCTGCCCGACCAGCCGGAGCAGGCTGCCGACGTGCTCGCCGAAGGCGCGCGCGCCACTTTGCGCCGCGCCAGGAAAGCGCTGGACAAGGCGGCTTCGCGCGGCGAAGCCGATGACTTTCACGACCTGCGCAAGGCGGCCAAGACGCATGGCATGCACCTGTCGCTGCTCGGCCGGCTGTGGCCGACGCCGATCAAGGCCCGGCGCAAGGCCGTCGATGAATTGGGCGAGCGGCTCGGCGAACTGCACGACGTGTTCGTCATGCGCGCGCTTCTCGATGCCGAGGACCAGCCGCTCGGTCCCCCTGAGGACACGCGGTTGCTTGCCAAGCTGCTGAAGCGCTCGGAAAAGAGCCTGAAAAAAACCTGCCTCGCCGAGGCGGGCGAGCTTTTCGGCGACAGTCCGAAGCGCTCGACAAGGAAGCTTGCCCGCAAGGTGCGCGACGACCTCACAGCGGTATCGCACGAAGACGCCGGCGCGCCTGGCGTGGGCTGATCATGGTGTAATTTGCCGCCCTGTGATAATCGCCGTCTGGAATGACCGAGCCCGGCGACACGCTTCTGGACCGACTTGGCCGCTGGCTTGCCGGCCGGCTGCAGGAGGAATCGTCCGGCTACGAGCCTTACACGCCGTCGGACGCTATTCGCGCAAGGAAATCCTGCCATCACTCGCTCTACACGCCGCGCGACTTCGACCTGTCGCCCTATTTCCGCATCGTCAAGCCGACCCTCGAATATGGTTTCGACTACCGGCAGATGATTTGAGACGACAACCCCAGGATTACCAACGCCGAAACAAGGGTTCAGAGTGGCGGCTAGGCCGGCAGCGGCCGTCGTGTCTTTGCGGCGGCCCGGCCGGGTGTCCGCGCGCCGGCGTCGCGCGGATGCGGTCCAATCGGCATGATCGCCGGGAATGGCGTCGCGCCGAAAGCGAAGGTCCATTTGTAGCCGATCAACCCGTCTTCCGGCGTCGTGTGCTGATCGTGATGCGCAAGCAATTTGGCGCGCTCGGCCAGTTCCTCCGCCTCCCGCCTGACCATTTCCGCCGTCTCGGGCCGCATCCGCCTGGAGAAGCTGACGAATGTCGCCTCGCGCTCCAGATGCGTGATGGCCCAGCCGATGAAGTTCTTGTTGGTCACCTCGAACAGTGGCCGCAATGGCCCGTCGAAATTCCACTGGATTGGCGTCTCGACCAGCAGCCTGGCCGACAGGCCGCGACCGAGCGCGACCAGCCCCAACTCCTCGAGGTCTCGCAGATAGAGGAACATCGAAGCCTCGCTCAACCCCTGTGAGCGCATGATACCTTCGGGCGTAAATTTTTCCGAAAGCATGACGAAGATGAACAGCAGTGCCGGCCGGCCGGCGAGCTTGCGCTCGATCTCCGGCGCGATGTGGTTGGCAGGTCCTGGTCCTCTGTTCATAGAGCCGAGCACGTTCTCCAACTCCACGCCGGCGGCAGCGCAGATCTCCATCAGCCGGTCGAGCTTGCAGTTGCGCTCGTGGAAGATGCGCTTCACAGTCGGCTCGGAAACGCCCATGCGCTCGGCAAGGACGCGGTAGGTTACGCCCTTGGCCTTCAGCGTCCGCTTCAGCGCGTCGAAGATCAGGCCGTTCATGGGATGCACCTCTTTTGCACGATTTGGTATCAACCTTCGGTACTAGTCCCGATAGATCTTCCCGGAAAGTATCGAAAGGCCTAGCTCTCCGCCAGTCCATTACAGGAGACTAGCCATGAAAAGCCTCTTCACACCGATACTTCTCGCCATCTTCGGCATCGCGACTGCGCCGGCAGTTCAGGCCACTGAACTCTGGCGCGCCGGCGGCCTCGAGCAACCTGAATCGGCGCTGTTCGACGCCGCCGGCCAGCGCGTTATCGTCTCGAACATCGTCGGCAATCCCGGCGAAGCCGACGGCAACGGCTATCTGTCGGTTCTGTCGATGGACGGCAAGCTGGTCACGCAACACTGGACCGACGGCATGGACGCGCCCAAGGGCATGGCGATTGCCGGCGGCAAACTCTACGTCGCCGACATCACCCATGTGCGCGTCGTCGATCTCCAAAGCGGCAAGCTAGCGTCGACGATCGACGTGCCGAACGCTGTCTTTCTCAACGACATGACCGCTGACGCATCCGGCAAGGTCTACGTCACGGATATGCTTGCCGATACGATCTATCGCATCGACGGCGACCGGCTCGAACTGTTCATCAAGGATGCGGCGCTCGCTTCGCCGAATGGCATCTTCGCCGATGGCGGCCGGCTGATCGTCGCTTCGTGGGGCAAGGGCATCAAGCCCGACTTCAGCACCGCGGAGCCGGGCGGCCTGCTCTCGGTCGATCTCGCCACCAAGGCCGTTTCGCCTCTGGCTGGCGCGGAAAACTTCGCCAACCTCGATGGCGTCGTTGCCATCGGCGGCAGCATCTACGCCACTGCCTATATGACCGGCACGCTCTACCGCTACAAAGCCGGCGGTACGCCGCAAGTGGTTGCGACGTTCAAGCCGGGCAGCGCCGATATCGGCACAGATGGCAAGTCGACAATCTTCGTGCCGCTGATGAACGAGGGCGAGGTCTCAGCGTTGGGACTCGACTAAGCCGGCAGTTGCCAGCTCAGGCGAGAGGCGCGGCTTTCTTCAGCTGCGCCCGCGCATCCGTGATCGATGCGGCATAAGTCACCAGCGGCCGCTTGACACCGTGGTTGATCAGCATGCGGCGTGTCTGCGGTGAAGCGCCTGAGATAATAAAGCGAACGCCGGCGCGCTTGGCCTTGTGGGCCGCGCCCTCGATGACATTGGCCGCCGTCGAATCGAAGAACGGCACCGCCGAACAGTCGAGGATGAAGTTCTTGCGCTGGTCGGCGATGCGGTCCAGCACCGTGCCGACGGTCGAGGCGGCGCCGAAGAAAAAGGCGCCCGATATCCGGTAGACCACTGTGTCGGCATCGCTCGCCTCGCTGGAATCATAAGCGCTGGCTCGGTCGGCGACGTCTTCCTGCACCAGGGATTGATGGTCCGCCTCCACCGCGATGCTCTTGGCCATGCGGTCGATGAACAGGATCGAGCCTAGCGCGAAGCCGACGACGATGCCTTCGGTCAGGTCGCGGAAGATGACGATCAGGAACGTCGCCATCAGTACCAGCGCATCGCCGCGCGAGGCGCGCAGCAAGGTGGCGAAGGCCTGTTTCTCGAACATGTTCCAGCACACCACCGCCAGCACGCCGGCAAGTGCTGCAAGCGGGATATAGCTGGCCAGCGGTGCCGCCACCAGCATCAGAGCAAGCAGAATGGCCGAGTGCATCATGCCTGAGACCGGTCCATGCGCGCCGGCCCGTACATTGGTCGCGGTGCGGGCAATGGTGCCAGTGGTGCATATGCCGCCGAACAAGGCGGAGGCGATATTGGCGAAGCCTTGCGCCACCAACTCGCAATTGGAGCGATGCCGCCTTCCGGTCATGCCGTCGGCGACGACGGCCGACAGCAGCGATTCGATCGCCCCGAGCAGCGCAAAGGCGATGGCGTCCGGCAGTACGTCGATTATCCTGTCGAGGCTGAGCGGCGGGAAGGCCGGCCATTGCAGGCTGCGTGGGATGCCGCCGAAGCGCGTGCCGATCGTCTCGGCCGGCATGGCGAGCAATGCGACGACGAGGGATGCCAGTCCGATGGCGATCAGCATAGCCGGCCACTTCGGCCGAAACCGCCTCAACGTCGCAATGGTGATGATGGTCAGTGCCGCCACCGCAGTTGCGGCGAGGTTGATTGTTCCGGCCGCTTCGCCGATGGCCATCAGCTTCGGCACCAGCGGCCCTGGCTCCTTGCCGGCGAGCTTCAGCCCGAACAGTTCGACGATCTGGCCGGAGAAGATGATGACAGCGATGCCGGCGGTGAAGCCGACGGTCACCGGGTAGGGGATGAATTTGATGTAGGTGCCAAGTCTGAGATAGCCGATGGCAAGCAGGAACACGCCGGCCATCATCGCCGCCAGCAGCAAGCCGTCGACGCCAACCCGCGCCACCGTCGCCGCCACAAGCACAATGAAGGCGCCGGCCGGGCCGCCGATCTGGAAACGGCTGCCGCCAAGCGCCGAGACCAGGAAGCCGCCAATGATCGAGGTGTAGAGCCCGCGCTCCGGCGTCACGCCTGAAGCAATGGCAATTGCCATCGACAACGGCAGCGCAACGATGGCGACAGTCAGCCCGGCGATGGCATCCGTCTTGAAATGCGTGAGCGTGTAGCCCTCGCGCAGCACCGCCACCAGCTTTGGGGTGAACAGTTCGGAAAATGTCGGCCGCGCCGGTTGATGCACTGCCCGCTGCGTCTGATCCATCGAGTGCCTTCCGCATGAAACCAAGGAGCGGCGGGATCGTCGGCAGGACTGTCGGCGGTCGCCGTCGCGACTTGGAGCGGCGTGCGTCCAAATAGGCGCACAGATACGCCCCAACACTTTTGACCCGCGCATCGGACTATCCGAAAATCGAATTTGATTTTCGGCGATGCGGCAGTAGCGTCAGCCTTGCGGGTTCTGCGGCGTGACAGGCTTGAGGCGAACGCCCCTGCCGCCACGCTCGCTCGCCTGGTTCTCGCCGATCAGCTCGACCCCGGCCTCTTCAAGGGCCTGGATGACCTTCATCAGCGTATCGACCACGCCCCGGACCACGCCGTCGCTCGCTTCCATGCGCTGAATGGTTGGAAGCGAAACCCCGGCGCGCTCGGCGAGGGTCTTCTGATCGATGCCGGCCAGCGCCCTCGCGGCACGCATCTGCGCGGCAGTGATCATCGGTCAAACCCCCGTCTGAGTCTGCAGTATCAGGTATAATACCTTCTTAATGATGGGTCAAACATCATCTTGCATATGTGAACATGCAACAGTCTTTGCCAGCCGGTGCGCTGGCATGCTACAAACCTCGGCATCGTTTGGCGGGACATCCATTGCGATACCGATTTCACAGGTTCGACCTCAAAAAAGGATGAGCAGGTGAAGACATTCAAAGCGTTGGCGACCTCAACAGTCGTGCTGTCGATGGTTTTCCTGCTGGCAGGCTGCGGACATGGCCTGATCAACAGGCTGATTTGAAATAGTCCGGCCGACGTCAGGTGCCGTCGGCCCGCCCTAGCCATCGCTGCAGCAATCGTGCCGCCAGCCAGCACAGCATCGCCCAGGCAAAGCCGGCGCACCAGCCGGCCAGCACGTCGGACGGCCAGTGGACGCCGAGATAAATGCGGCTGATGCCGACCACCACCGTCGTCAGCACCGCCAGCACGAGTACATAGATCTTCGTTGTACGCCCGGGCAAAAACCGTGCCGCCATGCTGCCCAGCGTCAAATACGTCACCGCCGACAGCATGGCGTGGCCGCTCGGAAACGAAAGCGATGCCACATCGGCGAGATGCGAGACCAGATCGGGGCGCGGCCGGTCGATATCGAATTTCAGCACGCTTGACAGGAGCTGGCCGCCCGCCACCGCGACGAACATGAGAAGCGCCGCGCCTGGCCTGCGGATAAGGAGCAGATAGACGATCATTGCTGCCGTGATCAGCACCAGCACGCTGGCGCTGCCAAGGCTGGTGACGTCGCGCATCGCTCCTTCCAGCCACGCCGGTCCGATCGGATTGTCGGGCTGGCCGGCCTTGCGGAAGGCAAGCAGGATTTCGGTGTCGAAGGCATGCGGCGTGGTCGCCCGCGCCAGCTCCATCAGTTCTTCGAACCCCCACAGCCCGCCGGCAATGACCAGCCCGGCCAGCAGAACCGGGAACTCCAGCCAGTTGCGCAGTCTGCTTGCAATCTTCTTCATCGGCCCGATCGCAGCTACAGCCTTTGCAGATAGGGCCCGAGCGTGATCAGCGCCACAGCTGCGATGGCAAGCACAATGCCGGTTGCCTGCAAGGCATTGACGCGCTCGCCGAAGAAGACCAGCGCCACCACATTCACCGACACCAGCTGGATCACCGCCGACAGGCTGAACGACACCGACATGCCGAATTCACGGATCAGCCTCAGCATGATCAGATTGCCCAGCGAATAGAGCGCCAACGTCAGCACGATCTTGCCGAGGCTCGGCGCCAGCCCCCACTGTTTTGCGGCCATCGCCGCCAGCAGGAAGATCACCGTCGAAACGCAGAGCTGCCCAAGTCCCCAGAAACTCACTTTTGTTCCTCCCGATGCGGTCCCTACGCGCCTGCCGCAGCTCTTGTTTCCGAAGCGCCGGTCGCGGTCAAGCGGGGCTGATGTTGGATACGAAATCGCAGGTGGCAATTAGCCGGCATGTCATCAAACTGTGACCTGCCGGTAATACCGGATTGGCCAAGCAACACGCTCCAGCAATCCATCCAGCCAGAGGCAGGCCCCCATGACTGAACAGCGCTCGACCGAACATCGCACCCCTGACGCCCATTTCCGCACCAGTCTGCTCGAGGAAAACGATGGGCCAGGAGCCAATCCCACCGACAACCGCACCATGGGTGAGATCATCGCCGCGCGGTTCTCGCGCCGCGGCTTCCTCAAGGGCTCGCTTGCCGTCTCGGCCATAGCCGCTACCGTCAGCCCGCTGGCGCTGATCGCCGCCGACAACGCCCGCGCCGCCGAAGGCTCCGCCTTCGCTTTCGACGAACTCGAGGCCGGCATCGACGACAAGCATCACGTCGCACCTGGCTATGACGCCGACGTGCTGCTGCGCTGGGGCGATCCGCTGTTCGCCGATTCGCCGGAATTCGATCCGACAAAACAGTCGGCGGAAGCCCAGGCCAGACAATTCGGCTACAACAACGACTATGTCGGTTATATCCCGATCGGCGGCTCGGCCGAGCACGGCCTGCTGGTCGTCAACCACGAATACACCAATCCGCATCTGATGTTCCCGGGCCTCGTCACCATCGTCGATGGCAAAGCCAAGCAGGCGCCCCTCAGCAAGGAGCAAGTCGATGTCGAGATGGCCGCGCATGGCGGCACCATTGTCGAGATCCGCAAAGAAGCCGGCAAATGGCAGGTCGTGCGCGACGGCAAGCTCAACCGCCGCATCACCTCCAATACCGAGATGGCGCTGTCTGGCCCCGTCGCCGGCCACGACCGCGTCAAGACCAGCACCGACCCGAGCGGCACGAAGGTCATCGGCACCCTCAACAACTGCGCCGGCGGCGTCACGCCGTGGGGCACCTATGTCATGGCCGAGGAGAACATCCACGGCTATTTCTCGGGCGACCTGCCGCAGGGCCATAACGAGGCGGCCAATTACAAGCGCCTCGGCATTCCCGAAGGCGCCTATGAATGGGCGGCGCATCACGACCGTTTCGATATCGGCAAGGAGCCGAACGAGCCGAACCGCTTCGGCTGGATCGTCGAGGTCGACGTCCAGGATCCGACGTCGGTGCCGAGGAAGCGCACCGCCATGGGCCGCTTCAAGCATGAGGGCGCAGAATCGATCGTCGCCAAGGATGGCCGTGTCGTCTTCTACCTCGGCGACGACGAGCGTTTCGACTATGTCTATAAGTTCGTCACCACAGGCAAGTTCAATCCGGACGATCGCGCCGCCAACATGAATTTGCTCGACGACGGCACCTTGCATGTCGCCAAGTTCGCCGAGGACGGTTCGATCGAATGGCTGCCGATCGTCTTCGGCCAGGGGCCGCTGGGGGCGGAAAACGGCTTTGCCAGCCAGGCCGACGTGCTGATCGAGACGCGCCGTGCCGCCGACCTGCTTGGCGCCACCAAGATGGACCGCCCGGAAGACATCCAACCCAATGCCGCCAATGGCAAGGTCTATGTCATGCTGACCAACAATTCGAAGCGCAAGGCCGACCAGGTCGACGCCGCCAATCCGCGCGCCGAAAACGCCTTTGGCCATATCATTGAGATCGTCGAGGATGGCGGTGATTTCGCTGCGACCAAGGGCAAGTGGGAAATCCTGCTGAAATGCGGCGATCCCGCCGTGGCCGAAATCGGCGCCACCTTCTCCACCGCAACCACTGCCAATGGCTGGTTCGGCATGCCGGACAATTGCGCGGTCGATTCGGCCGGCCGCCTCTGGGTTGCTACCGACGGCCAGGGCCCGAAGGCCACAGGCCGCACCGACGGCCTGTGGGCGGTCGACACGGAAGGCCCGGCGCGGGCGACCTCAAAGCTGTTTTTCCGTGTGCCGATCGGCGCCGAAATGTGTGGTCCCCTGTTTGCGCCGGACGACCAGACTGCTTTCGTTGCCGTCCAGCATCCAGGCGACGGTGGCGAGGACTGGGAGGCTTTTGGGCGTCCGTCCTATTATGAGGATTTGTCGACCCGCTGGCCTGACTTCAAGCCGGACATGCCGGTGCGCCCGGCGGTCGTTGCCATCACCAGGCAAGGCGGCGGCAAGATCGCGGTCTGAGACGCAGGAAGGCCTTGCATTCTCGAGGAAGGATTTCGGTGATGCGAAATCCTTCCTTTCCTGATATGGGATGCATCCATGCTGCGCATCATGCGCCGACCAATCATTCGGTGCGCTGAACCACGGCCACGTTCATTGTGCTTCGCAACCTGAAGCCAATGGATTCGTATAGTCTGATGGCCGTGGCGTTGCTGGCATAGGCATGGAGATAGGGAACTTGGCCGCGCGCCATTATCCGGTTTGCCACGAACAGGGACAGCAGCTTGCCTAGGCCGCCGCCGCGAAATTCCGGATGTGAGCACACCCCGCTGAGTTCGGTATAGCCAGGTTGCTTCATGCGCTCGCCGGCCATTGCCACAAGTCTGCCCTCGATTTTAACGCCACAAAAATCGCCCAGGCTCAGGGCTTCGAGCGTGAATGGGCCAGGCTTGGTGAGCAATGCCAGGGCGAGCATCTCAGCCGCATCGTCTCGGGTCAGACGTTGCACACGTTTGTCAGACACGGTTTGCAACGGCCGCTCGGCAATCATTTGAACCCCGGCTGCGGTCGAAGTCGCACAAAGCCCCGCGGGCAGAGCAATGGCGTCCGACTGAAGCAGGATGACACTCTCGCCCGCGGAGACAAGCTGTTCGAGCGCCCGCAGGCTTTCCGCGTCGTCGGCGCCAGTGGCGGCGAATGGAACGATCGACGGCCGATACCGCCTGGCGAGGTCATTACCTTGCGCGAACGCCCGATGTCGCGTCTGAAGCGCGCTCCAGATAGGGCGGTCGAGCAGGTGTCTCATTACGCCGCGGCCTCCGGATTTTTCACTCGACGGTCGAGAGGGGCCGCGGCTAGGCCGTCTTCGATGGCGGTCAGCTGCTCAAGAAGCGGCCCCGAAAGATCCGCGCACAAATCCGCAACGGCGTTTTCGATGCGCGGCCAGACGTCACGTTTTGCGACATCGACCAGTCGCCGGCCGTCCCGTGTGAGGGCGACAATCCTGCGCCGCTGGTCATCGGTCGACTGACTGACCTCGAGCAATCCCAGTTCAGCCAGAAGCGAGACGCTTCGCGTTATACCAGGCTGCGCGATGCCAAGCGATTGTGCCAGTTCCCCGACAGGCAGCGGGCCCAGCCTGTCGAGCGCGGCCAGCAGTGGGTACTGGCTCGCCTGAACCGGAACATCCAGCCGGTCGAGCAGGCGTTGCGCCTCCGCTTGCAGTTGTTCGCCTATACGCTTCATCCTGCTGCCCAGGCACAAGAAACCAAGCGATCGTACGACGTCTTCCATATGCCAATCCGTCTCGCGAAAAACCATAACATGATATATAACAAAACATGAAGATCAAGGGCTATCGTCGCAAGGGCTGCACTCAGCGCTGTTTCCGTTGACCGATAAGGCTGCTTTGCCTGGCAGGCCAGTCGCTCAGTTGCGCAGCCGGTAGCCGGTCCTGAAGATCCAGGCGACGATTGCTATGCAGACGAGCAGGAAAACAACCGTCATGCCGAGGCTGACGCCGACCGAAACGTCGGATTTGCCGTAGAAGCTCCAGCGGAAGCCACTGACCAGGTAGACGACCGGGTTGAACAGCGTCACCGTGCGCCAGATGCCGGGCAGCATGTTGATCGAATAGAAGCTGCCGCCGAGAAAGGTCAGCGGCGTGATGATCAGCAGCGGCACCAGCTGCAGCTGCTCGAAGCTCTTCGCCCAGATGCCGATGATGAAGCCGAACAGGCTGAAGGTCACCGCCGTCAGCACCAGGAAGGCGAGCATCCAGAACGGATGCTCGATGTGAAGCGGCACGAACAGCGAGGCCGTCGCCAGGATGATCAGGCCAAGCACGATCGACTTTGTCGCCGCACCCCCGACATAGGCGATGACGATCTCCAGATAGGACACAGGCGCCGACAGCAATTCGTAGATCGAGCCGACGAATTTCGGAAAATAGATGGCGAAAGAAGCGTTGGAGATCGACTGCGTCAGCAGCGACAGCATGATCAGCCCCGGCACGATGAAGGCGCCGTAGCTGATGCCGTCGATCTCGGTGATGCGCGAGCCGATGGCCGAGCCGAAAACGACGAAATAGAGCGACGTGGAAATGACCGGCGAAACAATGCTCTGCAGCACCGTGCGAAGGGCGCGCGCCATCTCCACCCGATAGATCGCCCATACCGCATGAAGATTCATGACCGCGCGCGGGTTCATGCCGGTTTCCTCACCAGATTGACGAAGATCTCCTCAAGCGAGCTGTTTTCCGTATCGATGTCGCGGAACTGGATGCCGGCCGCCTCGAGCTCGCGGATCAACGAGGCGACGCCCGGCCGTTCGCTCTGGTTGTCATAAGTATAGGTCAGCTGCCCGCCATCCGGCGAAAGCTCCAGCGCGTAGCGCGAAAAGGCGTCGGGAACGGTGGCCAGGGGACTGCGCAGTTCCAGCACAAGCCGCTTGCGGCCGAGCTTGCGCATCAGCTCGGCCTTGTCCTCGACCAGCACGATCTCGCCGCGGTTAATGACGCCGACGCGGTCGGCCATCGCCTCCGCTTCTTCGATGTAGTGCGTGGTCAGGATGATGGTGACGCCGTCTTCGCGCAGCCTGCGCACCATCGCCCACATGTCCTGGCGCAGCTCGACATCGACGCCTGCCGTCGGTTCGTCGAGGAACAGGATGCGCGGCTCGTGCGACAACGCCTTGGCAATCATCAGCCGGCGCTTCATGCCGCCGGATAGCGTGATCGCCTTGGCGTCCTTCTTGTCCCAGAGCGACAGGTCGCGCAGCACCTTTTCGATGAACGCCTTGTCCGCCGGCTTGCCGAACAGGCCGCGGCTGTAATTGACCGTCGCCCACACGCTCTCGAAGGCGTCGATGGTCAGCTCCTGCGGCACCAGCCCGATCAGACTGCGCGCCGCGCGGTAGTCGCGGTTGATGTCATGGCCGTCGACGGTGACGGAACCCGACGAGCGGTTGACGATGCCGCAGACGATCGAGATCAGCGTCGTCTTGCCGGCGCCGTTCGGCCCGAGCAGCGCAAAGATCTCGCCGCGCACTATATCGAGATTGATCTCCTTCAGCGCCTTGAAGCCGGTGGCGTAGGTCTTGGTGACCCCGGAAATCGAGATGATCGGCTGCATGGCTGAAAACGGCTGCTTGAAACAGAGTTGTTGATTTAATCCGCTGAATGTCGGTTCGCAAATCCGGATGTCAATGCCGCTCCTGACAGTTCTGGACATCGAGGTTCGCCGGAATAGGCGACACCTGCCCGATCGTCCAGCCAAATTCCGCGCAGAAGCAGATTCACCGGCACTGCGGCGTTCCGCCTCGCGGCGGGACGCCGCTTTGACCGTCCCGCGCATGAAGCCTATCCTTGTACAAACAAGCAGCAGCCGGAGCCGCCATGGACCCGCTCATCCTGTCGCGCATACAGTTCGGCGCGAACATCTCGTTCCACATCCTGTTCCCGGCGATCACCATCGCGCTCGGCTGGGTGCTGCTGTTCTTCAAGCTCCGCTACAACGCGACCAACGATTCCGCCTGGATGCGCGCTTATTTCACCTGGGTTAAGGTATTCGCGCTGTCCTTCGCCATGGGCGTGGTTTCCGGCGTCACCATGAGTTTTCAGTTCGGCACCAACTGGCCGGGCTATATGGAGACGGTCGGCAACATTGCCGGCCCGCTGCTGGCCTACGAGATCCTGACCGCCTTTTTCCTCGAGGCGGCGTTCCTCGGCATCATGCTGTTCGGCTTCCGCCGCGTCTCGAACCGCATCCATACGCTGGCGACGGTGCTGGTGGCCGGCGGCACCACCTTGTCCGCCTTCTGGATCATAGCACTCAATTCGTGGATGCAGACGCCGGCCGGCTTCGAGATGCGCGATGGTGTAGCGCACGCCACCGACTGGTGGGCAGTTGTCTTCAATCCGTCCATGCCCTACCGGCTCGTCCATATGCTGCTTGCTTCGGGGCTGACCGTCTCGTTCCTGATCGCCGGCCTGTCGGCGCTGCGCTATCTCTACGGCGATCGTTCGGAATCGATGTGGAAGGCGCTGCGCACCGGCGTCTTCACCGCCGCGATCCTGATCCCGATCCAGATCTTCGCCGGCGACCAGCACGGCCTCAACACGCTCGAACACCAGCCGCAGAAGATCGCCGCCATGGAGGCCAACTGGAACACCGGTCCAAACGTGCCGCTGGTGCTGTTTGCGCTTCCCGATGAAGCGGCGAGCGAGAACAGGTTCGAGCTCACCATTCCCGACGGCGCCAGCCTCATCCTCAGGCACAGCGCCGGCGGCATCGTGCCGGGGCTGAACGATTATGCCGGCAACCATCCGCCGGTATTTCCGGTGTTCTGGGGCTTTCGCATCATGGTCGGCACAGGCCTCCTTATGCTCGCCGTCTCCTGGTCGGCGGCCTTCTTCCTCAAGCGCCGCCACAGCCTGCCCAAGCCGCTGGCGCTCGTCATGGTGCCGATGGCGCTGTCCGGCTGGCTGGCGACGCTGGCCGGCTGGTACACCACTGAGATCGGCCGCCAGCCCTGGCTGGTCACCGGCGTGCTGCGTACCGCCGATGCTGTCGGGCCGGTCGCCGGCAGCCATGTCGCGCTGTCGCTCGCGGTCTATCTCAGCCTCTACGTGCTGCTGCTGATCGCCTATCTCAGCGTGTTGGTGCATCTGGCATTGAAGGCGGCGAAGGATGGAGACACCTCGCCGCTACCGGGCGTCATGAACAGGCCGCTGTCGCAGCCGGTTGCGCAACCGGGAGAAACATCATGAGCTTCGACTGGCCGACCCTGCTGCCTCTGATCTTCGCCGGACTGATGGGCCTCGCCATCCTGATCTACGTCATCCTCGACGGCTTCGATCTCGGCATCGGCATCCTGTTCGCCGCAGCCGAAGGCACCGAACAGGATACGATGATCGCCGCCATCGGCCCATTCTGGGACGCCAACGAGACCTGGCTGGTGCTGGCGGTCGGCCTGCTGCTGGTCGCCTTCCCGCTGGCGCACGGCACCATCCTGACGGCGCTCTACATTCCGGTTTTCGTGCTGCTGGTCGGCTTGATCCTGCGCGGCGTCGCCTTCGATTTCCGCGCCAAGGTGCCGGCCGGCAGGAAGCACCGCTGGAACCGCATCTTCTTCCTCGGCTCGGTCGTCGCTTCGCTGGCGCAAGGTTATATGCTCGGCGTCTATGTGCTCGGCCTCGACGTCGGCCCTGGCGGCATGGCGTTCGGCGCGCTGGTGGCGCTCTGCCTTGCCGCGGCCTACGCGGCGATGGGCGCCGCCTGGGTCATCTACAAGACGGAAGGCGACCTGCAGAGGAAGGCGGTGCTGTGGCTGCGCACGACACTGGTGCTGACCGCGCTCGGCATGGTCGCGGTATCGCTGGCCACGCCCTTTGCCAGCGCGCGCATCTTCGACAAATGGTTCGTCTGGCCGGCCATGCTCTATTTGTCACCGCTGCCGATCCTGTCGGCAGTGCTGTTCCTGTGGCTGTGGCGCCAGACCTTCCATCTGCCGAAACCCGGCGACCGCCACGCGCTGCTCCCGTTCCTGACATTGGCCGCTATCTTCACGCTCGGCTTTGCCGGCCTCGCCTGGTCTTTCTACCCCTTCGTGGTGCCCGACCGGCTGACCATCTGGCAGGCTGCTTCGGCACCCGAAAGCCTGGCCGTCATCCTGGTCGGCACGGTCGTCGTGCTGCCGATCATCATCTTCTATTCGTTCTTTGCCTACCGGGTGTTCGCCGGCAAGGCGACGGATCTGACCTATGACTGACCGGCATCGCCGTGGCAGCCTGAAACAGAATATTCATCTTCAAGCGGAATAACCTTCTCTGGCCGGCCGAGCAGAATCGCCGGCAAGAAGAAGGGCGATGCAATGACCCCCTTTTTTGCGGCAGGACAGGATCGGCTGCTGCCTTTGCTGATCCGGACGGTCGCACTGATCGGCGCACTCGCGCTTGCTGGCCTGCTGCCGGCCATGCCGCAGGCACATGCCCAGGACGCGGCCAACTGGACCGGCGTGTGGGACACGAAATGGCGCGGCGGCGGCGCCCAGATCAAGTTCGAGCAGACGGGCGCCGACGTTAAGGGCGTGTACCCGCTTTATAACGGCCGTATCGAGGCCAAGGCCGAAGGCGACAAGCTTGTCGGCCACTGGTTCGAAGGCGACCGCCAAGGCGCCTTCACCTTCGTCCAATCGCCTGACGGCGGCAGCTTCATGGGCCGCTTCGATGCCGCCACCGCCGAATGGTGGACAGGTGTGCGCGTCAGCGCCGTCGAGGACGTGCGTGTCGACCAGTCGAGCCCGATGAGCACCATGCGCTCGTTCCTGCAGACGATGAACGAGAGCGGCGCCGACAACGTGCCGCGCGCCACCGGCGGCGGCATGGGTCTTGCCGGTCTGGCGGCGGGTCTCGTCGACGTCACCGAGGCCGACCGCGGCGGCCTCAACATGCCCGATTACACCAAGCTTCTGTTCACCGTCATCGACAACGCGACGTTCCGTCTGTGGAGCCTGCCGCATGACATTATTTCCAGCGACGAGGTGACGGCGACGCTGCCGCAATACGGCACCAGGGTCTCCTTCGCCGTCACTTTTCGCCGCAAGAATGGCGACTGGTTCATCGTCGGGCCGCCACTTGGCCAGCTTCAGGCCAAGCTCGCCGAATTCCAGGAAGCGCGTGGCGAAGCCGTAGACATGGTCGACGATCCGAGCAGGCTCGCCTCGCCGCGCGATACGTTCAAGGTGCTGTTGAGCGGCCTCACCGAAGCCGGCGACCCGGCCCAGGCGGCGCTCGACCTGCGCAACTACAGTCAGGCGGTGCGTGGCGACGAGGCGTTCCTGCTCGAGCGCTATCTCAAAAAGGTCATCGACCGCATCGGCTACGTCTATTGGCAGGAGATCCCCGACGATCCGAAGAGCAACACCCCCTTCGTCTATTTCGAGCATCCCGCCGGCAACATCGTCATCGGCCCGGTCGAGACTGACCCCGACGGCACCGGCAAGCGCAAGATCTGGCAGTTCACGCCCGAGACGCTCGCCCACATCCGCGCGCTCTACGCCGACGTCGAAGACGTGCCGGTGGCGCCGGAATTCGCCGCCTTCGCCAGCACCGACCCGTTCTTTATCGCCCGTGGCCTCGCCCGCGAGATCAGCCCCGGCCTGCTCACCCGCGCCGGCCCGATGGAGCACTGGCAATGGTGGATGCTCGGCCTTGCCGCACTGGCCGGCATCGTCTTCGGCTTCATCGCCAATGCGCTGATTTCCTTGTTTGTGCGAAGGACGGACAGCCCGGCCTTCTTCCGCATCGTCGAATGGGCGGTGCGCTCGATCGTGCTTGGCTTCTTCCTGCTGTTGACGCTGCGCCCGCTCGGTCTGCCGCAAGTGGTCGCCGCCCCGGTCAAGGCAATCGCCTGGAGCCTGATCGTGATCGGCGCCGTGCCGGTGGTCTGGCATCTGATCGGCAAGGTCGCCGAACACTATCGCGGACTGTGGCAAGTGCCCGGCTATCACGACACGCTGATTTCGCTGTCCACCGGCGTCGCACGCGTCGCCGTGCTGGTCGTCGCCTTCCTGCTGTTGGCCGAAGTGCTCGCCATCCCCTACGAAGGCGTCATCGCCGGTCTCGGCATCGGCGGTCTGGCGGTGGCGCTGGCCGCGCAGCCGACGCTGCAGAACTTCCTCTCCGGCCTGACGCTCTATGCCGACCGGCCCGTAAGCGTCGGCGACTTCTGCAAGTTCGGCGACCAGTCCGGCACGATCGAGCATATCGGCATGCGCTCGACGCGCATCAGGTCGCTCGACCGCACCATCATCTCGGTGCCGAACTCGGATTTCGCCGGCATGCAGATCGAGAACTACGCCCATCGCGACCGCACCCGGTTCGCGACGACGCTGCAGCTGCGCTACGAGACGACGCCCGATCAGCTGCGTTACGTCCTGGCCGAGCTGCGCAAGCTGATGATTGCCCATCCGCGCGTTATCGATGAGCCGTGCCGCGTGCGCTTTGCCGGCTTCGGCGCCTATTCGCTCGATATCGACGTGTTCACTTATATCAAAACCGCCGACGTGGCCGATTTTCAAGCCATCCGCGAGGACATCCTGTTGTCCATGATCAACGTCATGGATGATGCCGGCGCGCAGTTCGCCTTCCCTTCGTCACTGGAATACAGAGCCACCGACCTTCCGGTCGACGACGAAAAACGCATTGCCGCGGAGAAAAGGGTCGGCGATTGGCGCGAGGCGCAAAATCTGCCTTTCCCCGACTTCAGCCAGATCGACAAATTCGCCCTCAACAACACGCTTGCCTACCCGCCTGAGGGCTCGGCGCATTATCGCGAGACAGAGCCCGACCCGGACTCGGCCGAGGCAAAGGCGACGCTGGAGAAGGTGCGCTGGAGCCTGCCTTGGAAAAAGGGGAGGTAGTTTCGAGACGTTGGCGGGACAGCACCCCCCTCTGGCCTGCCGGCCATCTCCCCCGCAAGGGGGGAGATTAGCAGTTTCAGCGCTCCGCTCGTCCTGAACGTTGGAGATTTGGCGAAGGTCGAGGTGATAGCCGATCTCCCCCCTTGCGGGGGAGATGTCCGGCAGGACAGAGGGGGGTGCGAAGGATCGCCGACGCTTATTCTCCGTCGCGCCCGCCGGCGCAAAAGCTCAGCTCTTGTTGGCGGCCAGCACCAGCACCGGCTTTTCGCTGTAGAGGTTGGGGAACAGCCGCTTCAGGTTCTCTACCTTGGGCCAATCGTTATAGACGATATAGGGATAGGTCGGGTTGAGCGTGAGAAAGTCCTGGTGGTAGTCCTCGGCCGGATAGAAGCTCTTGCCGGTCTCCAGCGTCGTCACGATCGGCTTAGGAAACACCTTGGCCTTGTCGAGCTGGGCGATATAGCTTTCGGCGATCTTTTTCTGCATGTCGTTTTCGGCAAAGATCGTCGAACGGTACTGTGTGCCGCTGTCCGGCCCCTGGTAGTTCAGTTGCGTCGGATTGTGCGCCACCGAGAAATACACCTGCAGCAGCTGGCCGTAAGTAACCTTGGACGGCTCGTAGGTGATCTCGACGGATTCGGCATGGCCCGTCCGGCCGGTGCCGACCATTTCATAGACGGCCGTGTCCCTGTCGCCGCCGGCATAGCCGGACACGGCGCTGGTGACACCCTTGACGTGCTGGAACACGCCTTGCACACCCCAGAAGCAGCCGCCGGCGAAGAACGCCTTTTCGGGGCCGGCGGTGGCCTTCTCGTCCATTGCCGGCGGCGGGATCACCACTGCGTCTTCGGCCGAGACTGCCGGGGTCTGCCAGAATACGGCGGCGGCGGCCGTGAGGATGAGCGCGGCAGCTGTTGCTTTTGCGAAAATCGACGATCGTTTCACGGCTGCGGTCATGTCTGATCTCCCATGATGTGGTGTGGATTATACGACGGATAGGTCCGCCGGGCTCTCACATTGCTGTGCGCATCGCCTATTTGGCCGGAGCCATGGCATCGCAGGCCTTGGTCGCCTCTGCCTTCTTCATGGCGTCCGTCTCGGCGTCGGCCTTGTTCATGCAGTCGGCCTTCATCGGATCTGCCGCCTTCATCGCGGTCGTGGCCATCGCGTCAGCCACAATGGCGCCGGCCGGCTTCATTGCGTCCGTTGCCGGCTTCATGGCGCCCGTTGCCGGCTTCATAGCGTTTGTCGCCATCGCCGGCTTCATCGCATCTTCGGCCCGCGCCGCGCCTCCTGCGAACAGCGCCGCCGAGCAAAGTGCGAAGGCGAGTGCCGCCAGGGTCGGGCGATTGGTCAAACGATTGGTCATGATGATCTCCTTGGGTTTGGCAGGGGTTGACGGCATGCGGCGGCGCCGCTGCGCGTTGGGGAATTTCGGGAGGGTTTCTAATTCGTAGCGGCAGCAAGGATCGGCCCGCCGCCCGGCACCTGTACCAGCACCGCCGTGCTAAGGCCGCCCGTCGTCGCCGGCAGCGGCAGCGCGGTGGCGTCGCCGGTCCAACTGCCCAGCCTGGTCAGCGAATGCACGACATTGGCGTGAGGCAGCGTGCGGCCGGTGTTTTCTCCGCGCGCCACCGGAACCTCGACGACGCCCTTGCCGTAACGCACCAGCCAGACGTCGGCCTTGCCGCCGGGCACCGGACCGGCGCCGATGCTGACCGTCCCACCGGCGAACGACAGCGAAGGTCCGTCGGCGTGGCCGCCGCTCGAAATCAGCTGCTCGATCTCGCCCGGCCTGGCGCCGACCGCATCGGCCTTGCCGTTGACCACCACTTGCGGCGTGAACGGGCCGGAACGGCCGAGCGACGGTTCATAGCGGACCTGGCGCTGCGTGAATTCTTCTTTGCCGAATGTGTCCTTCCAGCCGAGATAGTCCCAGTAGGTGACGTTGAAGGACAGCGCCAGCACGCCGGGCCGGTCCTTGACCTTGATCAGATTGGCGTTGGCCGGCGGGCAGGACGAGCAGCCCTGGCTGGTGAACAGCTCGACGACGGTCTGCGTCCGGCCGGCGGCCGCGCCGATTGCCGACAGCACAGTTGCCGAAAACAGTATTGCGGCGAGCCCCATCAGGGCTGTGCTGCGTTTCGATCCGGTCATCGCTGTTCTCCTGTGCGGTTCCATGTCCACACTTCGCCGCCGACGCGCGGTTCGTTACAGCATCACCGCTTCGTGATCGTTCGCAGCTCTCCCTTCCCCTAGTGGGAGAAGGTGGATCGGCGCGAAGCGCCGAGACGGTTGAGGGGTGCTGGAAGCAATGAGGCGTCGGCGTTCCCTGGAACACCCCTCATCCGACCGAGCTTCGCTCGGCCGCCTTCTCCCACAGGGGGCGAAGGGAAGACAGTCGCTCGCAACCAACACGCCACCCGGTGTGACCGGGCGGCGGTGTGATGGACGGGCAGCCTAAGCGGGCCGATATGCCCTCGCACTCAGCTGCGGCGGCCTATTGTGTCAACAGCGTTTCCGATGCCCGCTGATTGAAGGCGCACTTGCCGGTTACTGTGTAGAAAAAGTCCGCGTTGGAATCGGTGATGGTCGGAGATGTCGGCACCGGCGATCCCCCGTCTTCCCACGCTTGTGTGCTGGTCTGGCCGCACGGCACCAGCGTAAAGATATCGACCGTTTGGCCACTGGCGATCTCGACGCCGTCCGCGTAGAGGCGGTTCGATGTTGCCGGATCGTTCGATTTGAGCACCGTTGGATTGCCTGACGGCACATCCATCTGCAGGTAGAGCTGGTCCATCTGGCTGACGTCGATCACCGCGCCGGCACCGGTCGCGGGGTACATGGTGTTGACGCAGGTGGTCGCATATTTCTTGCCGTTGGAAGCGGTCTGGGTGATCGTGGTGCTGGGCAGCCCATAGAAGCTGAGTACAGTGGTGGTCGTACACACCTGCTGCTGGACCGTAGTGATCGTCGCTCCGTTGATGGTGGAGACGGTCGCCGTGCCATAGCCTTTCGGATCGCCATAACCGTTGTATGTGTAGGTGATCTTCATCAGCTTATTGGCCACCGTGTCCCCGAATTTGGTGCCGTAGAGCGTCATTGTCTTGCCCCACCAGCCCGAGACCTTGGTCACCTTGAACGTGGCTTGCACCAGCGCCGGCCGCTTTGTCACTGCCGACGCAACGCCGACCTGCACCGTGTTGATCCTGGCGATCTGCATGAAATTCGTCGGCATGGCAAAGCCGGCCGAAGCCTTGATGCTGGCGGCGCCGTCGGTGGCGACGACGAAGCTGTCGAGCTTGGCCGTGCCTTGCCCGCCATTGGCCAGGTATACCTCCTGCAGTTTTACCTGGCGGTCCGCCAATGAGGTGTCCGTCGCAAGCGTCGTGATCGACAGCGACGCTGCATCGAGGGCGTTCTGCATCGATGCCCTGGTTGAAACCGCCGAGGTATAGTCGATGGAAAAGCCCAATGCGGCAACCATCGGGATAAGCAGGATGGCGAGCATCGGCGCGAACGAGCCGCTCACCGATCTGAGAAACTTGCGTGCTGACAGCGGCATTCCGACCCCCCCGAAACGGCGATAGGCCAGTGGGCTATCACGCCGGGCGCGAACTATGCTCTAATCTCATGGATCAAAGTTTAACGACTTTGCCGCCTTGCCGCCGCACCCGCGTCCCGCCGCTTGCCGATATACCGTGCCCCTGCTAAAGCGCGCCGCATGACCACGCCGATCAAGAACATCCGCAACTTCTCCATCGTTGCCCATATCGACCATGGCAAATCCACGCTTGCCGACCGGCTGATCCAGTCGACCGGCGGGCTGGAGCTGCGCGACATGAAGGAGCAGGTGCTGGACTCGATGGACATCGAGCGCGAGCGCGGCATCACCATCAAGGCGCAGACGGTGCGGCTGAAATACCGCGCCAACAATGGCGAGGATTATATCCTCAACCTGATCGACACGCCCGGCCATGTCGACTTCGCTTATGAAGTGTCGCGCTCGCTTGCCGCCTGCGAGGGCTCGCTGCTGGTCGTCGATGCCTCGCAAGGGGTCGAGGCGCAGACGCTGGCCAATGTCTATCAGGCGATCGACAACAACCACGAGATCGTCGTGGTGCTGAACAAGGTCGACCTGCCGGCCGCCGAGCCCGAGCGCATCCGCGAGCAGGTCGAGGAGGTGATCGGCATCGATGCCTCCAACGCCGTGCTGATCTCGGCCAAGACCGGGCTGGGCATTCCGGACGTACTCGAGGCCATCGTCAACGATCTGCCGCCGCCGCGCGAGGGCGACATAGCGGCTCCGCTGAAGGCGATGCTGGTCGATAGCTGGTACGACGCCTATCTCGGCGTCATCGTGCTGGTGCGCATCATCGACGGCGTGCTGAAAAAGGGCCAGACCATCCGCATGATGGGCACCGGCGCCAAGTACCTGGTCGAGCGCACCGGCGTCTTCACACCCGCCCGCGTCAATGTCGACGAGCTCGGCCCCGGCGAGTTCGGTTTCTTCACCGGCTCGATCAAGGAGGTCGCCGATACCCGCGTCGGCGACACCATCACCGAGGACAAGCGCCCGACGGCACAAGCCCTGCCCGGCTTCAAGCCGGCGCAGCCGGTGGTGTTCTGCGGCCTGTTCCCGGTCGACGCCGCCGATTTCGAAGACCTGCGCGCCGCCGTCGGCAAACTGCGCCTCAACGACGCCTCCTTCTCCTTCGAAATGGAAACCAGTGCCGCGCTCGGCTTCGGTTATCGCTGCGGCTTCCTCGGCCTGCTGCATCTAGAGATCATCCAGGAGCGGCTGGAGCGCGAGTTCAACCTCGACCTCATCGCCACCGCGCCGAGTGTCGTCTACCGCCTGCTGTTGAACGACGGCACGGTCAAGGAACTGCACAACCCGGCCGACATGCCCGACGTGGTCAAGATCTCGGCCATCGAGGAGCCGTGGATCCGCGCCACCATCCTCACCCCCGACGACTATCTCGGCGGCATCCTGAAACTCTGCCAGGACCGGCGTGGCATCCAGGCCGACTTGTCCTATGTCGGCAAGCGCGCCATGCTGATCTACGATTTGCCGCTCAACGAGGTGGTCTTCGACTTCTACGACCGTCTGAAGTCGATCTCCAAGGGCTATGCCTCCTTCGACTATCACCTGACCGACTATCGCGAGGGCGACCTGGTGAAAATGTCGATCCTGGTCAATGAGGAGCCGGTCGACGCGCTGTCGATGCTGGTCCACCGCACGGCGGCGGAAAAGCGCGGCCGCCAGATGTGCGAGAAGCTGAAGGAGCTGATCCCGCACCACCTGTTCAAGATCCCGATCCAGGCCGCGATCGGCGGCAAGGTCATCGCCCGCGAAACCATCTCGGCGCTGCGCAAGGACGTCACCGCCAAATGCTACGGCGGCGACGTCTCGCGCAAACGCAAGCTGCTCGACAAGCAGAAAGAGGGCAAGAAGCGCATGCGCCAGTTCGGCAAGGTGGATATTCCCCAGGAGGCGTTTATCCAGGCGCTGAAGATGGGCGATTGAAGTCTAAGCATGCGAATTTCCGCGCAGCTTCTATACAGCTTCTATTAAGACGCCATATTGATATTAGCATCGTAAGCAGTCTATCGTGTGCAGGGGATTAATGTCTGCACACGGTGGGGGAAATATGGTTTGGATTGGCGACTTCGCACTATCTCTCATGTCCAACTTTGTAAGCTCGGGGCTCTCCCGTAGCTTTAGCCGCATAGAGCGGCGCGTCGCAACCCGCAATAATATCCACAAGATACTGTCCAAAGAATCGTCCAATTCTAAGGTCAAGCTGGCTAGAAAGGCTCTAGGGGTCCTCTCGACCGTTATTGGCAACAACTACAATGATTCGATGATTTCACTATTCAACAAAATGATCATTGAAGGATTTGCCGAGAGATTACTCGAATATGTTCTTTCACCTACGACCCAATACGCCGAAATAAAAAATCTCTTCCTAACGCGGTATAATACCGACCTTAAGCATATTTCCATCGACGGTGATGCCCTATTTGACGCCATCCTTAACGCGTCCGAACATGTGGCGCTCAGCGTTCCAAGACGCCGCCCTTGTCAAGCTTCTTGCTGCATACGCTAAGCAAAATAATGAACGGCTGGCTTCGATCAGTCGGAACATCAACGATTTATTGTCGTCAAGCGCTCCCGCGAATTACGACGAGCAAGCGATTACGACGCGAATAGCCAAAGCTTCTCAAGCCGCAAATCGCGACATCGCCGTTGAAACTAATAGAGGGCGGAAACGATTTCCCATTGACAAGGTATTCGTTAAGTCGAGGTTAACAAAACAACTACCAGCACACCAAGAGGATCTATTTGCAGGGCTAAATTCTCAGGGCAACGACATAACTCACGCGGAATTCATCGCAACGTTCAAGAAAGCAGTGGTTCTGGGAGACCCAGGTGGGGGAAAGTCTACTCTCTGTCAGAGCATCTGTTTCGATTTATCGAAAGCACATGGATTGGCTGCAAAGCATTCAAACCGAACGGATCTGCAAATTCAGATTGCGAAGGTGCCTCTGAGAGTGATTCTCCGTGAATTTGAGAAATGGCATGAACGGGATGGAATCGGTATATTTGACTTCATGGTTCGCGATACGTCGCAACGATCTGGCGATGACGTGCGATCTCTAAGTTACTGGCTGAAGACGCAGCTCTCTATTGGTCAAGTGGTTGTAGTGTTCGATGGTATCGATGAGATATTGGATGTTGCAAGTCGACGTAAATATGTCCAAATGATCGAAGAATTCTGTCGAAGCTGGGAATCTGCTTCGGTAGTCTGCACTAGCCGAATAGTTGGATACAGCAAGGCGCCTTTGTCTGACGAATTCGAAGTGTTGCAACTTAGTCAATTTACCCGCGACGAGGTAAAAAGGTACACTCGGTCGCTTATCTCGCTTATAGAAAACAAGTCCCTCGACTCAAGCGAGGCTCAGGCCGAGCAGTTCATCATTCAGACTGACAGTAATGCAAGCGACCTTCGGCGAAATCCATTGATGCTCGGCCTGATGGTATGGCTCTTTGTTGCGCAGGGTCACGTACCAAGACACAAGGCGGCGATCTATTTGGAATGCGCAACCTTAATGTTCGAGAAGTGGGATAGAGATCGTGGAATACGCGCAGATATACCGGACGATTTCAATCTTATGCAGCTATTTTCCGAGGTCGCTAGCAAGGTCTTTGGTAACGTCGAGTTGGAAAGTGGCGTGACGTCGTCGTGGTTGGATAAGACGATGTTTGATTTTTTTTCTCGCTGGTACGACAACAATGCAAGGGCGGACAATGCAGCAAAGCGACTTCGGGAGTTCATAACCGGTCGCTCTTGGGTTATGACGGACGTTGGACCCGATAGGTACTGGTTCACCCACCGCACATTCTTGGAATATTTTTTCGCCAAATCGATTAGCGATAAATACGATACCGTAAAGAGAATTCTATATGAGTTGCGAGCTAAGATAAGCGCACGCGAATGGGACGTCATTTGTCATCTGGCTGTACAGAATATTTGCTATCAGAATGCCAGGAAGTCCGAAGAGTGTGTGGACGTGGTTATATCTATGCAGAATAATAAGGCGGTCGGGTTCGAGAAACGACAAAATATCCTTGCATTTCTAGCAAACACTGTCGAGTACCTCGTTCTTTCCGACAGCTATATCAGAAAAGTGTTTCGGTTGCTGATTGACGCGGCGGACCTAAATGTCCCATACATTTCCTTGCGAATGGAGTCGCCCGCTTTGGCTGCAGCCCGGCTGCGACCCGGGAATAGCCAGCTATTTCTTGAGGAGATGAGCCGCGCCCTTGACCTTGCGGTTAGCGGTAAGGACAGCACCAAGTTAGCTCGGTATGTCGGATTTCTATTGGGCGCAAGGCGAGCTCCGAGAGTCCCTGAAGCAGAGTTAGATGCCACACTTGGAGCATGTCGTCTCCAGTCAAGAGATAAACTCGTCAAGGCTGGTTTTGAAGATCAACTTCTTGCGAAGCAATTGCTTGTTCTTTATCCAGAGATGTTTGGGGTGTACCTTGAAAAGTTTGGAGATTATCTGCTTACCGATATGCAATTTGGTGAAATAGGTTTACATGCAAGTTTGCTACTGATGGCGATTGAGGGCCCTATCTTGAGTGTAGGACCGGCCACCGGCAGCGATGATATGGGGCAAAAAATCCTGTCGATGATTGAACGGCGATTGCGTGAAAATAAGCCATTTCTAATTAAGGCATCATCTTTGTCGTTGCCGGGGTATCAGGCTGCGAGCGTATATCGCACAAAACGAAGGATATACGCGCCGCTGAGGCGTCATCTTGGAGAGTCAAAGGGGCAATTCGAGTACTATATTATGGCCACTACTGAACTTGCTATTCTGATGATGCAAAAGCGTAGCAGCCACAGCGAAAGTGATCGTTCTCCATCAAAACGACGCCGCAGTTATCAGATGGTCCAGCAGATTGTAAGGGGCAAAACGTCACCGCTGTTTAAGGAATGGCTGGATGGTGAACGGTCCATGTTTCAGGTGGTGGGGTAAGGGTATGCGCGCTTGGCGCCTATGATTGGTAACTAGCGCTGCGCTTTCTGCTGCGACGAGTCGCCACCGAGCGTGATCCGTTAGCTACCAACCCCGTTTGTATCGATCGAACAGTAGCTGCTGTAACGCCTGACGCTAAGGGGCTTTCGTCAAAGAAGCCTATCAGTTCCGGTATACTTAAACTTTTGAGAACTCTCCACCTTGGCGTATCCTCCCCCGGCTTGTGGGAGACACCAAAGAAATTCGCTCCACTCTGGACATCGTCGCCGCGATCGGCCTGGCCATCGGTGGCGCATTCGGACTGGCCGGCACCTTCGTGGAGAGCGCCGCTTCGCGAAACGCTCTGGACGATCGACGGCGTGGCACTCGTCGTGGCCGCCGCGCTGCTGACCATGAAATACCAGCGGCAGGGCAACGACTGCGTGGCGGCCGGATTTCTGACCTTCGTGGCGGGCGAGAGCCTGCTGCTGGCCGGCAATGCGGCCGGGCTTGAGGCCAGCGTACCCTCCTATGTCGGCGGTACCTCGCTTTGGGCGGCGGCGCTGGTCGTGGTCAGCGCGCCCAAAACCTTCGCCCTTTGGATGCGGCTTACCGCGTTCGTGGCCGCCTTGCTGTTTGTCGTCTCGGCGGGCCTGATCCTGTGGGGTGCGCCGTTGCTGCCGACCTCGACGCCGCTGCCCGCTGCCGGGTATCCGTTCCTGGTGCTCACATTTATCGGCTGGATATGGACGCTGCTGAAGCCCGGACGTTGAGCCCGGTCGGACCGCCTCCTCTCCGGCCGCTTCGCGGCCACCTCTCCCCCACCTTGTGGGGGCGAGGAACCCAAGCCTTGAGGCTTCGGCGATTGGCATTCCTCGCCCCGGGGAGAGGTGGTTTGCGAAGCAAACCGGAGAGGGGTCTTGCTTAGCAACCTCGCGCGCCACGCGATGCGCAAATGCCGCCACCCCTTCCACCTATCCTGCCGCCATGCCATGTTCCCCATCGCGGCCGGGCAGGGCCGTTTCATTCCGGGGGGAATACCATGTTGTCTTACGCTTCCGCGCGCGGCATCGCCGTCGCGCTCTGTCTTGCCGCATTGTTCGCGCCGGCGGCTTATGCCGGCGACGTTACGTTCGAGATCAAGAACAGCCATACCAACGCCATGCGCGTCGAGCTCTACAGCCAGGACCGCGACCATGTCTGGCCGGGCAACAATCAGGATTATTATCTCAACGACGGCGAGACCAAGTCGATCCCGCTGTCCTGCAATGACGGCGAATCCATCTGCTACGGCGCCTGGGTCGATGGCGACGACAGCACCTATTGGGGCGTCGGTCCCGGCAACACGGAAAAATGCGACGATTGCTGCTACACCTGCAGCGGCGGCGAGACCGAGGAAATCGATCTGGTTCCGTGACGTGGCAAATCTCCCCCCTTGAGGGGGAGATGGCCGGCAGGCCAGAGGGGGTCGGTACGTCCTGATGCGACGTCCCATCGCGGACAGATGATGCCGGCGCTCCACGCGCAACGACCCCTCTGTCGCCTTCGGCGACATCTCCCCCTCAAGGGGGGAGATCAGGCGCCCAGCCTCTCAGGCAGCTTGACGCCGTCCCGGCCGCCGCCATAGCGTGACGCCTTCAGCAAGGAGATGCACCCATGGCAGGCACGGTCGAAGGCGAAAAAATCGATATCGGCTTTTCCGGGCGCCGCTGCATCCATTCGCGCAATTGCGTGCTGGGCGATCCCCATGTCTTCGTGCCCAATGCCCCCGGCCAGTGGATCCACCCCGAGGCGGCCAGCGTCGAGAAGATCGTGGCGCTCGCCGAAGCCTGCCCGTCCGGCGCCATCACCTATGTCCGCAAGGATGGCGGGCCGCAGGAACAGCCGCCGGTGGTCAACACCGTGCGCATCAGGGAAAACGGCCCGCTGGCGGTGCACGCCGAGATCGTGCTGGGCGGCGAAACGTTTTTCCGCGCCACGCTGTGCCGCTGCGGCGCCTCGGAAAACAAGCCGTTCTGCGATGGCAGCCACACCAAGGCAGGCTTCACCGGCACCGGCGAGCCGGCGCTGAAGGACACGCCGGCGTTGGAGGCGCGCAATGGCCCGCTGACCGTCACACCGACGACCAACGGCCCGCTCAAGCTCGAAGGCAATGTCGAAATCGTCACCGGCACCGGCCACACGGTAGACCGCACCCAGCGCGCCTTCCTCTGCCGTTGCGGCCATTCGGCCAACAAGCCGTTTTGCGATGGATCGCACAAGCGCGTGGGGTTTGTGGGGTAGGAGGGCTGTGCGGCCAAGCTGCCAATCTCCCCCACGAGGGGGGAGATGTCCGGCAGGACAGAGGGGGCGCCGTAGAGCGCTAATTTCAGCAGTACAATGCCTCATACGCCATTGCCTCCAAAACACCGCGCAAATGCCCGATCGATGCGTAAGGTCATGACCTCTGCTGAATTGAAGCTCTGGAACGAGCTTCGCGCGCACCGGCTGATGGGGCTTGGCTTTCGGCGACAACTTCCGATCGCCGGTTACATTGTCGATTTCGCCTGCCCGGAGCAGAAGCTGATCGTCGAAGTCGACGGCTCCCAGCATACCGAAGCCGATGCTGTTGCCAGAGACGAAGCAAGGACAGTGCGCCTGGAACAGGACGGCTGGACCGTCCTGCGTTTCTGGAACGATGACATCATCCGCGACATCGACAATGTCTGCCAGCATATCGTGATTGCGGCTGGAATCACCGAGGTGCCTTAGATCGCGGCAAGGCCGGCGATCCTTCGGCGCCCCCCTCTGGCCTGCCGGCCATCTCCCCCACGAGGGGGGAGATTGGCCGTCACCACGATCATCGCCTGGTTGGCCCAGCCATCGCGGCTTTATCGGCCCGTTCATATCCGGTAAGGGGCGGGGCAAGAGAATTCTCCGGACCCGCTAATGACCGCCAAGACCAAATCGCCACCCCTCTTCCTCGGCATCGACACCGGCGGCACCTATACCGACGCGGTGCTGTGGTCGGAAGCCGGCGGCCCAAGCGGCAAAGTGCTGGCCAAGGCCAAGGCGCTGACGACGCGCCACGATCTCGCCGTCGGCATATCGGGCGCGGTCGATGCGGTGCTGCAAAAAGCCGGCACCGACCCGACTGCGATAAAACTGGTGTCGATGTCGACGACGCTTGCCACCAACGCGCTGGTCGAGGGCCAGGGCGGCCGGGTCGCGCTGGTGATGATCGGCTTTGCCGAGGGCGACCTTGCCCGCGACGGGCTGAAGGCCGCACTTGGCACCGATCCGGTGGTGTTCTGCGCCGGCGGCCACGATGTGCATGGCAATGCGGCAAAGCTCGACCTGTCCGGGCTCGAGGCAGCTTTGCCGGAACTGGAAAAGTCGGTGTCCGGCTTTGCCGTCTGCGCCTATTTCGCCACCCGCAATCCGGCGCACGAGCTAAGCGCGCGGAACCTGATCCGCGACATAACCGGCCTGCCGGTCACCGCCAGCCACGAACTGTCGGCCAAGCTCGGCGGGCCGCGCCGGGCGCTGACGACCTTGCTCAACGCCAGGCTGATCTCGATGATCGACCGGCTGGTCGCGGCAACCGAAGGCTTTTTGGCCGCGCGCAACATCGCCGCGCCGCTGATGGTGGTGCGCGGCGACGGCGCTTTGGTCTCGGCCGCCTTTGCCCGCCAGCGGCCGATCGAGACCATCCTGTCCGGCCCGGCCGCCAGCCTCGTCGGCGCCCGCCACATGACCGGCCTTGACGATGCCGTGGTCTCCGACATCGGCGGCACCACCACCGACGTCGCCGTGCTCGACAAGGGCCGGCCGCGGCTCGATCCGGAAGGCGCCACCGTCGGCGGCTTCCGCACCATGGTCGAAGCCGTCGCCATGCGCACCTTTGGGCTGGGCGGCGATTCCGAAGTGGCGCTGGAGGACGGCGTGCTCAGCCCGAAGATCCTGCTCGGGCCGCGCCGCCTGGTGCCGCTGGCGCTGGCCGGCATGATACATGGCGAGGCGGTTACATCAGAGCTGGAACGCCAGTTGCGGGCTCCCAATCCTGGCCGCATGGACGGACGCCTGGCGGTTCGGACCGGGGTGCCGGAGCGGCTCGCAGCCGGACTGACCGGTGCCGAAGCCAAGCTTTACGAACTGATCGGTGCCGTGCCGCAGGCTCTCGACAGATTGCTGACCTCGAATGCCCAGAACGCCACCTTGAACCGGCTGGTATCGCGCGGGCTGGTGCATGTCGCCGGCTTCACGCCGTCGGATGCCGCGCATGTGCTGGGCAGGCAGGCCAATTGGGATGCGGCCGCGGCGCGTCTCGGCGCCGAGCTGTTCGCGCGCAGGCGTGACGGCCGCGGCCAGTTCATCGCCGCCTCGCCGGAGGCGATCTCGGAACGGGTGTTGACCGCGCTGACCCGCCTCTCGGCCGAAGTCATCCTCGAGACCGCCTTCGCCGAGGATGGGCTGGATGGCGCGGCGACCGTCGCCCATGCCCTGGTCCAGCGCGCCGTCGACGCGCATCCCGGCATCGCCCGCCTCAGCGTCGCGCTCGACCGTCCGGTCATCGGCCTCGGCGCCTCGGCGCCGCTGCACTATGCCGGGCTGGCCGAGCTGGTCGGCAATCGATGCGTGGTGCCGGAGGATACCGATGTCGCGAATGCGCTCGGCGCCGTCGTCGGCCAGGTCCGGGTTTCGGCCGAGGCGCGGGTCAGCCAGCCCAAGGAAGGCCTGTTCCGCGTCGCCTCAGGCGAAAGCGTGCGCGATTTCAACGACGAGGCGGCGGCGATCGCCGCGGCGGAGAAAGACGTGCGGGCGATTGCCGCCGGGCGGGCGAAGGATGCCGGTACCGACAGCGCCGAAATCGAAATCGCCAGCGAGTTCCGCGTCTCGACCGTCGAGGGCCAGCGCATGTTCATCGAGGCGCACGTCGTGGCGATAGCGTCGGGACGGCCAAGGATTGCGGTGTGAGCGCGTAATCTCCCCCCTCGAGGGGGAGATGTCGCCGAAGGCGACAGAGGGGGTCGCCTCGCATGAAGCGCGACTTCCTTCTGCCGCAGGAGGCCGAGCCCGGTCGAACCGACCCCCTCTGGCCGCTTCGCGCCCATCTCCCCCTCGAGGGGGGAGATCGGCAGCGAAAACGCCCTACCTTCACCTAAGCCGAATTGACCCTGCCACCCTGACATGTCAAAGGCCGGCCTAGCCTTTCGTCTGGAGAAGCCCTGATGACCGATCGCGTCGAGATCGCCGGATTGCGGATTGCCCGCGAGCTTCATGATTTCGTCGTGAACGAGGCGCTGCCGGGCACCGGCATCGAGGCAGAGGCATTCTGGAACGGTTTTTCGGCCATCGTCCATGATCTCTCGCCAAAAAATCGGGCGCTGCTCGAAAAGCGCGATGCCATGCAGGACAAGCTCGACCGCTGGTACCGCGACAATGGCGCGCCCGTCGACATGGAGGCCTACAAGACGTTCCTCCGCGAGATCGGCTATCTCTTGCCCGATGGGCCGGCCTTCAGCGTGACCACCGAAAATGTCGACCCGGAAATCGCTTCGGTCCCCGGGCCGCAGCTGGTGGTGCCGGTGATGAACGCGCGTTATGCGCTGAATGCCGCCAATGCGCGCTGGGGTTCGCTGTACGATGCGCTCTACGGCACCGATGCCATTCCAGAAGCAGACGGTGCCGAGCGAGGCAACAAATTCAATCCGGCGCGCGGCGCCAAAGTCGTCGCCTGGGTGAAAAGCTTCTTCGACGAGGCGGTGCCGCTCACCACAGGCAAATGGGTCGGCGTCAACGGGCTTTCGGTCGCCAACGGCATGTTGCGGCTGGGCGAGGGTGCCGGCGCCACCACGCTTGCCGACCTCAAGCAGTTTGCCGGCTATCGCGGCGATGCCGCCAATCCCGAAGCCGTCCTGCTGGTCAAGAATGGCCTGCACATCGAAATCGTTGTCGACCACAACAACCAGATCGGCCGCACCGATCCGGCCGGCATTGCCGATGTCGTGCTGGAATCGGCGCTGACCACCATCCAGGACTGCGAGGATTCGGTCGCCGCGGTGGACGCGCAGGACAAGGTGCTGGTCTACCGCAACTGGCTCGGCCTGATGAAGGGCGACTTGGCCGAGGAGATCACCAAGGCCGGCAAGAGCTTTGTCCGCAGGCTCAACCCCGATCGCGCCTATACCGCGCCCGATGGCGGCACGCTGACCTTGCCCGGGCGCTCGCTGATGCTGGTCAGGAATGTCGGCCACCTCATGACCAATCCGGCGATATCGGACCGCGACGGCAACGAGGTGCCGGAAGGCATCATGGATGCGGCGCTGACGGCGCTGATCGCGCTGCACGACATCGGCCCGAACGGGCGCCGCGCCAACTCTCGCGCGGGCTCAATGTACATCGTAAAACCCAAGATGCACGGGCCGGAGGAAGTTGCCTTCGCCGTCGAGATCTTCGACCGCGTCGAAGCGCTGCTCGGCATGGCCAAGAACACCATCAAGATGGGCATCATGGACGAGGAGCGGCGCACCACGGTCAACCTCAAGGAGGCGATCCGTGCCGCCAGGGACCGCGTCGTCTTCATCAACACCGGCTTCCTCGACCGCACCGGCGACGAGATCCACACCTCAATGGAAGCCGGCCCGATGGTCCGCAAGGGCCACATGAAACAGGCCGCCTGGATTGCCGCCTACGAAGCCTGGAACGTCGATACCGGCCTCGAATGCGGGCTGGCCGGCCGCGCCCAGATCGGTAAGGGCATGTGGGCGATGCCCGACCTGATGGCGGCAATGCTGGCCGAGAAAATCGGGCACCCCAAGGCCGGCGCCAACACCGCCTGGGTGCCGTCGCCGACGGCGGCAACCCTGCATGCCACGCACTACCACAAGGTCGATGTCCACGCCGTGCAGCAGGCTCTGAAGAGCCGGCCCAAGGCCAGGCTCGACGACATCCTGTCGGTGCCCGTGGCTAGGCTGCCGAACTGGTCTCAGGAAGACATTCAGAAGGAGCTCGACAACAACGCGCAAGGCATTCTGGGCTATGTCGTGCGCTGGATCGACCAGGGCGTCGGCTGCTCGAAAGTACCAGATATAAACGACGTCGGCCTGATGGAGGACCGCGCCACGCTGCGCATCTCCTCTCAGCACATCGCCAACTGGCTGCATCACCGCGTCTGCACGCCCGAGCAGGTCATGGAGACGATGAAGCGCATGGCGGCTATCGTCGACCGCCAGAATGAAGGCGATCCGCTCTACCGGCCGATGGCACCGGATTTCGACAAGTCCATCGCGTTTCTTGCTGCCTGTGACCTGGTCTTCAAGGGCCGCGTCCAGCCCAATGGCTACACCGAGCCAGTGCTGCACGCGCGGAGGTTGGAATTGAAGGCGAAAGGGCAGGAGCGATAGTCGCCAGCGTCCCCCTCCCCCTCGAGGGGAGGGTGGCCCGAAGGGCCGGGAGGGGTCCTGGGTGCAGTGCGCTGACGCCCATGCCTCGGGAAGAGCACGGCAACGCTCCGCACGCGGATCGGTTTCGAAATACAGCAAGGCCGAGGGTCCCACCACTGACCCCACCCGGCCGCTTCGCGGCCACCCTCCCCTCAAGGGGGAGGGGAGCGTCCCTCACGCCGCTTGTGCCATCCGCTCCGAGCTCATGCGGTAGGAAATCGCCTCGGCCAGATGGATGCGGCCGACCGTCTCGCTGGCCTCGAGATCGGCCAGTGTCCGCGCCACCTTCAAGACGCGGTGGTAGGCTCGTGCGGAAAAGCCGAGCTTTTCGCTGGCATCCCTCAGCAGCGACAGGCCGGCGGCATCCGGCATGGCGATCTCCTCGATGACTGACGGCGAGCAATGCGCGTTGGTGGTGGCGGAGGTCGCGCCGAGCCGTTCGAAACGCTCACGCTGGATCGTACGGGCGCGGGCGACGCGTAGTGCCACGGCTGCGCTCTTCTCCGCCCGGTCCGGCCGGATCAGATCGCTGGCCGAGACCGCCGGCACCTCGATCCTGAGATCGATGCGATCGAGCAGCGGGCCGGAAATGCGTGCCTGGTAGTCGGTGCGGCAGCGGTCGCCGCGCAGGCAGCGATAGCCCGGCTCGCCGGCCATGCCGCAGCGGCACGGGTTCATCGCCGCGACCAGCTGGATGCGTGCCGGATAAGTGACGCGATGATTGGCGCGCGCGATCATGCAGTCGCCGGTCTCCAGCGGCTGGCGCAGCGCATCGAGCGCCTGCGGCGAGAATTCGGGAAACTCGTCGAGGAACAGCACGCCGTGATGGGCGAGCGAGGCCTCGCCCGGCCGCACGCGCAACCCGCCACCGACCATCGCCGCCATCGAGGCCGAATGATGTGGCGCGCGGAACGGCCGCCGGTCGGTGAGTTTTCCTTCCCCGAGCTCGCCGGCCACCGAGGCGATCATCGAGACTTCGAGCAATTCCCTGGGTGCCAGCGGCGGCAGGATCGACGGCAGCCGCTGCGCCAGCATCGACTTTCCCGACCCCGGCGGCCCGACCATCAAAAGATTGTGGCCGCCGGCGGCCGCCACCTCCAGCGCCCGCTTGGCGGTCTCCTGGCCCTTGATGTCGGCAAGGTCGGGCAGGTCGCGCGCCGCGGCATGGATGCCGGCTTCCGGCCGTGACAGAACCTGCGTGCCGCGAAAATGATTGGCGATGGCAATCAGGCTGCGCGGCGCCAATATGTCGAAATCCTTGCCGGCCCAGGCCGCTTCCGGCCCGCAGGCGAACGGGCAGATCAGACCCTTGCCTTCGGCATTGGCGCCGATTGCCGCCGGCAGCGCGCCGGCCACCGCGGCAATGGTTCCGTCGAGCGACAATTCGCCAAGCACGACATAGCCGGCGAGCATGTCGCCCGGAATGGCGCCGAGCGCCGCCATCAGCCCGAGCGCGATCGGCAAATCGTAGTGGCTGCCCTCCTTCGGCAGGTCGGCGGGTGCCAGATTGACGGTGACCTTCTTCGACGGCATCGACAGGCCGGATGCATGAAGTGCTGCCTGCACCCGCTCGCGGCTTTCGGCTACAGCCTTGTCGGCCAGCCCGACGATGTGCATGTTGACCTTGCCCGGCGCGATCATCACCTGCACGTCGACCGGCACGGCCTCGATGCCTTGGAAAGCAACCGTGCGAACCCGCGCCACCATGTCTTCACCCCGGATGCGGCTTTTGCCCCAAGCCTTTGCGATCATGCCGCGAACGGCGTCACCGGAGACAACCACAGATTTCCGGCGAAGGCAAGAACATTTGGGGAACGGCTGAACGCAACGGCTGCGATGGTTTGCAACGCGGCCGCTCGCGAAGCGAGGCTAGCTGCGCTTCTCCTCCACCGCATTCCAGAACAGGCTGGCGATGTCGGCGCCGCCGAAGCGCTGCACTTCGCGTATGCCGGTCGGTGAGGTCACGTTGATCTCGGTCATGTAGTCGCCAATGACGTCGATGCCGACAAGGATGAAGCCGCGCTCCTTCAGCGAGGGGCCGATGCGGGCGCAGATCTCGCGTTCGCGTTCCGTCAGCTCGGTTTTTTCGGCGCGGCCGCCGACATGCATGTTGGAGCGCGAATCGTGCTCGGCCGGCACGCGGTTGATGGCGCCGACAGGCTCGCCGTCGATCAGGATGATGCGCTTGTCGCCAGCCCGCACCTCCTTGAGGTAGCGCTGCACGATGTAGGGTTCGCGGAACATCTGGCCGAACATTTCGAGCAGCGAGGCGAGGTTGCGATCGGCCTCATGCAGGTGGAAGATGCCGGCGCCGCCATTGCCGTAGAGCGGCTTGACGATGATGTCGCCGAACTCCTTGCGGAAGGCGGCGACCTCGAGCGGATCCTTGGTGATCAGCGTATCCGGCATCAGGTCGGGAAATTCGGTGACGAAGATCTTTTCCGGGCTGTTGCGCACCCAGGCCGGGTCGTTGACCACCAGCGTCTTCGGATGGATGCGCTCGAGGATATGCGTGGTGGTGATGTAGTTCATGTCGAAGGGCGGATCCTGCCGCAAAAGGATGACGTCCATCTCCGATAGGTCGGTGCGGACTTCTTCGCCTAGCGAATAATGATTGCCCTTCTCGTCGCGGACCTGCATCGCCTCGATACGGGCAAACACCTTGCCATCGCGCAGCGACAGCCGGTTGGGCGTGTAGTGGAACAGCTGGTGCCCGCGCCGCTGCGCTTCCAGCGACAGCGCAAACGACGTGTCGCCGGCAATCGACACGGTGGAGATATGGTCCATCTGGACGGCGACTTTCAGGGGCATGGCAGCTCTCCGGCGCACTTGGGGCGATCCACTTGGATGCACAAAGTACGCTCCAACACTTTGAATCCATGCATCGTGTTTTCCGAAAATCGATTCCGATTTTTCGGGCCGATGCACCGACGAGAGCGATATAAGGAAATCGGCGGCCTCTGCCAATCGGCCAAGGTCATGATGAGGCTGCGCTTCGCTTGGCGCAGACCCCAATGCGATGTGCCTTCAGCGGTCGAAGACCAGCTTGGAATAGCCGAGGAAGGACAGCGCCATGGCAACCAGTGAGGCGACCGCAAGGGCGGCGAGCGGCGGCACCATCGGCAGCGCGAACAGCATGGCGCAATAGACGAGATAATTGACGAGGCTGGTGGCAATGCCGACGCCGCCATAGCGTGCGCTCTCTTGCGCGACGCCGCGGCTGGAAGGCGAGAAGGTCAAATGGCGGTTGATCAGCCAGGTGACGGACAGGGCAAAACCGATCGAGATGATGCGAGCCGCGAAGGGTCCGAGCGGCGCTATCGCCAACACCAGCCAAAGCGCCGCCGCGTCGGCGACGAAGCCGATGCCGCCGGCGACAATGAAGCGGGCGAGGCGTCCCATTTAGGGCTCTAAGCCGCCCGCGGGGTCTTGCGCGGTCCGGTCTTCAGAGTCGCGAGCGCACTTGCGCGTTCGCGTTCGATGCGGCCGGAAGGCATCGACAGATAGAAGATGCGCTTCTGCTCGGCCCGGCCGCGCGACACCGAATCGAGGATTACCCCGGTCACCGCCGCCAGCATCGACAGCAGCAGCAGCCCGACCGACAGCACCCACGTCGGCATGCGCGGCACCAGCCCGGTTTCGGCGAACTCGATCAGCACCGGCGCCATCAGAAACAGGCTTGATGCCAGGAAGAACACCGAAAAAGCGCCGAAGAAACGCAGCGGCTGCGTCTCCTTCATCAGCATGGCGAACATCCACAGGATCTTCGCGCCGTCGCGAAAGGTCGATAGCTTCGACGAGGAGCCTTCCGGCCGTCGGCCATAGTCGAGCCCGATCTCGCTGACCGGCAGTTTGAGTTGCGAGGCGTGCACCGACATTTCGGTCTCGATCTCGAAGCCGCTGGAAACCGCGGGAAAGCTCTTGACGAAGCGCCGAGTGAAGGCGCGGTAGCCGGAGAAGATATCGGTGAAGTCGGAACCGAACAGCCGCTTGTAGAGGCTGTTGAAGATGCGGTTGCCGAAGGCATGACCGGTCCTGCCGCCATCGTCGGTGACGCCGCGCCTGGTGCCCACCACCATGTCGGAGCGCTCGGTCAGCAGCGTGTTGATCAGTTGCGGCGCGTCCTCCGGCGTATAGGTGCCGTCGCCGTCGGCCATCAGGTAGATGTCGGCCTCGATGTCGGCGAACATGCGGCGCACGACATTGCCTTTGCCCTGGCGCGGCTCGCGCACCACGATGGCGCCGGCGGCGCGGGCTCGGAGCGCCGTCAGGTCGCGCGAATTGTTGTCGTAGACATAGATCGCGGCGGCAGGCAGCGTTTCGCGAAAGCGCCGCACCACTTCGCCGATCGTCAGCTCCTCATTGTAGCAGGGCAGCAGCACGGCGATGCTCGGCTCATGGCGCACGTCTTGTGGCATTTTCGTCTCCGGATGCCCCGTGAGGCCCCTGACCGCGCAAACGCCGGCCTCGCTCGGGCGGCTTTACTATTTATTGAAGCTGTTAAGGCTAGGTTTAAGCCGCCCCGTATTCCTCCAAAGGTCCTGATATGAGCACAGCCGACGATGGCGCCTCCATTTGGAGGTCCGATATCGCGCTGGCGCTGCTTGCCACGGTGCTGGCACTTGCCGTCAATGCCTTTGCCGGCTTCCCGGCACTGACCAATGCCGGCGGCGACAACGACAATCTGCTGCGCCTCGTCGAAGTTCGCGACATGCTCGCCGGCCAAAGCTGGTTCGATCTCCACCAGTACAGGATGGGCCTGGAAGGCGGCTTCGTCATGCATTGGTCGCGGCTGGTCGATGCGCCGATCGCCGCCATCATCATCGCCGTATCGGCCCTGACCGGCAGCGCGGCGCTTGCCGAGAATGTCGCGCAAGTGCTGTGGCCGGCGCTGCTCTTCTGCCTGACCGTATTTTTCACCGCCCGCGCCGCACGCAGCTTTGCCGGTCACGGCGCTGTGCTGCCGGCTGTCGTCGTCGGCGCCGCCGCACTGCATTTCCTCGGCATTTTTTCGCCTGGCGCGCTCGATCACCACAATATCCAGCTGATGCTGAGCATGGCCAGCCTGAGCTTGTTGCTTGAAGCGCCATTGCGCAAGGCGGCGGCATTGCTCTCCGGCCTATGCGCCGGGCTGATGCTGGCCATCGGTATGGAAACCGCGCCATACGTTGCCACCATCGGCGCCTATGTCGCCATGCTGTTTGCCCTCGACGTCAATGGCGAGAGGTCGATCGCCAGGGATTTCGGCCTCGGCTTTGCCGGCATCTCCGCCCTCGTTTTTGTCGTCACCATTCCGTGGTCCGCTTGGGGTCAGGCGCAATGCGACGCCTTCTCGGCCGTGCAGTTCGTCGTCGCAGCGATTGCCGGAACCGGCCTTGCAACCATAGCGTCGATCGAGCCGGCCGGCCGCACGCGCCAACGGCGCATCGCCTCACTTGGCCTGCTCGCCATGCTATTGGGCGCTGTCGTCGTCTTGTTGTTCCCACAATGCCTGGCAGCGCCCTACGCCAACCTCGATCCGCGCCTCAAGGAGCTGTGGCTTGATCACATCGACGAGGCGCAGTCGCTGTTCAAGCTGCTCGCTGAAGATCCGGCCGGGGTGGTGGCGCGCTATGCCACGCCGCTCATTGCGCTCGTGCTGATGGCGCTTCGCCTTGGCCGCGGTGGCTGGCGGCGGCAGGACAGCCTTGTCGGCGCGCTGCTTGTCGTGGCCTTCATCGTCAGCGCCTGGCAGGTACGCGGTTCGACATTCTCGATCGCCTTCGCCGTCATTCCGCTTGCCGCCTGGATTGCCAAATGGCGTCAACGGGCCGAGGCCAGCGCGTCGCGCGGTGTGGCGCTGCGCATGGCTGCCGTCTGGCTGGTTTCGGTGAATGCGGTCTGGACTGGGGCTGCCGCGGCGACCTCGGTAGCCTTCGAAGACAGCAACACCACGGCGGATAATGGCGACGGCACCGATGTCGCTTGCCAGCGCAAGGCCTCCTTTGCGGCGCTCGGCCGCCTGCCCGGCACCACCGTGCTGGCAATTTCCAATCTCGGATCGCCTATCCTGGCCTATTCCGGACATCGCGTCTTCGCCGGGCCTTATCATCGCAATGTCGCCGGCAACCTGCTGGCGCTCGATGCCTTCCTTGGGTCCGATGCCGATGCCAAGACGGTCGTCGCGGATCATAACGTCGGCCTCGTCGCGCTGTGCCCCGGCAGCGCCGAAAGCAAGCTCCTCGCCGCCAAGGCGCCGGCAGGCTTTCTTGCCGGGCTGATGCGCGGCAGCGTGCCGGAATGGCTTGCGCCGGTTGCCGGGACCAGTGGAGCCGCCGTCGAATTGTACCGCGTCCGGCTGGGCGGCTGATCGATCGGCGGCGCGTGCGGCCTTTTGTCGGACATAAGTCGCGCCAATCCACTCTTTCGCCCTTGCCCGCCCGACACGGCTGGATAGGATGCGCGCCGGCCGACCGAGATCATTGGACCGGGAGAGAATTTCATGATGCCATCGGCACGCTTTGCCGACCTCGAAGGCGCTTCGGTGCTGATCACCGGCGGCGGCTCCGGCATTGGTGCTGCCTTGACCGAAGGTTTTGTCCGCCAGGGGGCAAAGGTCGCCTTTATCGATATCGCCGACCGTCCGAGCCTGGCGCTGGCCGATCGGTTGGACAAGGAGCTCGGCCGGCGGCCGTTCTATCTCAAGACCGACATACGCGACATCGAGGCATTGCGGGTATCAATCGCCAAAGCCGCCGAGGCGCATGGCGACGTGACCGTGCTGGTCAACAATGCCGCTCAGGATGACCGTCATGCCGTCGAAGACGTCACGGTCGAGTTCTGGGACAACAACCATGCCATCAACCTGCGCCCGCATTTCTTCAGCGCACAGGCGGTGGCGCCAGGCATGAAGCGGGCCGGTGGCGGCTCGATAATCAATTTCACCTCGACCTCGTTTCTCATTAACCATCCCGATATGCCGGCCTATACCGCCGCCAAGGCCGGCATCGTCGGCCTCACCAAGGGTCTCGCCGGCAAGCTTGGTGCCGACGGCATTCGCGTCAACGCGATCGCGCCCGGCTGGGTAATCACCGAGCGGCAGAGAAAGCTCTGGGTCACCGAAGAGGCGCTCGCCGCCCACGTCGCCAAGCAGTGCATCAAGCGTGTGATGCAGCCGGAAGACATTGTCGGCACCGTGCTGTTCCTGGCGTCGGATGCTTCACGCATGCTGACCGCGCAGATGCTGATCGTCGACGGGGGGTTCCTGTGATCTCACCGAGCAAGGCAGCTTCCGTCGCGGCCGTCGACTGGGGCACCACCCGCATGAGGGTATGGCTGCTCGACGGCACCGGCGACGTTCTCGCCGAGCGGCGCGGCGATGACGGACTGATCACCGCTCAGGCTAAAGGGTTTTCGTCCATTCTCGAAGGGCATCTGGCCGCCATGGGCGCACCCGAAAACCTGCCGGTCATCATTTGCGGCATGGCCGGCTCGCGCCAGGGCTGGCTGGAGGCGCCCTATGTCAGCGTTCCCACGCCAATCGGCGCTATCCTGGCCGACGCTGCCCGCATCCCCGGCCAGCGCCGCGATATCCGCATCGTGCCCGGCCTTGCCCAACGCCTCGCCGATGCACCTGACGTCATGCGCGGTGAGGAAACGCAGCTTGCCGGAGCCGGTTTGCCGGCAAAGGGACGTCACCTCGTCTGCATGCCCGGCACCCATTCGAAATGGGTGCTGGTCGAGGACGGCTCCGTTGCCGGGTTCGGCACCTGGCCGACCGGCGAGCTGTTTTCGGTGCTCGCCGCGCACTCGATCCTGCGCCATTCGCTGGGCGAGCCGCCGCAGCCGGTTGCCGCCGAAAGTCCGTTTTTTCGGGACTGGTGCCTGAAGGCGTTGGCCGAAGGCGGTGACGTCGTTTCAAGTTTGTTCTCGATCCGCGCCGCCAGCCTGCTGCAGGACCTGAAGCCCGAAGGTGCCGCAGCCTGCCTGTCCGGCCTGCTGATCGGCGGCGAGATCGCTTCGGCAAATCGCCGTTATGAAGCAAGCGCTGTGCCCGTCGTGCTGATCGCGTCGGGCGCACTCGGCACGCTCTATGCCGAGGCGCTCGGCCTTGCCGGGCTCGCTTTCAGGGCCGTCGACGCCGACGAGGCGGTGCGTGCCGGCCTCGCCGAAGCCGCGCGCGAAAATGGCATGATCGCCAAAAATGGAGTTGTCGCATGACCGAAACCGCACCTTTTCCAAAGCTCGAGCGGGGTCTGGTCGCGATCCTGCGCGGCCTGAAGCCAGGCGAGGCGGTGGCGATCGGCCAGGCGATCTTCGGCGCCGGCATTGAAGCGATCGAGGTGCCGCTCAACTCGCCCGAGCCCTTTGCCTCCATCGCCAGCATTGTCGAAGCGCTTCCTCCGACAGCTCTGGTCGGCGCCGGCACGGTGCTCACCGCCGCCGATGTCGACGGTCTGCACAAAGCCGGCGGGCGGCTGCTGGTCAGCCCCAATATCGATGCCGAGGTCATGGGCCCTGCCATGCAGTACGGTATGGTGACGATGCCCGGCGTGTTCACGCCAACCGAGGCATTCCAGGCCATCCGGCTCGGTGCTTCGGCACTGAAATTCTTCCCGGCGAGCGTGCTTGGCGCGGCAGGCATTTCGGCGATGCGCGCGGTGCTGCCGGCCAATGTGCTGGTCGGCGCCGTCGGCGGCGTTTCAGACAAGGATTTTGCCGGCTACAAGGCAGCCGGCGTCAGCGTCTTCGGTCTTGGCTCCAGCCTGTTCAAGCCGGGAATGAGCGTCGACGAAGTGGCAGCACGGGCGAAAGCCGCAGTTCAGGCCTGGGACGCGGCGTTTGGAGTGGCATGATGAGCGAGACCATCGTTTCGGTTTTTTCCGACCACGTCTGCCAACTCGGCGAGGGACCAAGCTATGACCCCGCCACCGACACGCTCTACTGGTTCGACATCGTCAACGGCCAGCTCCTGGAAAAGCGTTTGTCCGGCGGTGCGGTCAAGATCCACGAGCTCCACCAGATGGCCAGTGCGATTGCCGTCATCGACGACCGGCGTCAGCTGATCGCCACGGAAACCGGCCTGCATGTCCGCGACGTCGCGACCGGCAAGCTGACGCTGCACACGCCGATCGAGGCCGACAATCCGCTCACCCGCTCGAACGATTCACGCGTTCACCCTTGCGGCGCCCTCTGGGTCGGCACCATGGGCAAGGGCGAGGAGAAGGCCGCCGGTTCGATCTACTGGTTCTTCAAGGGCGAGCTGCGCCGGCTCTATGCGGATATCACGGTGCCCAATTCGATCTGCTTTTCCGAAGATGGGACCATCGCCTATTACACCGACACCAGCACCGGGCTGTTGATGCGCGTCGGCTGCGATCCGGCGACCGGCCTGCCGGTTGGCGAACCGAAGGTCTTCGTCGACCACCGTTCGGCCAAGGGCTATATCGATGGTTCGGTGCTCGACCGCGACGGCATATTGTGGAACGCCTGCTGGGGCGGCAGCGTCGTCGAAGCCTATGGGCCCGACGGCAAACTTGTCCGTTCGGTGGCGATGCCGGTCACGCAACCGTCCTGTCCGGCTTTTGTCGGCGGGAATGCCGACCGGCTCGCGGTCACCTCCGCCTGGTCGGGCAAGAGCGAGAAGCAGCGCCTGCTCGACCCGCAAGCCGGCATGACGTTTATGCTCGACATTCCGGTCAATGGTCGCTTCGAGCCGCGCGTGTTGATTGCCTGAGAGCAGTTGCTGTCGTGCGGGCACCCGGCTGACGTCGATTCCGCGAAAGCCGAATGCGCTCGCCGTGCGATGCTAGAACGGTTCATCGTTTCGCGGGAACGCTGAACCGCTCTATCTCTTTGTTTGAAGCAATTCCGGACGGAAAACCGTTTCACACTTTTCCTGGAATTGCTCTAGCAATCGTGCTGCCGGGAAATCGTTCAGTCATGTCAAGCCGCAAGCCGAAGCTGATCCTTGTCTACGAGCCGGAACAGGCCTGTTTCGATCGGCTGGTCACCGACAATCATGTGCCGGAGCGTGCCGCCGAAATCGCCTCCTACCTGGCGCAATCGACCGACATCGCTGCTGAATTCGACGCACTTGCCGCCGCTTGCCAAACGCGCGGCTTGTCGTTTGCGCCGGTGGCGCTCGACGACGCCGCAAGCGTTCTCGCCGGCGAAGTTCCGAAGACCTCGCTTGTCTGGACGTTGACCGACGGCATTGCCTATTTCCGCGGCGGCGCGGCACCGGCTCTGGCACGGCTGAATGGCTTCGACGCGATCGGCGCCGACGATGCGTTGTTCGCGCTCTGCCAAGACAAGTTCCGGTCCGGCGCCGTGCTCGGCGCGCTTGGCCTGCCGGTGCCGCAGGCGGGCCTTGCCCGTGACGGTGCGTGGCTGGTCGCGCCGCCGGCCTCGCCGGCCGGCTGGTTCGTCAAGCCGAACCGGCTCGGCGCCAAGATCGGCATCTGGCCGGATTCGCGCTGTCACGATCTCGGCCACGCGCTAAAGCTTAGCCGGCGCGTATTCGCCGCCTATCGCGACGATGTCGTCGTCCAGCCCTATGTCCCCGGACGCAATGTGCGGGCCAGCTTTCTCGGCCTGAAGCCGGATACCGGCATTGAGGCGCTCGGCGTCGCCTTTGTCGATTCGGGCGGCGATTTCCAAACCATGCAGGACAGCTTGGCGCTTTACGGCAATACCGGCGAAGCGGCCAAAGCCACGGGAAATTACGCCGAGCCGTTGCTGCTTCCCGTTGGCGCCAGCCAGCCTCGAGCCGATGCAAGAATCCGTCGCATCGCCGAAAGCCTGATGGTCGGGCTTGGCCTGCGGGACGTCTTTTCCATCGACTTCCGGGTCGAAGCCGACGACAGCGTGCATGTCATCGAGTTCGAGGTCTGCCCGGGCCTGCCTTGCTTCGATTTTCGCGATTACTGTCGCAAGCAATGGGGCCTGAGCCTCGCCGATGCGATGGCGGAGGCAGCGGCGAACCGGCTTCGCGCCTAAATCCCCTCGACCAGGACGATTTCGCCATCGGCCACCTTCTGGCGGATCGCGACGGCGCGCTGGTATTCGGGCGAGTGGTAGCAGTCATGCGCCACCGCAAGCGACGGAAATTCGATGATCACGTTGCGGTCGCGGCCCGGTCCCTCTGCCTTCTCATGCGCGCCGCCGCGCGCCAGGAACTTGGCGCCGAAGCGGTCGAAGGCCAGCTTGGCGGCTGCGACATAGTCTTTGTAGCCTTCCGCATCGCGCACATCGACGCGAGCGATCCAGTATCCCTTGGGCATGGTATTTCTCCGGGTTAATTCCTGGCATCAGGCCGAGCGCATTTCATCGAGAATGGCTTCCGCCGCCGCCCGCCTGTCGGTGGCGCCGACGATCGGCCGGCCAACGACGAGATGGCTGGAGCCGTTGCGGATCGCCTGCGCCGGCGTCACCACGCGTTTCTGGTCGCCATGGTCGCTGCCCTTCGGTCGGATTCCCGGCGTCACTACCGCCAGATCGGGGCCGACGATGCGGCGTACCGCCTCCGCTTCCTCGGCCGAACAGACGATGCCGCCCATGCCGGCATGCAGCGCCTGCTCGGAGCGCCTCAGCACCAGCGTATGCGGGTCATACTCATAGCCGGCGTCGATCACGTCTTGCTCGTCCATCGAGGTCAGCACGGTAACCCCGAGCAGGCAAAGGTCGCTGCCCCTGGCAGCCTCGACCGCCGCCTTCATCGTCTTCGGATAGGCGTGGATGGTCAGCATGCTCATGCCCATCCTGACGATGTTGTCGACCCCCTTGGCAACGGTGTTATCGATGTCGAGCAGCTTCATGTCGAGAAAGATCCTGGTGCCGCCGCTGGCCAGCTCGCGGGCGAAGTCGAGCCCGCCGGCAAAGGCGAGCTGGTAGCCGATCTTGTAGAAGGAGACGATCCCGTCGAGCTCGCGCACCGCCTTCTCGGCTTCCCTCAGCGTCGGCAGGTCGAGGCCGACGATCAGCCTTTCCTGAATTGTGTCGGCACGCGCGGCGTCCGGGATCATGCCTCGATCCGCGTCGACAGCATGCGCGAGGTTTCGATCAGCGTTCGGCATAGGTGCTCCATCGATTGGCGTAGTCTTTCGTCCCGGAAGTTGCCTTCGTCGTCGAAGGCGCTACCGCCCTCCGGCACCGAACACTCCGGTGTTACCACCTCCATCCGGCAGCGCACCAGCACAGCGCGCAGATGGTTGATGCAGCGTATCCCTGCAAAGGGTCCGCTGGAAGACGAGCACAGGCCGGCGACCTTGCCGGCAAGCGGCCTGAACGTCCGGCCCCCATCCTTGCGCAGTTGGCTCACCCAGTCGATGGTGTTCTTGAGCAGCGGCGGAATGGAGCCGTTATATTCGGGCGTCGCGATCAGCAGGCCGTCATGGGCGGCGATCATCCGGCCGAGGCTGACGGCGTTTTCGGGAATGCCTTCGTCCTTTTCCAGATCCTGGTCGAGGATCGGCAACGGATAGTCGGCGAGCGAGATGCGGGTCACCTCCGCGCCCTGCATGGCAAGTTCCTTCTGCGCCACGTCGGCAGTCCTGCCGCTATAGGCACCGCTGCGCACCGAACCGGCGACGACGAGAATTTTCGGGACGATCGGCATCGCAATCCCTTGCTGTGGCGGCAGCTATAGGCGATGCGTGGGATGAATCAATAGCCGAGATTGCGGCACGCATTTAGCCTTGGCCGCTTTGGCGACCGGCGCCAGCGGATAGGGCGGGACCTCGTGGGATTGAAATGGGTTGGCTATGGTCTTGTCGCTCTCGCGGTGGCTGCTGCCGTCGGCTACGCCGCTTTCGTCCTTAGCCCGTGGCCTTCGGTCCTTCTAATCCGTTACGCTTTTCACAAGGATGCAGTGGCAAAGAACCGCGCGCTTGAAAAGCACGTGCCCGCCAATGTCGGCGAACTGCGCGACGAGCGCTATGGCGAGGACCCCGACGAGACCCTTGACGTCTTCTTTCCCTTGGACGCTCAGGCAAAGGCGTTGCCGACGGTGGTCTGGGTGCATGGCGGCGGCTTCGTTGCCGGAAACAAGGCCGACATCTCGGCATATATGAAAATACTGGCCGGGCGGGGCTACGTCACTGTCTCGGTCGGCTATTCCATCGCCCCTGGCGCCCGCTATCCGACGCCAGTCCTCCAGGCCAACAAGGCGCTTGCCTTTCTTTCCGGCAATGCCGGCCGCTACCGCATCGATCGCAACAGACTTTTTCTCGCCGGCGACTCCGCCGGCTCGCAGATCGTCGCTCAACTGGCTGCCACGATCAGCAATCCCGCCTATGCCGCCATGATGGACGTCGATCCGGGCATAGAGCGCGCGCAACTGAAAGGCGTTGCACTGTTCTGCGGCATTTACGATCCCGCGATGATCTCGCCCGAAGGGCCTTTCGCCGGCTTCAACAGGACCGTCATGTGGTCGTATCTCGGCGTGAAGCGGCTGGACGACGACCCGCGCATTGCCGAATTTTCAGTCGACAGGCACCTGACGCCGCAATTTCCGCCGGCATTCGTCTCGGTCGGCAATGCCGATCCGCTGGCGCCGCAGTCGCGTCTGATCGCGCGCGCGATCACGGCGCAAGGCATTGCGGTCGACATGCTGTTCTTTCCGGACGACTACAGTCCGGCCCTGCCGCATGAATATCAGTTCGATCTCGACGGCAAGGCGGGAGAGCAGGCGTTCGAAAGGCTGACGGCATTCCTGGACCGATTGGCCAACCAGCCGCAATGACCGGCATCGGGAACTCCGATATGCGTTCAGCCGCGCCGATAGATCCAAAGCTGCGTCGGCGGAATGTTGCGGATGACGAAATGGAAATGCTCGACCGTATAGTCGCCGCGGCCGGGCGGGATCGGCGACAGCGGCCCGTAAGTTAGTTGCACGATCGGCCGGCCCGCCGGGATACGGTCGAGCAGGCTCTCGACATAGGCGATGCGCTGGGCGACCGGAAAGTTGAGCAGCGGCACGCCCGATATCACCGAATCGAAGATCAGGTCGCGCTTGTCGCCAAGCGTCGCGTCGAGATTGAAGGCGTCGCCCTCGATGACGTTGACGCCTGGATAAAGCTGACGCAGATGGCGCACGAAATCAGTGGAATATTCGACCGCGTAGAGATTTTCAGGCTTTATGCCCTGGGCGAGGATGGCGCGCGTGATGACGCCTGTGCCGGGCCCGACCTCGAGCACCGGCAAGCCGGATTTCGGATCGACGATCGAGGCCATCTTGCGCGCGGTGACGGAACTGGTCGGGACGATCGAACCGACCGCCTTCGGCTTGTCGATCCAGCCCTTGAAGAACTTCAACTCGTCGTCGAACTTTTCCGCCAGCGTCTTTCGCAGTCCGGGACTACGCGTCATCGAAAGTCCTCCTCAACGCTCCCTCGCATGCTACTTAACAGCTACGAGGTGCAAGACAAGGCGAATCCCCGGATAAGGTGTTGATGACGCTCGGGAAGCGTTTTCCAGGGATCAGCTTCGGTGCTCGCCGAACGTTTCGAAAAAGTCCTTCATGCGGGCGAAAAATCCGCTCGACTGAGGCGAATTGTCCTTTGAGGAAAGCTGCTCGAATTCTTCCAGCAATTCGCGCTGGCGGCGCGAAAGGTTCTGCGGCGTCTCAACCACGGTCTGGATGTAGAGGTCGCCAATATTGGGCTGGCGCAGCACCGGCATGCCCTTGCCCTTGAGGCGGAACTGGCGACCGTTCTGGGTGCCTTCCGGCACCTTCACCTTCGTCTGGGTACCGTCCAGTGTCGTCACCTCGAACGAGCCGCCAAGCGCTGCCGTTGTCATCGAGATCGGCACCTTGCAATAAAGATCGGCGCCGTCGCGCTGGAAGAATTCGTGCGGCTTGACCGCGAGGAAGATGTAGAGATCGCCGGACGGGCCGCCGCGTAGGCCGGCCTCGCCCTCATTGGCCAGCCGGATGCGGGTGCCGTCCTCGATGCCGGCAGGGATGTTTACCGACAGCGAGCGCTCCTCGGTGACACGGCCCTGGCCGGCGCATTTGGGGCACGGATCCTTGATGGTCTGGCCGCGCCCCTGGCATTGCGGGCAGGTGCGCTCGATCGAGAAGAAGCCTTGCGTGGCGCGCACCTTGCCGTGGCCGTTGCACATCGAGCAGGTGACGGGCTGGGTGCCGGGCTTGGCGCCGCTGCCGGAGCATTCCGAGCAGGAGATCGAGGCCGGCACGCGAATCTGCGCGGTCTTGCCGGAAAATGCCTCCTCCAGCGTGATTTCCATATTGTAGCGCAGGTCGGCGCCGCGCTCGCGGCCGCCGGACGAGCGGCGCTGGCGCCCGCCCATCATGTCGCCGAAAATGTCTTCGAAAATGTCGGCGAAGCCGCCCGCGCCAAAGCCCTGCGCCCCGCCATTCATGCCGCCGTGCTCGAAGGCCGCGTGGCCGAAGCGATCATAGGCGGCACGCTTTTGCGGGTCCTTCAGCGTTTCGTAGGCTTCGTTGATTTCCTTGAACTTGTGCTCGCAGGCATGGTCGCCTGGGTTGCGGTCGGGATGGAACTGCATGGCCAACTTGCGGAAAGCGCTCTTGAGCTCCTTCTCGTCGGCGCCCTTTTGCACGCCCAGCGTTTCGTAAAAATCAGCTTTCATGTTTTCCCGCAGTCCGGATAGTCAACGTCTTGAAGCATCGTTGCGTCGTTTGCCGGCACGCTGTTCCGATTTAGGTGTGATGGAGCCGCGATGCCAGTGTCTACGAGGCTTTGTCCGCATTTTTTCGGGGAGCTCCGCGTTTTTCTGGCAAAGGGTTGCAAAAAAGCCCGGCTGCGCGCCGGGCTTTTTGCTTACCTGTACCGTCAGGCGGTTCAGGCCGACTTCTTCTTCTCGTCGTCCTCGTCGATTTCCTCGAAATCGGCATCGACGACGTCGCTGTCCTTGGCGGCATCAGCCTTGGCGTCGGCCTCGGCGGCTTCCTTCTGCGAAGCCTCGTACATGGCCTGGCCGAGTTTCATCGAGACTTCGGCGAGCGTCTGCGTCTTGGCCTCGATCTCGGTCACATCGTCGCCTTCGGCAGCGGTCTTCAATGCCGCGATCGCATCGGCAATCGCCGTGCGGTCGGCCTCGGAAACCTTCTCGCCATATTCCTTCAGCGACTTCTCCGAAGAATGCACCAGCGCCTCGGCCTGGTTGCGGGCCTCGACCAGCGCGCGCCGCTTCTTGTCCGCTTCGGCATTGGCCTCGGCGTCCTTGACCATCTTCTCGATGTCGGCGTCCGAAAGGCCGCCAGACGCCTGGATGCGGATCTGGTGCTCCTTGCCGGTGCCCTTGTCCTTGGCCGAGACGTTGACGATGCCGTTGGCGTCGATGTCGAAGGTGACCTCGATCTGCGGCACGCCGCGCGGCGCAGGCGGGATGCCGACCAGATCGAACTGGCCGAGCGCCTTGTTGTCGGCGGCCATTTCACGCTCGCCCTGGAAGACGCGGATGGTCACCGCCGACTGTGAATCCTCGGCCGTGGAGAACACCTGGCTCTTCTTCGTCGGGATCGTCGTGTTGCGTTCGATCAGCCGCGTGAACACGCCGCCCAGCGTCTCGATGCCGAGCGACAGCGGCGTCACGTCGAGCAACAGCACGTCCTTGACGTCGCCCTGCAGCACGCCGGCCTGGATGGCGGCGCCCAATGCAACAACTTCATCCGGGTTGACGCCCTTGTGCGGCTCCTTGCCGAAGAACTGCTTCACGATCTCCTGGATCTTGGGCATGCGGGTCATGCCGCCGACCAGGACGACTTCGTCGATTTCGCCGGCCTTGAGGCCGGCGTCCTTGAGCGCCGCCTTGCAGGGATCGATCGTGCGCTGGACGAGATCCTCGACCAGGCTCTCGAACTTCGCCCGCGTCAGCTTCAGCGTCAGGTGCTTGGGGCCGGTGGCATCGGCGGTGATGAAGGGCAGGTTGATTTCGGTCTGCGTGGTGGACGACAGCTCGATCTTGGCCTTTTCAGCCGCTTCCTTGAGGCGCTGCAGGGCGAGCTTGTCGTTCCGCAGGTCGATGCCCTGTTCCTTCTTGAACTCGGCCGCCAGATATTCGACCAGGCGCATGTCGAAATCTTCGCCGCCGAGGAAGGTGTCGCCATTGGTCGACTTCACCTCGAACACGCCGTCACCGATTTCGAGCACCGAAATGTCGAACGTGCCGCCGCCAAGGTCATAGACGGCAATCGTCTTGCCTTCCTTCTTGTCCAGTCCATAGGCAAGTGCGGCCGCCGTCGGCTCGTTGATGATGCGCAGCACTTCGAGGCCGGCGATCTTGCCGGCATCCTTGGTCGCCTGGCGCTGGGCGTCGTTGAAATAGGCCGGAACGGTGATGACCGCCTTCTCGACCTTCTCGCCGAGATAGGCCTCCGCCGTTTCCTTCATCTTCTGCAGGATCATCGCCGAGATCTGGCTGGGCGACTGCTTCTTGCCGCCGGCCTCGACCCAGGCATCGCCATTGTCGCCCTTGACGATCTTGTAGGGGACAAGCTTCTTGTCCTTCTCCGTCACCGGATCGTCGTAGCGGCGGCCGATCAGGCGCTTGACCGCGAAAATGGTGTTTTCAGGATTGGTGACCGCCTGGCGCTTGGCCGGCTGGCCGACGAGGCGCTCGCCGTCGCTGTTGATGGCGACGATGGAAGGGGTCGTGCGGGCGCCTTCCGCATTCTCGATGACCTTGGATTCCTTGCCATCCATGATGGCGACACAGGAGTTGGTTGTTCCCAGATCGATACCGATTACTTTTGCCATTGTTCTAATCTCTCCGCTAAGCAGGCTCTCAGGACCCGTACAGGCGTTCCGATGAAAGCCCCTGTTCACAAGAAATTCCGCTCCGGCAACCGGCATTCGGCGCTGGACGGCTTGGCGCGTATATAAGAACAGGCTGCGTGGCGCGCAAGCATTCTGCGCAAGGCGTTCACCATTCATCGCGGTTGATCGGATCCGGGACCGGCAGGCCGGTATTTTCCGGCGGTGATCCAGCCGGCCCGGCCCCGGCCCATGAACCTTTCCGCCTCGCCCCGCGACAGACGCTCAGGTGCCGCACGGTGCGGCCCCGGAAAGGAAAGCCCCATGACCACAGATCCAGAGGCTCCATGGTCTCATGGAACAGCAGGAGCTCAGCGCGACCTTCGCCTTCCCATGACCTGTGGGGGGAGATCCATGTCTTGCGACCACGGGGCGTTCGTGCGCTCTCGTGGCGGCCGTTTGCGCCGCGCCATCCAGGCTGCCAGCGGATTGTCGATCTTGGCGCTCGCCGCTGGGCTGAAGAAGCCCGATCTGCAGAAGGTGAAACAAGGCAACCGCAAGCTCTTCCTGCCACGGACGGCCAGGCTGCGGCGCCATTCGAACTGAAATCCAAGGCCGTGCACTGGAAAGGCCTTGGAGGAAAGGTCTGCACCAGAAGAGAAGTGGCTCGCACCGCTTCTCGCCTTCTGCGCGGACGCCGGATTCCTGTCGACAAGCGGCGCCGAGATGATTACGGCGAAGGCGGGCTCAACAACGGGAAGCGGACATGGCTCAAAAAACCCTGATTGCGCCATCGGTGCTGGCTTCCGATTTCTCGAAGCTCGGCGACGAGGTCGAGGCGGTGGCCGCCGCCGGCGCCGACTGGATCCACCTCGACGTCATGGACGGGCATTTCGTCCCGAACATCACCTTCGGGCCGCCGGTGATCAAGGCGATCCGCAACCGCACCAAGGCCTTCTTCGACTGCCATCTGATGATCGCCCCGGCCGATCCTTATCTGGCCGCCTTCGCCGACGCCGGCTGCGACGGCATCACGGTGCACGCCGAAGCCGGGCCACATCTCGACCGGTCGCTGCAAACGATCAAAAACCTTGGCAAGAAGGCCGGTGTGTCACTCAACCCCGCGACACCGGAGACGATGATCGAATACGTGCTTGACCGGCTTGATCTGATCCTGATCATGACGGTCAATCCGGGGTTCGGCGGCCAGGCCTTCATTCCGGCGATCGTCGACAAGGTGAAGCGGGTGAAGGCGCTGATCGGCCGCAGGCCGATCAGGATCGAGATCGACGGCGGCATCTCGCCCGAAACTGCGCCCCTGGTCACTGCCGCCGGCGCCAGCGTGCTGGTCGCCGGTGCGGCCATCTTCAAGGGCGGCAGCGTCGAAGCCTACCGGGCAAACATCGAGGCAATCAGGACGGCGGCGGACAAGGCGGCCGGCTGACCGCCGCCGTCCGGCCGGAGTCAGCCGCTCGGGGTAAACATGAGCAACCATCTGTTTGATGCTTTCCGTGCCCGGATGCTCGCGCACGGACGCCTTTTGATGGAGGCAGAGGACGGGCGCTCGATCAGCTACGGCGATATGCTGGCGCGCTCCGCACAACTGGCGCATGCGCTGTCGCGGCTCGGCGTCGAAGCCGGCGACCGCGTCGCCGTTCAGGTCGAGAAGAGCCCGGAGGCCATTTTCCTTTACCTCGCCTGCCTGCGTGCCGGCGCGATCTTCCTGCCGCTCAACACCGCCTATACGCTGACCGAGCTCGACTATTTCTTCAGGGATGCCGAGCCACGCCTGGTCGTCTGCGACCCGGCGCGAGTGAGCGAAATCGGCGCCTTGGCGCAGGCCTCGGGCGCTGCGGTCGTGACACTCGGCAGCAAGGGCGAGGGTTCGTTGACCGATCGCGCCTCTGAGGCGGCCGTGGACTTCCACGATGTGGCGCGCGGGCCGGACGACCTTGCTGCGATCCTCTACACGTCCGGCACGACCGGCCGTTCGAAAGGCGCCATGCTCAGCCACGAAAACCTCGCCTCGAATGCGCGGGTGCTGGTCGACCTCTGGCGCTTCACCGCCGCAGACGTGCTGGTTCACGCGCTGCCGGTTTTCCACACGCATGGCCTTTTCGTCGCCACCAATGTCGTCCTGATGGCCGGCGCCTCGATGCTGTTCGAAACCAAATTCGACCCGGCCCGCATCGTCTCGCTGCTGCCGCGCGCCACCGTCCTGATGGGCGTGCCGACCTTCTACGTCCGCCTGCTGCAGCAGGACGGTTTGAACCGGCAGGCGGCGAAAAGCATCCGCCTGTTCATTTCTGGCTCGGCGCCGCTTTTGGCCGAGACGCACAGAGCCTGGCGAGAGCGCACCGGCCACGCCATTCTCGAGCGCTACGGTATGACCGAGACCAATATGAACACGTCGAACCCGTATGAGGGCGAGCGGCGAGCCGGCACGGTTGGCTTCCCCTTGCCCGGCGTCTCCCTGCGCATCGCCGATCCCGACGGCGGCGAAACACTTGCCCGGGGCGAGGTCGGCATGATCGAGGTCAAGGGCCCGAACGTCTTTTGCGGCTACTGGCGCATGCCGGAAAAGACCAGGGCCGAATTCCGTGACGATGGTTTCTTCATCACCGGCGATCTCGGGCTGATCGATGCCGACGGCTATGTCCACATCGTCGGTCGCGGCAAAGACCTGATCATTTCGGGCGGCTACAATATCTATCCGAAGGAAGTCGAGAGCGAGATCGACGCGCTGCCTGGTGTTGCCGAAAGCGCTGTCATCGGCGTTGCCCATCCGGATTTCGGCGAAGGCGTCACCGCGGTCGTGGTGCGGGCGCCGGGCTCGACCATCAGCGCCGCGGGGATCATCGAGGCTATCGCCGGGCGCCTTGCCAGGTACAAGCATCCGAAACGGGTGATCTTCGTCGACGAACTGCCGCGCAACACGATGGGCAAGGTGCAGAAGAACCTGCTGCGCGAGACCTATAAGGACCTCTATACGTCCAAAACCGGCTAAGCCGGAGGGATAGCGTTAGCTGCAAAAACTTTGGCGCCGTCGATCCAGACGCTTTTAATGTCCAGATCGTCCGACAGCGAAACGATGTTGGCGGCGGTGCCTTTGGCGAAACGCCCGAGCCGGCGCGACTGGCCGATCGCTTGCGCCGGATAGAGCGAGGCCATGCGCAAGGCTTCGTCGAGGTCGAGACCGACGACGCGGTGCACGAAGCGCACCGCGGAAATCATGTCGAGATCGGCGCCCGCCAGCGTGCCGTCGGCAAGTGTCAGCCTGCCATCCTTACGGTGGATGGTGCGGCCGTTCAGCGTAAACGAGGTCATGTCGGTACCGATCGTCGCCATCGCGTCGGTGACGAGCAGGATCTTGCCCGGCCCCTGCTTGGCGCGCAAGGCGATGGCCATGGTGGCCGGATCGACATGGATACCGTCGGCGATGATGCCGGCATAGAATGTGCCGGCATCGATTGCCGCGCCCGCCAGCCCCGGCTCGCGATTGCCGATCTGGCTCATCGCATTGAACAGATGGGTGACCACCGTTGCGCCGGCCTCGGCAAAGGCGCGAGCCGTGGCATAGCCGGTATCGGAATGGCCGATGCTGACGACAATGCCGGCCTTGCTAAGTGCCGACACCTGGCCGGGCTCGACGGATTCGGGCGCCACCGTCGTCAGCAGCACGGGCAGGTTTTTCCGTGCGGCGATCAGCATCGCCTGGTCGGGGCCTAGCATCGGCCGGATCAGGGCCGGGTCATGCGCGCCCTTGCGGGCGATCGAAAGATGCGGCCCTTCAAGATGCAGGCCCAGGAACCCTGGCACCTTCCTCCGTGCCGCCTCGGCTCCGGCCGCAACCGCCGCGGCGGTGATCTCGGACGTGTCGGTGATCAGCGTCGGCAACAGCGCCGTCGTGCCGAAGGGTGCGTGCGCCCGGCAGATGGCCTCGATCGAGGCAACGTCCGGATGGTCGTTGAGCATGACGCCGCCGCCGCCATTGACCTGCAGATCGACGAAGCCAGGCGCCAGCATGCCGCCGCCGGTCTCGATACGCGCAACATTTGATGGAATCGCGCCGGCGGCAACGATGGCCTCGACGAGGCCGTCGCGCACGACAAGCGCCGCATTGTCGTGCCAGTCGTCGCCATCGAAAATCCGGGCGCCGGTCAGGGCAAAGCGATCGCTCATAGCGTTTCCGTCACCTTGCGCAGATTGGGCGGCGTGTCGGGGTCGAGACCGCGATGGCGAGCAAAAGCCTCGACGAAACCATAGAACGACACGATCAGCGTCAGTGGATCGGTCAGCGGATGACCGGTTGCGACATGCGGCAGCGGCTGTGCGCTCCTTGCCTTGTTCGACGTCACAAAGACGGCGGCGCCCTTGCCGGCCAGGCTGTCGGCGGCATCGGCCACCGACGGTTCGGACGCATCGCGAGCAGCCAGAGCCAGCACCGGGAAGCCGGGACCGATCAGCGCCAGCGGGCCGTGCATGACCTCGGCGGCACTATAGGCTTCCGCGTGCATGGCGCAGGTTTCCTTGAATTTCAGCGCCGCCTCGTTGGCGATCGCCGCCGACGGGCCACGGCCAAGGATGAACAGCGATTTCGGCGTCTCGAGTGCCGCTGCCAGCGCCATCCAGTCGCAAGCGATCGCCTTGCGAAAATGCTCCGGCAGGCGGGCGAGTGCTGCCAGAAGTTTGTCATCGCCGGTGCTGTGCGCCATCAAGGCGAGGCCGGCGACCGCCGAATTGACGAAGGTCTTCGTCGCCGCGACGCTGAGCTCCGGTCCGGCCAAGATATCGATGGCGTAATCCGAGGCTCGCGCGAGCGGCGAATCGGCAGTGTTGGTGATGGCGACGGTCAGCGACCCGCCGGCCCGCGCCGCCTGCGCCATTGCGACGATGTCCGGGCTCTTGCCGGACTGCGAGATCGCCAGGCAGGCCGAGCCGCCCAGCTTCAGCTTGGCGCCATAGATCGAGGCGATCGACGGGCCGACCGATGCAACCGCCAGCCCGGCGGTCAGCTCCACGGCATATTTCATGAAGGTTGCGGCATGGTCGGACGAACCGCGCGCCACGGTGACGACGAAATTCGGGTCGCGCTCGCGAATGCCGCGCCCGGCCTCGGTCAGCACCGCGGCCGAGCCGTCGAGCAGGCGCGCGGTGGCCTCCGGGATCTCGTCGATCTCGCGCCGCATATGGGTAATTGTTGCGCTCATGACCGGCCCTCTTCGCCCGGCCCGCTTAGCCGGAGTTCGGCGACAAAATCATAGGCGTCGCCTCTGTAGATGGAGCGGGTGAACTCGATCACCTTGCCGCTCGCCAGATAGGAGATACGCTCGATATGCAGGCCGGCAATGCCTGGCGGCACTTCGAGCAGATGCGCATCGCCATCGCCGAGATTGGTGGCGGAAATGCGCTGCACGGCCCGCACCGGTCTGTTGCCGGTCTTTTCCAGCGCCGCGTAGAGCGACGAACCGATCGCCGCCGGATCGGGCAGCACGCTTGTTGATAGCGAGGCGCGCTCGATCGCCAGCGGCGTGTCGTTGGCGATGCGCAGGCGCGCCACGCGCGCCACCAATTCGTTCGACGCCAGGCCGAGCACCATCATCTCGTCGGGCGACGGCGGATAGAGGCCGCGGTCGAGCCAGGCTGAACGCACCGCCATGCCGCGCCGCGCCATGTCTTCGGTAAACGAGGTCAGCATCGACAGCGACTGCTCGACGCGCTCCATGCGCGGCGCAACGAAGGTACCGGAACCATGGCGCTGGACGAGGATGCCGCCCTTGACCAGGTCCTGCACCGCCTTGCGCACGGTGACGCGCGAAATGTCGGCCTTGCTGGCGATGTCGCGCTCGGAAGGCAGCGCATCGCCCGGTCCGATCAGCCCGCGTTTGACCGCATCCTCGATGCTCTTCCTCAGCTGCAGATAGAGCGGCGCGCCGCTCTGCGACGATTGTTTCAGCGCCGTGAATATCTGGTCGGCGGCCTCGCTCATCGCGCTGTTTCCGCCGTGTTTGCGAAAATCCGAACCGCCATCTGCACCGCGCCGCCCAGCGCGTCGTCGAGCGGCGGTTTCAGCAGCGCCCGGTAGCGGGCCGACAGGCGCGGCGCGTAAAGCGGCGCCAGCCCGCCGAGCAGGCAGAGCGGATCGTCGCCGCCCAGGTCGAGTACGCCAAGCGCTGCCTCGACATCGGCGACCGCCTTGTCGAGGATCCAGATAGCGACGACGTCGCCTTTTTCGGCGTGTTCGAACACCTTGGGCGCGAAGCCGCCGAAATCGCCGGGCTTGGCGTTGGTGGTGAATTCGACCACATCCTCGGGATTGTTGCGGAAGATGGCGAGCATGGCCTGCGTCAGCGGCGAGCCTTCGCGGATGCCGTCATAGGCGAGCAGCGTCTGCTCAAGCAGGTCGCGGCCGATGCGGGCGCCGCTGCCCTGGTCGCCGACCTGGAACCCCCAGCCGCCGATGGCGCGCGACTTGCCTTGTCTGCGCGCCATATAGGCGGTGCCGGTGCCGAGGATGGCCATGGCGCCGTCGCCGGAGCCGACCGCACCTTCCAGCGCGATTTCGGCGTCGGTCTCGACACGGCTGATGCGGAACGGCAGGATCGCTTCGAGCTGCTGCCTATAGGTGCCGACATTGGCGCCGGCCAGGCCGAGAACGGCCGGCGTTTGCGGGATCAGTGCGGGATCCCTGCCCGCGGCGACAAAGGCCTGCTGCGCCGCGTCGACGATGTTCGTCCTGGCGCCGGTGAGATCGGTGCGGATGTTGGCGGCGCCGCTTTTGGCGCGGCCGAGGACGCTGCCGTCGGCCGTTGCAAGGGCCGCCCTGCAGCTGGTGCCGCCGCCATCGATGCCGAGCACGAATTTCACGCGATTTCTCCTCGGGGCGGATAATACCAATAAAATACCAATAGCCAAGGGTTAATTTCCATTTCAAAAAAGTTAAGGCCTAGTTTGTTGAGAAATCAGCGGATTTCGTCTGCAGGCCTATCCCGAACGTAGGGATTTCATTAATGCGTGTGGACAAGTGGTATTTTTTTGGTATTGTTTTCTGGATTGGAGGAAAGCGGATGGCCGAAACGCGCACCGAAGCGCTTCACCACAATGCCGAGGGACTGGACATCCAGGCCCCGGACGCCATCCTTTCCTCTTTGGCCAACGCACAGATCGAGGCCGCCAAGGCCGTACGCGGCGCCATTCCTGCCATTGCCGCGGCAGCCGAAATTATCGCAACCCGGCTGAAAAGCGGCGGCAAGCTCGCCTATGCGGCCGCCGGCAGCTCGGGCCTGATGGCATTGGCCGATGCGCTGGAACTGCCGGGCACTTTCGGTATCCAGCGCGACCGCATCGCCATCCTGATCGCCGGCGGCGACGAAGCTTTCAGGACACTGGCCGGCGGGCCTGAGGATGACGTTGACGAAGCTTCGGCTGCGGTCGCCGCCGCCGGCATCGGCAATAGCGATTGCCTGATCGCCGTCTCGGCCAGCGGCTCGACACCTTACGCTGTCCGCGCGATCGAGGAAGCCAGGCGCCGCGGTGCAGCGACGATTGCCATCGCCAACAACAGGGATGCGCCGCTGCTGCGGCTGGCCGACATCGCCATCCTGCTCGAAACGCCGCCGGAGCTGATTGCCGGCTCGACGCGCATGGGCGCCGGCACCGCCCAGAAGATCGCGCTCAACATGCTGTCGACGCTGGCCGCAATCCATCTCGGCCATGTCCATAACGGCTACATGGTCAACCTCATGGCCGACAACATCAAGCTGCGCGACCGCGCCGCACGCATCGTCGCCGCCGTCAGCGGGCGCGACAAGGACGAGGCGGCGCGCCTGCTCGAAAAGAGCGGCGGCGCCGTCAAGACCGCCATTCTGCTCGCCGCCGGCGCCACCAGCGCCGACGCGGCCGAGAAGATACTGGAAGGGACCGGCCACAAGCTGCGGCCAGCCCTTTCCGCGATCGAGGGGAGCAAGGGGCGCAATGCCTCTGTTCTCATCAAAACCGAACCTGAAAAAGGTCAACAGGGAGACTGAGCATGACAACGAAGCTACTGACGGCACTTCTTCTCGGCACCAGCATTCTCGGCTCCGCCGGGGTGGCTTACGCCGACGACGTAACGCTCAACATCGAAAGCTGGCGCGGCGACGACCTTGCCATCTGGAAGGACAAGCTGATCCCGGCCTTCGAAGCCAAGAACCCGGGCATCAAGGTGGTGTTCGCGCCGTCGGCGCCAACCGAATATGACGCCGCCCTCGGCGCCAAACTCGCCGCCGGCTCGGCCGGCGACCTGATCACCTGCCGCCCGTTCGACAAGTCGCTGGAGCTCTTCAAGAAGGGCAACCTCGCCGACATCTCGACCCTGCCCGGCATGGAGAACTTTTCCGACGTCGCCAAGGCCGCCTGGCAGACCGACGACGGCAAGTCGAGTTTCTGCGTGCCGATGGCCTCCGTCATCCATGGCTTCATCTACAACAAGGACGCCTTCGACAAGCTCGGCATCAAGGTGCCGGAGACGCGCGACGAATTCTTCGCCGCGCTGGACAAGATCAAAGCCGACGGCACCTACATCCCGATGGCGATGGGCACCAAGGACCTCTGGGAAGCGGCGACCATGGGCTACCAGAACATCGGCCCGAACTACTGGAAGGGCGAGGAAGGCCGCCTGGCGCTGATCAAGGGCGAGCAGAAGCTGACCGATCCGCAGTGGGTCGAGCCCTTCAAGGAACTGGCCAGGTGGAAGGACTATCTCGGCGACGGCTTCGAGGCGCAGACCTATCCGGACAGCCAGAACCTGTTCACGCTCGGCCGCGCCGCCATCTACCCGGCCGGCTCGTGGGAGATCGGCCTGTTCAACACGCAGGCGCAGTTCAAGATGGGCGCCTTCCCGCCGCCGGTGCAGAAGGCCGGCGACACCTGCTACATCTCCGACCACACCGACATCGGCATGGGCCTCAATGCGGCCTCGAAGAACGCGGATGCGGCCAAGACCTTCCTGTCCTGGGTGGCCTCGCCGGATTTCGCCACCATCTACGCCAACGCGCTGCCGGGCTTCTTCAGCCTGAACAACACCCCGGTGAAGATGGAAGACCCGCTGGCCCAGGAATTCGTCTCCTGGCGTGGCAAGTGCAAGTCGACGATCCGCTCGACCTACCAGATCCTGTCGCGCGGCACGCCGAACCTCGAAAACGAGACGTGGGTTGAATCGGCCAACGTCATCAACGGCACCGACACGCCGGAAGCTGCCGCCAAGAAGCTGCAGGACGGCCTCGACAGCTGGTATAAGCCGGCGAAGTAAGAGCGCGGCGAAGCGTTGTCTCCCCCCTCGAGGGGGAGATGTCGCCGAAGGCGACTGAGAGGGTTGGTCGAGGCAGGCTGCGGCTTGATCGCTGCTGGAAAGCACGGTCGAAACCACGATGGCGGGCCGCCTCGCCGACCCCACCCGCCTCGCTGTGCGAGGCGCCCTCCCCTCGAGGGGGAGGGAGGCGCCGCGCCCTTTGACGGCAATTGCAAGAACCTGATCCGCGGGGACCGAACGCATGGCCGCAGCACCGAAAAGACCGTTCCGTTGGCATATCGGCGTTTTCCTGGCGCCGGCGCTGCTGGTCTATACGGCGATCATGATCCTGCCTCTGGCCGGCACGCTGCAGCTTTCCTTGTTCCGCAACATCAATCAGTCGCAGGTCTTCGTCGGACTGGAAAATTTCCGCATGCTGTTCGGTGACCCCAACTGGTCGGTCAACTTCTGGAACGCGCTCAGGAACAATGTCTGGTTCTTCATCATCCATATGCTGGTGCAGAACCCGATCGGCGTCCTTTTGGCCGCACTTCTGTCCAGCCCCAGGCTGCGGTTTTCCGCCTTCTACCGCACGGCGATCTTCGTGCCGACGATCCTGTCCTTCGTCATTGTCGGCTTCGCCTGGAAGCTGATCCTGTCGCCGCTATGGGGCGTGGCGCCGCATATGATGGACCTTGTCGGCCTGAAAAGCCTGTTCACGCCCTGGCTCGGCAAGGCACAATATGCGCTGACCGCGCTCAGCCTGATCTCGGTGTGGCAGTTCGTCGGCATCCCGATGATGCTGATCTATGCGGCACTGCTGTCCATTCCCGAAGAGGTGATCGAAGCGGCCGAATGCGACGGCATCACCGGGATGGCGCAGTTCTGGAAGATCAAGCTGCCGCTCATCCTGCCGTCGATCGGAATCATCTCGATCCTGACCTTCGTCGGCAATTTCAACGCTTTCGACCTGATCTACACCGCGCAAGGCGCGCTGGCCGGGCCGAACTATTCAACGGATATTCTCGGCACCTTCCTCTACCGCGCCTTCTTCGGTTTCCAGCTGCAGGTCGGCGATCCCAACATGGGCGCGGCGATCGCCACGATGATGTTCCTGATCATCCTCGGCGGCGTCTGCGTCTATCTGTTCCTCGTGCAGACGCGCTTGCGTCGCTACCAGTTCTGAGGCGCGACATGAGCACGGCAACCCGCTCGCTGCCCCGCACCATTGGCGCCCACGCGATCCTGTTGACCTACACCGCCATCGCGCTGTTTCCGGTCATCCTCGTCATCATGAATTCGTTCAAATCGCGCGCAGGGATTTTCGGCGCGCCGCTGACGCCGCCGACGCCAGGGACGTTCGACCTGATCGGCTACGCCACGGTGATCGGCCAGGGCGACTTCATCCACTATTTCCAGAACAGCCTTGTCGTCACCGTCGCCTCGCTGTTCTTCGTGCTTCTGTTCGGCGCCATGGCTGCGTTCGCGCTGTCGGAATACCGCTTCCGCGGCAATTCGCTGATGGGGCTCTATCTGGCGCTCGGCATCATGATCCCGATCCGCCTCGGCACCGTCGCCATCCTGCAGCTGATGGTGGCGAGCGGGCTGGTCAACACGCTGACGGCGCTGATCCTGGTCTACACGGCGCAGGGCCTGCCGCTTGCCGTCTTCATCCTGTCGGAATTCATGAAGCAGGTCTCGGACGATCTGAAGAATGCGGGCAGGATCGACGGCCTGTCCGAATACACTATCTTTTTCCGGCTGGTGCTGCCGCTGGTGCGCCCATCGATGGCGACGGTCGCGGTCTTCACCATGATCCCGATCTGGAACGATCTGTGGTTCCCGCTGATCCTGGCGCCGTCGGAGGAGACCAAGACAGTGACGCTCGGCGCCCAGCTGTTCCTCGGCCAGTTCGTCACCAACTGGAACGCCATTCTGGCGGCACTGTCACTGGCGATCATGCCGGTGCTGATCCTCTACGTCATCTTCTCGCGGCAGCTGATCCGCGGCATCACTTCGGGAGCGGTCAAGTGAGTTCGCAACAACCTCTGCGCGTCGTCGTCGCCGGTCTCGGCAATATGGGCCGCAGCCATGCGCTGGCCTACCATACCAATCCGGGCTTCGAGATCGCGGCACTGGTCAATCGCTCCGACGTGCCGTTGCCGGCCGGGCTCGCCAGTTATGGCATCAGGCGCTCCTTTGACCAGGCGCTGCGCGACGAGAGTCCTGACGTCGCCTGCATCGCAACCTATTCCGACAGCCATGCCGACTATGCGGTGAGAGCGTTCGAGGCCGGCTGCCATGTCTTCCTCGAGAAGCCGCTGGCAACCACCGTCGCCGATGCAAAGCGCGTGGTCGCGGCAGCCAAGGCCAACGGCAAAAAACTGGTGATCGGCTACATCCTGCGCCACCATCCGTCCTGGATCCGGCTGATCGCCGAGGCGCGCAAGCTCGGCGGCCCTTACGTGTTCCGAATGAACCTCAACCAGCAATCCTCCGGCCATAGCTGGGAGACGCACAAGCAGTTGATGCAGACGACGTCGCCGATCGTCGACTGCGGCGTGCATTATCTCGACGTGATGCTGCAGATCACCGACGCCAGGCCGGTCGAGGTGCGCGGCATGGGGCTGCGGCTGACCGACGAGATTGCGCCCACGATGTATAATTACGGCCACCTGCAGGTGCTGTTCGACGATGGTTCGGTCGGCTGGTACGAGGCCGGCTGGGGGCCGATGATCTCGGAGACGGCCTTCTTCGTGAAGGACGTGATCTCGCCCAATGGCTGCGTGTCGATCGTCATGAAGGAGGGCGTCAGGTCCGACGACATCGACACCCACACCAAGACCTCGACCATCCGCCTGCACAGTGCGGCGACCGGCGCGGACGGCAAGTTCGCCAAACCGGACGAGATGCTGTTGATGGAGGGCGAGCCTGGCCATCAGGATCTTTGCGACCTGGAACAGGCGTTTGTGCTGAAGGCGGTTCGCGAGGATCTCGACTTGACCCGTCACATGGACGACGCGGTGAAGTCGCTCGCCGTCTGCCTTGCCGCCGACGAGAGCGTGCGCAGCGGCCTCGCCGTGAAACTCTAGAACAGGGACGAAGCCGTGGGCTCGCTGAACATCGAGAATGTCAAAAAGGCCTTCGGGCCGGTAGAGGTGCTGAAGGGCATCAACCTCGAGGTGACGGATGGCGAGTTCGTCGTCTTCGTCGGTCCATCCGGCTGTGGAAAGTCGACGCTGCTCAGGGTCATTGCCGGGCTGGAGGACTCGACCTCGGGCCGCGTGGTGATCGACGGGGCGGACGTCTCCGCCACGCCGCCCGCCAAACGCGGCATCGCCATGGTGTTCCAAACCTATGCGCTCTATCCGCATCTGACGGTGAAGAACAACATGGGTCTCGGCCTCAAGCAGGCGGGCACGCCGGCGGCCGAGATCGACCGCCGCATCGGCATCGCCTCTTCGATGCTGTCGCTGGAGCCCTACCTAGAGAGGCGGCCGGCCGAGCTTTCCGGCGGTCAGCGCCAGCGCGTCGCCATCGGCCGCGCCGTGGTGCGCGAGCCCAAGCTTTTTCTGTTCGACGAGCCCCTGTCCAACCTCGATGCCGCGCTGCGCGTCAACACCAGGCTGGAGATCGCCCAGCTGCACCGTCGGCTGAAGGCCACGATGATCTATGTCACCCACGACCAGGTCGAGGCGATGACACTGGCCGACAAGATCGTCGTGCTGAACGCGGGAAAGATCGAGCAGATCGGCGGACCGATGGAGCTTTACAATTCGCCGGCAAATGAATTCGTCGCCGGCTTCATCGGCTCACCGAAGATGAACTTCGTCGACGGGGCCAGGCTTGGCGAGACGGCCAAGACCATCGGTGTCCGTCCCGAGCACCTGACCGTCGATGCGAAATCCGGTGCCTGGAAAGGCACGGTTGTCCATGCCGAGCATCTTGGCGCCGACACCAATCTCTATCTCGACTGCGAGAAGGCTGGCTTGATCACCGTGCGCATTTTTGGCGTCTATAACGCCGAACCTGGTGCCACGCTCTACGCGACGCCGGATCCGGCGAAGACGTACCGGTTTGGGGCCGATGGGAGGGTGCTGAAGTAGCTGCTCTTTTTCCTTCTCCCACAAGGAGAGAAGGGAAGAGTGCGCTACACGTCAGCCCTGAACGTCTGCTTCTGGATGCCCAGCCCTTCGATGCCGAGCTCGACGACGTCGCCGGGCTTCAGGAACACCGGCGGCTTCATGCCGAGGCCGACGCCGGGCGGCGTGCCGGTCGAGATGATGTCGCCGGGGTGCAGCGACATGAACTGGCTGAGATAGGACACGAGATAAGCGACGCCGAAGACCATGGTCTTGGTCGAGCCGTTTTGCATCGTCTTGCCGTTGACCGTCAGCCACATCGGGATGTTCTGCGGGTCCTTGACCTCGTCCTTGGTCACCAGCCACGGACCGATCGGCCCGAACGTGTCGCAGCTCTTGCCCTTGGTCCACTGGCCCTGGCGCTCGGCCTGGAACGCGCGCTCGGAGACGTCATGCGCGACGCAATAGCCGGCGACATAATCCAGCGCCTCGGCCTCGGTGACATACTTCGCTTTTCTGCCGATGACCACGCCGAGCTCGACCTCCCAGTCGGTCTTGACCGAGCCGCGCGGGATCAGCACGTCGTCATTCGGCCCGACAATAGCCGAGCTTGCCTTCATGAAGATGATCGGCTCAGGCGGCACGGTAGCGCCGGTTTCGGCGGCGTGGTCGGAATAGTTGAGACCGATGCAGATGAATTTGCCGGTGCCGGCGACGCAGGCGCCGATCCGCGGCTTGCCGGAAACCGCCGGCAGCGATTTCGGATCGAGCTTCGACAATGTCTCGAGCGATGCCGGGTCAAGCGCCTTGCCGGCAATGTCGGTGACATGGGCGGAGAGGTCACGGATCGTTCCATCGGCATCGAGCAGGCCGGGGCGTTCGTTCCCCGCCTCGCCATAGCGCAGCAGTTTCATAGAATTCCTCTCCTTGATTTGAGATGAGCTTAGATCGACCAGCCACCGTCGATATTATAAGCCTGCCCCGACGTATAGGTGGCGCCGGCCAGATAGACGGCGAGATCGGCGATTTCCTCGGGCGTGCCGAGGCGGCCCATCGGCTGGCGAGCGATGAAGGCGGCGCGAGCTGCTTCGTAGTCGCCCTGCGCATGCATGCGATCCTGCAGCGACGGGCTTTCGACCGTGCCCGGACAGATCGCATTGCAGCGTATGCCCTTGCCGACATAGTCGGCGGCGACCGATTTGGTCAGGCCGATGACGGCTGCCTTGGTCAGCCCGTAAACGAAGCGGTTCGGCACGCCCTTGGTCGAACTGGCCAGCGACGCCATGTTGATGATCGAGCCGTCGCCGCGTTCCAGCATGCCGGGCAGCACGGCGCGGATGGTGCGGATCATCGAGCGGACATTGAGATCATAGGCGAAGTCGAGATCGCCGTCCTTCATCTCGAGGATCGAGCCGGAATGGACGAAGCCGGCGCAATTGAACAGCACGTCGACGGCGCCGATCTCGGCAAAAGCGGCATTCACCGCCTCGTCGTTCAGCACGTCGAGCTTGCGGGTCTTGATACCGGGCGTCTTGCCGAGATCGGCGAGCACCACCTCGTTGATGTCGGTGGCATGGACGACGGCGCCGGCCTTGGCGAACGCCAGCGCACTTGCCCGGCCGATGCCTTGCGCCGCCGCCGTGACGACAACGATCTTGCCAGTCAGATCTGCCATGCTTTTCTCCTCGCCCGTCTTTAATCGTTCGGCTTTTTACCGGCACAAGGCCGGGCGCAATGTGCCAGGCGGGCAGTACCATCCCGCCTGTTTCGGTATTCGCTTGCCGCCCAAATGTTTTTTCTCGGTAAAGAACATCTTTTGGCCCGTCAAGCCCGGACGTCCCCTCCGGGACACTCAGTCGCCGTAGGGCACCCAGACGTTCTTGACCTCGATCGCACGCCGCAGCAAGGCATCGCCGGCTGCTTGGCTCGACGCCCAGTCGAGGCTGTGGCCGTTGCCGGTCCAGACACGCTTGAGATTGCCGATGGACTCGGCCTCCGCCTTGGCACAGGTGTCGGCATCGGCGAACATCCAGAGCCCGTCGACATCGTCGTGCTTGGCCAGCACGCCGGCCAGCTCGGCGCTACGGCCCGTAACGATGTTGATAGCGCCCGCCGGAACGTCGGAATATTCGATGACCTGGTAGAGGTCGGTGGCAAGCAGCGGGTATTTTTCGGATGGCACTGCGACTACGGTGTTGCCCATGGCGAGCGCCGGTGCCATCAGCGAGATCAGGCCAAGCAGAGGCGCATTGTCCGGTGCGATGATGCCGACGACGCCGACTGGCTCGTGCAGCGCCAGCGTGACGGCGCGGGCCGGCGGCTGGTGGACGCCGCCCTCGAATTTGTCGGCCAGGCCGGCATAGAGGAACAGGCGCTCGATCGACAGCTCGACCTCGTCACGCGCCGCCTTGCCGGTCGCGCCGGTGAGCTGGGTCAAACGGGCGGCAAACTCGTCGGCGCGGCCGGAAAGGTTTTCGGCCACGTAGTAGAGTACCTGGCTGCGGTTGTAGGCGGTCGCCTCCGGCCAGGCCTTGCAGGCGCGCGCGGCCGCGACGGCGTCGCGGATATCCTTGCGGTTGCCGAGACCGACCTCGCCGGCAAGCTTGCCCTTGGCGCTGGCGATGGGCAAGGAATAATTGCCGTCCGGCCGGACCTGCTTGCCGCCGATGAACAGCTTTGCCGTGCGGTCGATGACGCCACCTTCCGCCTGCTCGACAGGTTGGGCAGAAGAATTTGCGGGTTTGATGATCGGGCCGAGCGGCAGTTTTGCCGAGAGATATTCGAACATGCCCTCGCGCCCGCCTTCGCGGCCAAAGCCGCTCTCGCGATAGCCGCCGAAGCCGCAGGCGGCGTCGAACATATTGGTGCCGTTGACCCAGACGACGCCGGCCTTCAATTGCGGCGCGACGTGCAGGGCAAGATTGATGTTCTCGCTCCACACCGAAGCGGCCAGGCCATAGCGTGTGTTGTTGGCGAGCTCGATCGCTTCCTCGGTGTTGCGGAAGGTCATGGTGACGAGCACCGGCCCGAACACCTCTTCCTGTGCCAAGATGTTAGCCGGCGAAACACCGGTCGCCAGCGTCGGCAGATGGTAATAGCCCGCGGCGGGCAGCGCCGAGTCCGGCTGCCAGCAGATCGCGCCCTGCTTGGCACCGTCGGCGATCAGGCCCTTGACGCGATCGAGCTGAGTCAAATCGACCAGCGGGCCGATATCGGTGTTCTTGTCGAGCGGGCTGCCGACGCGCAGCCGGCTCATCCGCGTCTTGACCTTGGCGATGAAGGCGTCGGCGATGCCTTCCTGCACCAGAAGGCGCGAGCCGGCACAGCACACCTGGCCCTGGTTGAACCAGATGCCGTCGACCAGACCCTCGACGGCGCTGTCGAGGTCGGCATCCTCGAAAACGACGAATGCCGACTTGCCGCCAAGCTCCAGCGAAAGTTTCTTGCCCGAGCCGGCAGTGGCCTTGCGGATGATCTTGCCGACCTCGGACGAACCGGTGAAGGCAATCTTCTGGACGCCGGGATGGTTGACGATGGCCGCGCCCGCCTCCGGCCCGCCCTGGACGATGTTGACGACGCCCTTCGGCACGCCGGCGCGTGCGCAGATCTCGGCAAACAGGATCGCGGTGAGTGGCGTGAATTCCGCGGGTTTGAGCACCACGGTGCAGCCCGCGGCGAGCGCCGGCGCGATCTTCCAGGCGAGCATCAAGAGCGGGAAGTTCCACGGGATGATCTGGCCGACGACGCCGACGCCCTTGTGACCGGGAAAATCCCTGTCCAGCGTCTGCGCCCAGCCGGCATGATGGATAAAATGGCGGATCGCCAGCGGCACGTCGATGTCGCGGCTTTCGCGGATCGGCTTGCCATTGTCGATTGTCTCAAGCACCGCGAACAGCCGTTGGTGGCGCTGCATGGCGCGGCCGATGGCATAGAGCACCTTGGCTCGGCTGTAGCCGGTGCTGGCGCTCCATTTCGGCAGCGCTTTTGTGGCGGCCGACACCGCCGCGTCGATATCGGCGGCACCAGCGTCCGACACCTTGGCCAGCAGCTTTCCCGAGGACGGATCGCTGGTGTCGAAGGTTTTGCCTTCGCTGGCTGCCTTCCAGTCGCCGCCGATGAACAGCGCCTTGCCGAAATCCCGCGCGGCCAGCCAGGCATCGGCCTCGTTGCGGGCTTCCGGCGCCAGCCCGTAATCCATGGCGTGATAGCGTTCGAGGATGTTCATGAAGCGCTCCGAATCACGCCATCGCGTGGCGATGATTGGCCGAGTAGTGGCCGGTCAGATGATGCTCGAGCTGGCGCTCGATATCGGTCAAAAGGCTCGATGCTCCGAAGCGGAACAGCTCCGGCTCCAGCCACGGCCGGCCAAGCTCTTCCTTCATCAGCACCAGCCAATCGAGCGAGGCTTTTGCCGTGGAAATGCCACCGGCCGGCTTGAAGCCGATGAGATAGCCGGTTTCCTCGAAATAGGCGCGGATGGCGCGCACCATGGCAAGGCCGACCGGCAGCGTCGCGTTGACACTTTCCTTGCCGGTCGAGGTTTTGATGAAATCTGCACCCGCCATCATCGCCACCATCGAGGCGAGCATGACGTTGCGCAGCGTGGCGAGGTCGCCGGTACCGAGGATCACCTTCAGATGCGCCTCGCCGCAAGCGGCGCGCATCGAGACGATCTCGTTATAGAGCTCCTGCCATTTCGCCCCGAATACCAAGCCGCGCGGGATGACGACGTCGATCTCGTCGGCGCCGTCGCGGACCGATGCTTCGATCTCTTGCAGGCGCGTCGAAAGCGGTGCAAGTCCATGCGGGAAGGCGGTCGAAACGGCGGCGACATGGACGCCGCTGCCGCGCAGCGCTTCGACGGCGGTGGCGACGAAGGGATGATAGACGCAGACCGCCGCGGGGCGGATCTTTTCACCAGTAATGCCGAGCCCTTCGACGATGTCGCGACGGAACGGGTTCACCGCCTTGGCACAAAGCCGGCGCACGCGCTCTTCCGTGTCATTCGAGTTCAGCGTCGTCAGGTCCATGCAGGCGACGGCGCGCAGCAGCCAGGCCGCCTGGTTATCGGCCTTGATCGAGCGTCTTTTGGTCAGGCTGGCGACGCGGCGTTCCAGCGCCGAGCGGTTGACGCTGCGCATCGATTCCATGAAGCCGAGATCGAGCCTCATGCCGGGATTGCGGGCAATGCCATGGGCTTGCGGCATCGGCGCATTGGCGGCGGCGCGCGCCGGCAGCGGCGTGATCTTGGACGTGCCGAGATCGGTTTCGCGGATTGTGCTGCTCATCTCCTGCCCCTTGTTCAGCGAGTTATGCCGAAGATAGACCGTGAAGCAGCGCTTCACGAGTCCTTCAAGCGGTCATAGCGGAAAAAGACGGTCGAGGCAGCCGACTTTTGACCGTATGGTCAAAATCAGGGTCGCAAACCAGTAGACTCTGAACTGCCGCGTCTCAGCCGACGAAGGCGCGCTCGACGACGAAGCTTGCCGGATGATGCAGCGAGCCTTCCTGGAAGCCGTGGCTTTCAGCCAGCTCCTTGACGTCCTTGAGCATATGCATCGAGCCGCAGATCATGATGCGGTCGGTCTCGGGATTGAGCCTGTCGATGCCGAGATCGGTGTAGAATTTGCCCGAGCCGATCAGCGCGGTGATGCGGCCCATGCGCTCGGAGGTCTCGCGCGTTGTCGAATTATACAGCGTGACGCGGCCGCCGGTAAGCTCGCCGATCAGCGGATCGTTCTCCAGTGCGGCCACCAGTTCCTGGCCGTAGGTGAGCTCGGCATTGTCGCGGCAGGTATGGGTCAGGATAACCTGCTCGAACTTCTCATAAGTATCGGGATCGCGCAGCAGGCTGGCGAAGGGAGCAATGCCGGTGCCGGTCGAGATCATGAACAGGCGCTTGGCCGGCGTCAGCGCGTCGACCACCAGCGTGCCCGTCGACTTCTGCCGCATGATGACGGTATCGCCGATCTCGATTTTCTGCAGCTCCGAGGTAAGCGGGCCGTCCGGCACCTTGATCGAGAAGAACTCGAGTTCGTCGTCCCAGGACGGGCTGGCGATCGAATAGGCGCGGAACACTGGCTTCTCGGCATTGGGCAGGCCGATCATGACGAATTCGCCGGAGCGAAAGCGCAGCGACTGCGGCCGGGTGATGCGGAACGAAAACAGCCGGTCGGTATAATGCTTCACCGAGACCACGGTTTCGGCATAGACATTGGCCGGTATCGGAAACTGCAGCGGCCGCGCGCCGGCGGTGTTGAACGCGGATGTGGTGTTCATCAAACTAACCTTCTGGGCCGGCTCAGCGGCGGCGCCAAATCTCCACCTGCGCGCCCGAACCGGTCAGGTTCCAGCGTGCCGTTTGCACACTCCGAAGCGGTAAGCTCTTGTGTCCGGAATTTATTAGTATACAAACGATATTTGCGTCAAGACGCCGCCGTAAAACAGCTTTCCAAACTAAGGCATGTAGGCAGTTCGGGCATTTCGGGTTTCGACAATGGGACAGAATTTTTCGGCGCAAGCGCTGGATTCGACTGGCAGCGTCGTCGCCGGCATCGATGTCGGCGGAACTTTTACCGACCTCCTTCTGATCGACGGCCGTGACGGTGGCCGGGTCCACATCGCCAAGACCCCGACGACAGTCGACAACCAGGCGTTCGGCGTCGTTTCGGCACTTGGCGCCACCGGATTTCCGGTCGACGGCATCGACCTCATCGTGCACGGCACGACGACGACCACCAACGCGGTCCTGGAGCGCCGGCTGGCCAAGACCGGCATGATCACCACGCGCGGCTTTCGCGACGTCATCGAGCTTGGCCGGCGGACACGGCCGCAGGCCTATGGAATGACGGGCACCTTCGTTCCGATCATTCCGCGCAATCTGCGGCTCGAAGTGTCGGAGCGGGTCGAGGCCTCAGGCGCGGTGCGCATCCCGCTCGACGAGGCCGAGATGCGGACAGCGGTTTCACAACTGATCGCAGCCGGCTGCGAATCCCTGGTCATCCATTTCCTGCATTCCTACGCCAACCCGGCGCATGAGCGGCGCGCCGCCGAGATAGCGGCCGAGCTTTGGCCGAACGGCTACATCACGACAGGCCACGCCCTGCTTTCGGAAGCGCGCGAATTCGAGCGCGGCGTGACCGCTTCGGTCAACGCCTCGGTGCAGCCGATCCTCGAACGCTATGTCGAGCGGCTGCGCAAGGAGCTGGCGTCAAAAGGCTACGCCCGCGACTTCCTGATCATGAACGGCAATGGCGGCATGATCTCGGCCCGCTTTGTCACACGTGAGTCGGCCAAGACCGTCATGTCCGGCCCCGCTTCCGGTGTCATTGCTGCCGCCTATACCGGCAAACGCGCCGGCTTCGAAAACCTGGTCACCTACGACATGGGCGGCACCTCGACCGACGTGGCGCTGATCCGCAACGCCGAGCCGGCAGTGTCGAACGAGATCGAGATCGAATATGCGATGCCGATCCACGTGCCGATGGTGGCGGTCCATACGGTCGGCGCCGGCGGCGGCTCGATCGCCCGCGTCGATGCGGCCGGCCTGATCCAGATCGGCCCGGAAAGCGCCGGCGCCAATCCCGGGCCAATCTGCTACGGACGCGGCGGCTTGGAGCCGACCATCACCGACGCCAATCTGGTGCTCGGCAGGCTGGCGCCGAAGAAGCTGCTCGCGGTGGAAAACCCGGTCACCGTCGAACGGGTCACCGGCATATTCGAGGACAGGATCGGCCGCGCCACAGGCTTGTCCGGCGTCGAGGCGGCGGGTGCGGTGCTGCGGCTCGGCAACGTGAAGATGGCCGGCGCCATCCGCATGGTCTCGGTGTCGCGCGGCCACGACCCACGCGATTTCGCGCTGTTCGCCTTCGGCGGCGCCGGTCCGCTGCATGCGACGGCATTGGCGCGCGAACTAGGCCTGCCGAAAGTGCTGGTGCCGGCGCGGCCAGGCATCACCAATGCTCTCGGCTGCGTCGTCGCTGATCTGCGCCATGATTTCGTCAACACGGTCAACCAGCCGGTGGCCAATCTCGATGAAACCCAACTCCACGAGACATTGGAACGGCACCGAAACGAAGGCGAGGAGCTGATCGGCAAGGAAGCGGTGAAGCCGGAAGCAATCCGTGTCACGCATTCCGCCGACATGCAGTTCGTCGGCCAGACGCATATCATCAACGTGCCGCTGCCGTCGTCTGCCGTGACACGTCAGGTACTGCAGCAACTGTTCGAGAGTGCCTATTTCGCCCGCTTCAAGGTCGAGCTACCGGAAATCCGCGCCAATCTGGTCAACCTCAACACGTCGGTCACCGGGGTGCGGCCGACGATCGATCTGTCCCGGCTGATCGACCCGGCTGGGCGCGCCAAAACGCTCGAAGGGGCGCGGCGCGAGATCCGGCCGGTCTGGTACGGCGGGCGCTGGTACGATACGCCGGTCTACAGCAGGGAAAAGCTGCCGCTCGACGCAGTCATCATGGGGCCGGCGATCCTCGAACAGATGGACGCCACTACCGTGCTAGAGCCCGGCGACCGGGCGCGGTCGGATGCCGACGGCAACATCATCATCGATATCGGTGAGGCCTGAGATGGCGCAGCTCGACACTATTACGCTTTCGGTCCTCCAGGCGGCCCTGCAGCAGGTCTGCGACGAAATGGACCTGACGTTTTCGCGCGCCGCGTTTTCGCCTGTTATCGCCGAGGCCAATGACCGTTCGGATGGCATCTATTCGGCGCTCGATGGTTCGCTGATCGCGCAAGGCAGCCAGGGCCTGCCGGTGTTCGTCGGCGTTATGCAGTATTCGACCAAAACGGTGATCGAGATGATCGCCGACGGCCGCTGCCTGCCGCCCGAGCCGGGCGATATCTACATCGTCAACGATCCTTATCTCGGCGGCACCCATCTGATGGATGTGCGCTTCGCCATGCCGGTCTACCGGGACGGGAAGATCTTCTGCTGGCTGTCGAACACCGGCCATTGGCCCGACATTGGCGGTTCGGTGCCGGGCGGCTTCTCCGCCTCGGCAACGGCGGTCGAGCAGGAAGGCTTGCGGTTGCCGCCGGTGAAACTGTTCAAGAAGGGCGTGCTCGACCCGGAGATCTACGCCATCATCTCTTCCAACATCCGTGTTGCCGACCAGCGCATTGGCGATATCCGCGCACAGGCGGCGGCACTGCTGATCGGTCAGGACAGGCTCAACGGAATCCTGGATCGTTACGGAGATGAAACGGTTGTCGAAGCGATCGCCGAATTGCGGCGCCGCGCCGCTGAACAGATGCGCGTCAACATATCGGCCATTCCCGACGGGATCTATCGTTCGCTGGCCTTCGTCGATTCAGACGGCGTGGTAAACGAGCCGCTGATCATCGCGCTGGCAGTCGAGAAAAAAGGCGACACGCTCAGCTTCGACTTCTCGGGCTCATCAAAACCCTGCGCCGGGCCGATGAACAGCGTTCTGGCGACGACGTTGTCCTCGGTCTATCTCGCCATGCGCCATATTTTCCCGGATGTGCCGATCAGCGCCGGCGCCTTCGAACCGCTGATCGTCAAGCGGCCGGAAGGCACCTTCCTCGACGCCAAATATCCACGCCCTGTGTCGGGCTGCGCAGCCGAGGTTTCGCAGCGCATCGCCGAGGCGGTGTTCGCGGCGATGGTGCAGGCTCTGCCGGACAGGGTGACGGCGGCTCCGGCTGGCTCCAGCGGCAATTTCGCGCTCGGCGGCAACGACCCGGTCCGTGGCCGCGACTACGTCATGTACCAGATTTCCGGCGGCGGCTATGGTGGCAATGCTGATCACGACGGCCTGACCAATGGCTGCTCGACCATAGGCATCTCCAAGTCGCCGCCGGTCGAAATCATGGAGCAGGCCTTCCCGGTGCTCTACCGCCACTATGCGCTGCGCGAAGGCTCGGGCGGCGCCGGCAAGCACCGCGGCGGTTTCGGGCTTGCCTATGAGGTGGAAATCCTGCGCGGCGACGCCCGCGCCTCCTTCGTCATGGATCACGGCCGGTTCGGCCCGCAAGGTGCGCTCGGCGGCAAGGACGGCGCGGTCAACACGGTGACCGTGTTCCGCGACGGCAAGGAACATGTGCCGCCGCATCTGTCCAAGGAGCAGGACATCGCGTTGAAGGCAGGCGACCGCGTGCGCGTCGGCACACCGGGCGGCGGCGGCTACGGCGACCCGTTGCAGCGGGACGCCGATCTGGTGGCGAGGGATGTCGCGCTGGGCTATTACACGCCCGCAGAAGCCGCCGAAAAGTTCGGGGTCGCTCTCTCGGCGGATGGATTGGGGATCGACCGGGCAGCCACGGAAAAGAGGCGCGCCGGATGACGGCGCGGCCTCGGATTCCCTCATTTGCGGCCAACAATCAGTTGCGGTGATCCAGTCTCGCGACCAGCCGGTCGCCGGCCCACTGGATGCCGCAGACCAGGACGATCAGGACGATGACCACGGCGATCATGACTGACGTTTCGAAGCGCTGGTAACCGTAGCGGATGGCGAGGTCGCCGAGCCCGCCGGCGCCGATGGCGCCGGCCATCGCCGAGGCGCCGATCAGCGTCACCAGCGTCACCGTGAAGCCGGCGACGATGCCGGGCAGCGCTTCCGGCACCAGCACCTCGCGAATGATCGTCCAGCGGTTGCCGCCCATGGCGCGCGCCGCTTCGATCAGCCCGTGGTCGACCTCACGCAGCGACACTTCGGCGATCCGGGCATAGTAGGGCGTCGCGGCGATCGACAGCGGAACGATCGCTGCCCAAGTGCCGATCGAGGTGCCGACGATCAGCCGCGTCACCGGGATCAGCGCAACCAGCAGGATGATGAAAGGCACAGAGCGGAAGCCGTTGATGACAGCGCCAAGCGCGCGGTTCACCCACAGGTTTTCGGCGATGCCGCCGCGGTCGGTGGCGACCAGCGCCAGGCCGAGCGGCAGCCCGAAAACCAGCGAGATGAGGCCGGAGGCGGCCGTCATCAGGATCGTTTCCCAGATCGAACGGACGAGAAGCTCAAACAGAACCGGCGACATGGCCAAGCACCTCCACCCGCGCTTGGCGGGCTTTCAAGAACGCGATCACCTCTGCCAGGTGAGCTTCATTGCTGCCGGCGACCGCAACGAACAGTGTCCCGACCGGCTGCTGCTGGACGTGATCGATGCCGCCATGCACGAGGCGGAACGAGCCGGGAACTGCCGAGGCAAGATCGGACAAAAGCGGGCTTCGCGCGGCCTCACCGGCCACGTCGATCCTGAGGATCGCCTCCACGCCGGCGTTCCGCGTTAGCCGGCTTGCGATCTCTGCCGGCAATTGCGGCCGGATGCCGCCGAGCAGGCTCTGCGTGATCGCCGACTTGGGGTCCGCAAAAACCGACCAGACCGGGCCTTGCTCGACGATCCGCCCAGCGTCGATCACCGCGACACGATCGGCGATCGAACGGATCACCTCCATCTCGTGCGTGATGAGCAGGATGGTCAGGCCGAGCTGCCGGTTGATGTCTCTGAGCAAGGCAAGGATGGAGCGCGTCGTCTCCGGGTCCAACGCCGAGGTCGCTTCGTCCGACAGCAGCAGCGCCGGGCGCGCCGCAAGCGCCCGGGCAATGCCGACGCGCTGCTTCTGCCCGCCCGACAGCGACGCCGGATAGGCTTTCGCCTTCTCCGACAGGCCGACAAGCTCGAGCAGCTCGGCGGCGCGCGCCAGGCGTTCGGCCCTGGGCCGGCCTTCGATCTTGAGCGGCAGCGCTACATTGTCTTCGACCGTCTTGGCGGACAGCAGGTTGAAATGCTGGAAGATCATGCCGATGCGCCGGCGCAGCGGCTGCAATTCGCGCTCGCCGAGCCGGCTGATGTCGCGGCCTTCGATGAAGACTTGTCCTGAATCCGGCCGCTCCAGGCCGTTCAGGCAGCGTATCAGCGTCGACTTGCCGGCGCCGCTGCGGCCGATGATGCCGAGGATCTCGCCCTGGCGCACGCTGAGCGACACGCCGTCCAGCGCCGCTGTCGCGCCGAAGCGGCGCTTCAGCTCGATGAGACGCACGACATCGTTCGGTCCCGCGGAGCGGCCGCCGACGGGATGCGTGACTTCGGTGACCGAGGCGAAATGCTGGTTCATGAAAGTTCCTGTATTGGTGTCCCGCAAACGCGATCGCGGTCCGCGTTGAAGCGCGGACCGCTTTATCATGCTAGGCTTCAGCGCCCAGTCGAGCTCGGCATCAATAGGCGCTGATGCCGGTTCCCTTGTAGACCCGGTCGAATTCGGCCTTCACCTTTTCGTTCTGATAGGAGGCGACCAATGTCTTTACCCAGGGCTGGTTTTCATTGCCGGCCTTGACCGCGATGAAATTGCGATAGGGATTGTCGGCCACCGCCTCCTGGGCGATGCGGTTCTCCGGTGTGAGGCCGCTCTTAAGCGCCCAATCCGTGTTGACTACGGCCCCGTCGAGGTCTTCCACCGAGCGCCCGACGATGCCTGCGTCCAGCTCCTTGATGACCAAGTGCTTCGGGTTTTCGGCGATGTCGGTGGTCGTCGCAAGAATGCCGGTGCCCTCCCTGAGCTTGATCAGATGTTCGCTCTGCAGGACGCGCAGTGCGCGGCCCTCATTGGACGGGTCGTTCGGCACGCCAATGACCGCGCCTTCGGGCAGGTCGGCAATATTCGCGTACTTCTTGGAATAAAGGCCGATCGGCCAGACCCCGGTATAGCCGACCGGGACGATGTGATAGCCCTGCGTCTTGATCTGGTTGTCGAGATAGGGCTTGTGCTGGAAGGCGTTGGCGTCGATTTCGCCACGCTCGAGCGCTTCATTCGGCTGGGTATAGTCGTTGAACACCACGGTCTCGATCGTCAGGCCCCTCTCCACCGCCTGGGCGGTGACGACGCGCCAGACGTCCTCGTCCTCGCCGCTCATGATGCCGACCTTGACCGCCGTCTTGTCCTCGGCGAACGACGGCGCAGCAAGGCTGACAATCGCAACCGCTGATGCGAAAAGTACAGCGAGGCCGGCGCGCCGGCTTATAGTTGCCGAAAAGAATGGAAGCAAAGTGTTGGTGTTCCCAGGCATGGTCAATCCCATCGGTTTTGCAATCGTTGCGGCCAGGCGGAATGCGAAGCCTTGCGGGCATCATCGGAAATGCTGATCGCCAGATCAAAGAACAGTATTTCACACCAGATGAGGAGCCGGGAATATTCTCTCAAAGTTTCTGGTCTGGCGAGCACAGAACCCTGCCGCCTGGCGTGCTGACTCGGCTATGTGGCCCGCCGTGCGTCGGAACGGCGGGCCTTTCTGCGTCGGAATGCCCAACAAGGGCAGCAGTCTGGGATGTCGACAATGCTGGACGCGCCGCATGTCCCTTCAAAGCGACGCGCTTGTTCACTCGATGACCTTCACGATCCTGCGCGTGCCAGGATCGACCAGGACGGTCCGATTGTCGACGACGACGTAGCGGTATTTGACGCTGGGAACTTCATGAAGCTCGACGGTATCGGGCAGTGTCGAGCCGACATTGAGCTCCACGCCGGGAAGCTGGACGGACGCCAGAGGCTGCTTTTTCACATACTCGCGTACGATCGTCTCCTGCTGCGGTTCGATGACCACGTCCTGGGCCGCAGCGGCGCCAACACCCGCAAGCAGCAAGAACCCAGCCGCAGCCGCGGAAAGATGCATTCTCATGATCGTCTCCTTTCGTCGTGAGCCACCTCTGCGCTGCGCCGCGTCATGCCGTTCGCAGCGGGGTCGCTAGGTCGGTAACGTCACCGGGCAAAGCTTGTTCCGCCGCTCGGATCGCTTGCCGTTTCGCTCGGTTAATTTGGAACAAAGTTTTTTAGCCGCAGTTTTACGCGGTGAAGGGACGCATTTTCCAAGGAGATCTCTCATGAAAGGCGTTCTGATCACCAGCATGCTAGCAATCAGCGTCAGCTGCGGAGCGGCACTTGCCCAGACGCAGCAGTCGACCGACGACCAGTCCGGCGCCAATTGCGCAGCCGGCACTGCCAACTGTCCAAATGGCGCCAAGATGGGCGAGCAGGCTCAGGGCAAGGCCGGCGCTACGACTGAACAACAGGCGCAGGGCAACAAAAAGCTGAAGACCGACGAGCAAGCTCAGGGCAAGGCTGGCGCCACGACTGACCAGCAGGCCACGGGCAACACCAAAATGAAAACCGACGAGCAGGCCCAGGGCAAAACCGGAACCACCACTACCGAGCAGGCCCAAGGCAACACGAAAATGAAGACCGAGGAGCAGGCTCAGGGCAAGACTGGGACCACGACCAGCGAGCAGACTCAGGGCAACGCCTCTACGCAGACGCAGGACCAGAGTTCGACCGCTTCCATCAGCAATGTGACCGTTGAACAGAAGACAGAGATTACCCAGGTCATCAAGGAAACGAATGTCCAACCGGTTTCCAATGTCGATTTCGACATCTCTGTCGGCGTCGAGGTTCCGCGAAAGAAGGTCCGGCTGCATCGTCTGCCGGCGCGCATCGTCAAGATTGTTCCGGCTTACGAATCCTATGAATATTTCGTGCTGGCCGATGGCCGAATCGTCATCGTCGATCCGAATACCTACAAGATCGTGCTTATCCTGACCTAGTTGTAGCCGGACGGTTTGCAAGACCATTTGATTGCACCGGTAAGCCCGCGGCGCGACTTGCGCGGCGGGCCTTACCGCATCCCACTCCACAGCGTTGCAGCGTCTGCAAATCGCAGATCACGGCCCGTCCTCGGGGCGAGGAGCCAGCATGGTCTGATCGATGGTGTCGGGCAGGCATGGACTTGGAGCGCACCTTGTTCGGAATGACGCAGTGGCCATGGCATCAATATTCGGGACCAGCACCATTCTCGCGTAGTGCCGCGGCCACAGCGGTTCTCCAAACAAGATGAAGATGCCGCCAACCATCAGCGCCACCAACAAGAGCGCCGTTGCGTTTGCAAATATCTCGCCGTAGCGCATGGTAACCTGTCCCGGCCGGAAATCGATTCAGCCTGTGACAGCGGCAATCGGAACGGTGCCGAAACCCAGCTCTACTGCCCTCGGCACCTCGCGAATGCCGCCTCCCATTGGATCCTCCCGGGAATAGGCCAAGTGAATAACGGCACTCTCGGTACTTTGTTCCCGGGCCGACGACGGCCGCTCCCTTCAAGCTCGGCGTCTCCGTTGGCGAAACCGCTGGCGGTCGTCGCCCTCATTGATGCGCGGCAGCGAGATCCTTCACGTGACGTTCGTGCATTTGCAGCACCGGCAGCGTCTTTTTGGCAAATTCCTTCATCGCCGGATCGTCGCCGGAATTTGCGTAAGCGGAAAACAGCGCCACCGCTTCCTTATGCGCCTGGGTCTGCATGTCGATGTATTTCGATTGGAAGCTGTCCCCGCTGGCCTCCTTGAGTTGGTCGAGCAGCGCCTGGTGCTTGGTGTCCAGCGGCGGGCCGGCTGGCGCGGTGGCCGAAGTCGTCTGACCCTTGCTGAGCGCCGCCTTGAACTCCTCGTCGGCCTTGGTGTGGTCCGTGACCATTTGCGCCGCGAAGGCTTTTACGTCGTCGGCCTTCGCCTGCGTCTGCGCAAGTCGGCTCGATTCGATTTCGAATGTATTGGCGATGGGCACCGTCTTGACGAACGTCGCAGTGTCAACCTTGCTCATGGTGTCGGTCGTTAGAGGCGTCAGCGTCGCCGATTGGGCAAAAGCAACCAAAGGCGCGCCGGCCATCATCGCTGCCGCAGTGATGGATAGAAGTGTTTTCATGGGAGCTCTCCGAGGCTGATGTCATCCCTCGATGGCTCAACGCGGAAGCTGCAGCGAGGTTGCCTGGTCGTGGCGCCAGAGCCGCCGCGACGCCAGACAATAGTTTGGAAACGCAAAACAAAGGACGCCGGCTGCGTCCCGCAAATTGCAACGCACGCGGCGAGATCGTACGCAATCGTACAAGCTCTTTCGCTTTGCCGCGGTCTTGCTATCGTTGGCCGGGAGAGATGGGTGGAGGCTTCCGTGGGGCAGATCAAGTCGCCGCTTGGTATGGAAACCGACAAAGCCATTCATACCGTCATGGCCGACTACCATTCCGGCGATATTCTCTCGACCACCGTCGTCATAGCCGATTTGCGCAGACGCTTTCCCTAGTTCCGGCAAACCGACGAGGAGCTGGTTGGCTTCATCGTTCGCGCGTTGGACGGTCGGGAGATCGCGGTCAGTTTTGACCACCGCGGCCGTTAGGCGCTAATTTGCGGCAAAAACCAACAGGCCGCGGAGCCTATGCTCCGCGGCCTGGTCAGGCTGTGATCACCGGGCGCTTACTTGCCGCAGTGGTTGTCGTTAACCGTCGGGGCCATCGTGCCAGGAGCCTTGCCGGTCGCATCAGGCAGAGCCCCCTGCGGGCCTGGCGGGCAATTCCGGTCGGCATTCGAATTCGTCGTTGAGAAATCGCGAATGCTGTTGGTGATGGTCGAATCCGTGCCGGTGTCCGGGCCGCCATTATTCGGGGCTACGATCGTCCGCCCGCTGCCGTCGGTAGCGTCTCCGGAGGGATCGCCGACGTTCTGGGCCATCGCTGACGTGGCCAGACCGATCGTAAGCGCGGAAGCTGCGAGAATTTTCGTGAGCATGATGCTTCTCCTTTTACGAGGGTCGTCGCGTTGCGACTACGAAAACAACCGTTCGGGCGGGCGAAGGTTCCGACAAATTCCCCATGAATTTCAGCATCTTCTCAGGTGTTCAAGGCGGCCGCCATGCCATTCTCCGCCGGCATGCATCTGTGGACTTTTCTGACGGCACGGCCCGGCATTTTGCTCGCCGCATGAGTGTACGCCTTACCGTCCCGCCGGAACAGGAATGCTTCTTGCGAGTTCATACCTTTGTACAATGCGACGCGCTGATGCGAATGGCGGCAGCGCAAACAAGGAGAGCAGACATCATGGGCCTTGGAACCATTCTCATCATCATCTTGGTCCTTGCCTTGCTTGGCGGCTTCAGCGGCTTGGGCGGCGGACCGTTCTATGGCACCGGCTATTACGGTGGTGGCGGCCTCGGCTTGGTGCTGCTTATCGTCATTATCCTGGTCCTGCTTGGGCGCATTTGATGCATGTCGCGCAAAAGCATGCCCTCGGGCTTGACCGAGGGTGTGCAGCGGTTTTGTGATAACGACATGCATAAAACAGGAACCTAAAGTGCATCGCATGAGGCCGGTCAAGCGCGACACGCGTTAGTGTCACGCTCGCGACAAAAACGCCTGCCGCTTGGTAATAAGCGCCGGGCGTTTTGTCGTGAAAAGACAAGATTTCCAAGATCCTTGGCAAACCGGGACCCTGGCCAGAAAGGGCGACTCGGTGCCCGAACCTTTCGGCGCCGAGGACGCCGCCATAGCAGCAGCTTAGTGTTGGCGATCGGCGGCCAGCGCTTCTTTCAGATCGGCGCTGAGCACACCCTCGTTGAACAGCGACATGATACGGGCTGCCAACCGCTCGCGGACAGGACTGTCGTCCGCAACACCCAACTCGCGGCAGCAGTCGTCGAGCGCTTTTCTCAGCACGCTCAGTTCGGCTGGAGTTGCTGCACCTTGCATCGACATGCCATCCTCCCTTGAAAAGGGCGAAAGCGCTAAGCGTCTTTCAAGCGTCCACTCGCCATGCCTGTGTGGACGACTCCAATTCAATTAGCGCCGCTCTCGTCCAAACTCAATGTACAGAAATTACCAAGCAGACAGTTTGGGAACGACTGTCTTGCACCTGCATTGTTGCTGCGATCCAACCCACCCTCATTTGGATCACTGGGCGTAGCCCACGACGCCCGAATGGAGCCCGTTGCATCCCTCGCGACGGGCTCTTTTGCGCCCGGCGATCTCAATTGTCGTTTTCGTACCAAGCCGTCTTTGGTACGTTTCCAACTCTAACTTTCAGTCGGATGTTTTCGTAGGCAAGCGGCAGGAGAACTGCCGTGCATCGATTCATTTTTTTATTTAGTAGGCTCCATACCTTTCAGTGCTTATATAAGCGCTATCGTTCGCAGGTTATACCGGGCGCGGACGGCTGGGAGATAAAAAAGCTCTTGCCCTGTTTTGGGCCCAACTATGTCTGATCCAGCAACTTCCAATAAGAATCCATATTCGAATAAAAATCCATACAAAAACAAGCTGTTGCGCCGAATGAGCGCCGGCGATTTCGCTTCTCTCGAGCCGCACATCGAGCGCTGTCCGCTGGAGTTACGGCAATCGCTCGAAGTGTCCGGATCGCCGATCGAGGCCATTTATTTCCTCGAGGAGGGTATCGGTTCCGTGGTTGCGAAAATGCCGAACGGCAGCGATGCGGAAGTTGGCGTTGTCGGCTTGGAAGGTATGACCGGCTCGGCCCTGATAATGGGCGACGACCGTACGGTCCATGATTGCTATGTGCAGCTGGCGGGAGAAGCCGCCAAGATCGACGCCGAGCCGTTCAAAGCGGCGCTGACACAAAGCCCGACGCTGCGGCTGTTCTTGCTGCGCTACGTGCAATATCTGCATGTACAGACTGGCTTTACCGCGCTGGTTAACGCGCGATCGAAACTTGAAGACCGGCTGGCGCGCTGGCTGCTCATGTGTGACGATCGGGTGGACGGCGGCCGGCTGACGATCACTCACGAATTCCTGTCGATCATGCTTGGCGTAAGGCGCCCGGGTGTCACGGTCGCGCTGCAGCTGCTTGAGGGGCGAGGGCTCATCCGGTCCCGTCGCGGCGAAATTATCATCCGCGACCGCGATGGTCTCGTCGCACTGGCAGATGGCGGCTACGGCTTGGCCGAGGCCGAATACATCCGCCTGGTCGAGCATATCGGCGAGCGCTGACGGCGCTTTCCTCGCCGATTGCTGCCGCAGGTCGAGGCCCTTGCGACACCACACGCGGGTCGGAAAAAATTTTCAAAGCTCCCGTAGCGTCAGGGAACTTGTTTCCCGTCGGAGGGTTATCGGACACCTCCACTTTGCGAGGCGGCACCTACCATTCGGGAGAGGATCATGGCGACCACGAAAAAGGCCGCGAAGGCGGCAAGCAAGGGCCTTGAGGATCTGTTCCTCGACGGGCTCAAAGACCTCTACTACGCCGAGAAGAAGATACTGAAAGCGCTGCCCAAAATGGCCAAGGGAGCGGAGTCGGAAGAAGTGACCGCCGCTTTCGAGAAACACCGCATGGAAACCGAAGGACATGTCGACCGCCTCGAGGAGGTGTTCGAGAAATTCGGCAAGCCGGCCCGCGGCAAAACCTGTCCGGCGATTGACGGCATCATCGAAGAGGGCTCGGAAATGCTCGAGGAGTATAATGGTGCTCCCGCGCTCGACGCCGGGCTTGTCGGTGCGGCGCAAGCTGTCGAACATTACGAGATCGCTCGCTACGGCACTTTGATCGCGTGGGCGGAAGAACTTGGCAAGAGCGATGTTGTCGAGCTGCTCAGGGCAACTCTCAAGGAAGAGGTCGCGACCGACGAAGCGCTTTCCAAGCTCGGCGAAAGCGGTGTCAACGAACGCGCAATGCAAGAAGCCGCTTGATTTCAAAACCGCAACCGAGCCTCGGAAATGTTGCCAAGGCTCGGTTGGCCGCGGCGAACCGGTGAATTCTGCATTGGTCCGTCATGAACGGTAGAGCCGGCGGCTAGAACCTTGAAGCGGTGCCTCGGAGCGGACTTACTCGATCTGCTCGAACGTGCATTGCCGGGGCTCCTTGTCCGGCCGCCAGCGCAACAGCTTTGTCCCGTGCCGGAACCGGTCCCCTGTCACATGGTCGAACCGAACCTCGACCACCAGTTCAGGCTTTATCGGTTCCCATTGTCCGCTCCGCTCCGTGCTCCAGCGGCTTGGTCCGCCCGGCGCCTTGCCGGTGAAACCCGGTTTGGCCCGCAGTTTTTCCAGCCGTCTGGTCAATGCTGCCCTGTCGTCCTTGCCGATGGTCGAGGTGAACCCGACATGGTCCAGCCTGCCTTCGTTATTGTAGAGGCCAAGCAGCAGGGATCCGACTTCGTTGCTGCCGGCGAGATAGCGAAAGCCGCCGACCACGCAATCCGCAGTGCGCAGTCGCTTGACCTTGACCATGGCGCGCTCGCCGGGCCGGTATGGCCCGGCGATCAGTTTTGCAACAACACCGTCGGTGGAGCCGTGGCCGGCGCCCTGCAGCCAGCGCTCGGCGGTAGCGGCGTCGTGCGTATATTTGGACAGGTGCAGTTCGGGCCGTGCCGCCGTCGCGACAAAGGCCTCAATCGCCTGCCTCCTGGTGGTGAGAGGCTCTTCGATGATGATCCTGCCGCCGGGTTCGGCCAGCATATCGAACAGGACCAGCATGGCAGGCGTCTCGAGGCTTAACTTGCGGATCCTGCTTTCGGCGGGATGAAGGCGCATTTGCAGGGCCTCGAAAGAGGACGATCCGTCGACCTCGATGACAATCTCGCCATCGGCAACAAACTGTCGCGAGCTCACATCGCGCAGCACCGCGACCAGTTCGGGAAAATAGCGGCCAAGCGGCTTGCCGGATTTTGCACGCAGGTCGACCGCATCGTCGCCCTTGAACGCGAGGCAGCGAAACCCGTCCCATTTCGGCTCGTATTGCCAAAGCCCGTCGCCGCCAGGAATTGCATCGGCGGCTTTGGCTTCCATCGGACGAAGGTCGAGCGGCAACGGAAATGCGGTCATGGCTGGTCCGCGCCGCCGCTACGCCATTCGCTACCGCCGCCGGCCATTCCCCTGTGCCCCGCTTTGCCGCCTCGGCGCCTTGCGGCCGGCTTGGTCGGCGGAAGGCGAAAGCGGATCGACCTCGCCGGATCCACCGATCTCCTTGGTGATGCGATAGGCCAGATAAGCGACGGCTCCAGCAAGCAGCAAGCGGACCATGACTGCAAATCCTTCGTTGGCGTGAACCAACCAACCCGCAGGCCGAAGGTTTTGTTCCGCCGCTGCCCATCTTCGGGTGAATCGTCGGCGGCGCAACCAAAATCCAGGCGCATCGTTTGTTGCTTATCGACGAAAAGAATTTGCGATGAAGACGCTCTTGCCCTTGTTCGCTTTGACCATGGCGCTATTCCTGGCCAGCAGCGCCTGGCCCGACGGGTGACCGCGATGCTCCTCGTTGTTCCGGTTTGGCAGGACATCGCAGCACGACTACTTCTGACCGCGCTCGCCGGCCTGTTGATAGGCCTCAACCGGGAGGCGCGGGGGCACGCGGCGGGGCTACGCACCACCGTGCTGGTCGGGTTGGCGGCCGCCATCGCAATGGTCCAGGCCAGCATTCTGCTGGGAACTGTTGGCAAGCACCCGGATTCGTTTGCATCGATGGACGTCTTGCGCTTTCCGCTGGGCGTGCTGACCGGCGTCGGCTTTATCGGCGGTGGCGCCATTCTTCGCCGTGGGAGTCTTGTCAGCGGCGTCACCACGGCGGCCACCTTGTGGGTGATGACGGCGATCGGATTGGCTTTCGGTGGTGGCCAATACGGCTTGGGCGCGGCCGGCACCGCACTGACGCTGGCCACCTTGCTCGTCCTGAAATGGGTGGATCTTCGAATTTCGCGCGAACACCACGCCCAGTTGGCGGTGACCTGGAAGGCCGCAGCCCGACAGGAACTCGATACGATGATCGGGCCGCTTGGCTACCGGGCACGCCTCGTCGCGATAGAGAGGCGCCCGGATATCAAAGACCCTGTTTTCTCGTTCGAGATCAGTTGGAGACGGCCGGACACTGGCGCACCGCCAATAGATCTGCTGGAATCGGTGGGCGAGCATTGCGAGATCCAGAAGTTTGATCTCCTCAGCGAACCTGCCCGCTAGCTGGCGGCTTGCAACGATCGCGGCCTGAATCAGGCCATAGCTTCTCCACACCCCTTTCGATACCTATCTGTCGAGGCAGGACTCAAGGAGCAAGCAAAAGACCGTGGCACAGCGATCGGGAAGTGCTGATCTCCCACTTCACGGCGGGCGCGTACCGAAATGGCTCGGCGACCGCATGACGCGGCTTGGCGCGGTCATGTGCGAGGCGATCATCCACCATTACGGCCGCGATGAATTGCTGCGCCGGCTGGCGCATCCGTTCTGGTTCCAGTCTTTTGGCGCCGTGATGGGGATGGACTGGCATTCCTCCGGCATCACCACCAGCGTCGTCGGAGCGTTGAAGCGCGGGCTGTCGCCGCTTTCCGGCGAACTCGGCATCCACGTTTGCGGCGGCCGCGGCGCGCATTCGCGCAAGACCCCGCATGAGCTCGCCCTGATCGGCGAGCGTGTCGGCCTCGACGGGCAAGGCCTCGCGACTGCCAGCCGGCTTGTCGCCAAGGTGGACAGCGCCGCGGTCCAGGACGGTTTCGATCTCTATCTGCACGGCTTTATCGTCACCGACGACGGCAAGTGGGTGGTGGTGCAGCAAGGCATGAACGGCGACAGCAAGGTGGCGCGCCGCTATCACTGGCTGTCCGAGGGCCTGAAGAGCTTTGTCGACCAGCCGCATGCTGCCATCGAGGGCGCCAATCAGGGCGAGATCGTCAACCTGACCGACCGCCGCGCCGAAGCGTCGCGCCAGGGACAACTGGACCTTCTGCACGGCCTTGGACCGGATCGCATCGTGAGGGAACTTGCCGCTTTGGAGCGGGGTTCGGCGCCAGCGCCGGAGCCGGCGCAAAAGCTGTTGCCGCATCTGGTCATGCCGGCGCACCACGATGTGCGCGAAAGCGATGTCGTCATGCGCCGCCTGCACGGCAACATCGCCGCGGCGGCCGAGCGCGGCCCGACGGATTTCGCCGAGCTTCTCCTGGTGCCCAATGTCGGCGCGCGCACGGTGCGGGCGCTGGCGTTGGTCGCCGAAGTCGTGCATGGCGCGCCGTGCCGTTTTTCCGATCCAGGACGCTTCTCGCTGGCGCATGGCGGCAAGGACAGGCACCCGTTCCCTGTGCCGCTGAAAGTCTATGACGAGACGATCGGCGTGCTGAAGTCGGCTGTCCACAAGGCCAGGCTCGGCCGTGACGAAGAGATCGGCGCCTTGCGGCGGCTGGACGACCAGTCGCGGCAGGTCGAGCGCTATGTCACCGGCCCAAGCCTGAAGGAAATCGTCGCCGGGGAGTTCGAGCAATCGCATCTGCTCGGCGGCCGCAGCGTCTTCGGTTGGGAGGGTGTACCCGAAACGGCCGCAGTCAAATCAACGAAGTGATCGGCTCGGATCAAGGCTCCAGGTCGATCAGGGCGACGCCGAGTTCGGGATGATGCCTGCGGCGCAGATGGCCAGGCGTCTCCACCAATGTGACCTCGAGCGTCGGCCGCACGATTCCGTCCAGCAGATGACCACCCCTCGTGGTGCCGTCACTCAATCCAAGGACTGCGTGGACGTGCAGGCTGGGCCTGCCGTCGTCGCCGATGGCAACATCGCGGATCGCGCTCAGCACTTCGCACTGTTCCTGGATGGGGATTTTCCGGTAGGTCCTTTCTCCAGGGTCGAACCAGCCGACGGTTGCCCTTTCGAAAGCGCCGAGCGCAGTCAGCGACGCGCCGCCGACGCCACGCTCGACCGCGAACGACGTCAGCTGCGCAAACGCCTCTTCGCCGGGATCAAGCACAACCACGAACGTTCTCTGCCCGGCGCTTTCGGCAACAAGCTGTGATTTCATGATTTCGCTCCAGCCGTCAGGAATTCAAACCCACCACACCAGCAATGCCAGAAAGACGAGACCCACCAGGCCGGCGATGAAAATGATCCGGCGCGCCCGCGTCCGCAGGATGATCTCGCCCTGCCGCGCCTGCTCCGCCGAAAAGACAGGACCATTCTTGTCCGGGTCGCTGCTCATCCATCGTCTCTTTCCGGGGCAATTATTCGGCATTTGATTGGATCTGGCGCCCGATAGAACACAATTTCGTTTGGCGGATGAGGTTCCACGGCTGGGCGCCGTTTGCAACTATTCCTTTGGCGCGGTGGCGGGCGCGGTATAGCGGCGGCGCACTGCGTCCAGGATGTGGTTGCGGCTCTCCTGCGCCGAAAGTGTGCCGTCTTTCTCCGCCTCCGCGGTCTCGCGCGCCAGTTCCTTGTCCCTGATCTGGTGGCGAAACCATTCGGAATAGTCGCCGGCGCGCAGATGATGTTCCCAGGTCCTGTCGTCGATACCCTCGGCGATCTGGGCGAAAATCATCAGATTATGGGCGCGGAGGTTCATTGCATTGTCGGGGCCGCGGAAATAGAAGCTGCCCTTCTCGTCGAGCTGGCCCTCGGCATATTTGCGGCTGTGGCGCTTGAGCGACTGCCGCGGCTCGATCGGCTCGACCATGGCAGGTTTCTTGTGCGCCTGCGGCCGCCAGAACAGCACGCGCTCGTCTTTTGGAGAGCTCAGATCCTTGTCCTTTGGCGGTTCGGTGCCGGTCTCGCGGCAGAACGTCTTGATGACCTTTTTTGCCTTCGGGCCGAGTGCGATGACGGCGGTGACCAGCCGCAATGCATCGGTTGAGATCGCGTCCGGATGAACCGTGATCAGGATCGTGCCCGGCAATTCCATCGCCAGCACCATTGGGGTATCGTCGCGCCGCTTCGGCAGGAGGTGATGCGCCTCGTCGATGATCAGCCAGTGCGGTCGTGCCGTACGGAAACGAAGACTGCCGAGGCCCGGCAGCAGGTCGGCAAAGAAGTCCGGCCGCTCGTTGACGCGCAGCGCCAGGCCATTGACGACAAGATTGTTGTCAGGCTTCTCCAGGAGATCGAGCAATTGCGTTTTCGTCGGCGCGTTCGAGCCGTCGCCCAGCCGGACCGCGCCTTCGAGGCCATCGTAGTCGCCTTCCGGATCGAAGATGCAGAACTGGAACTTTCTCTCGACGAAGCGCTCCGTCAGTGCGGTCGCCAGGGTCGATTTGCCGATGCCGGAGCTCCCGGCGATCAGCACCGTATCGGTTGGCGACAGATACACCTCCTTGCCGTCCTCCGAGCCAAGCACAATGCCGTCGCGGCTCGGCACAAGCTCGCGATCGCGCTCCACCACCTTGGTGATCAGTTCCTCGACGCCTTTTCCGCGCGCGCCGCGTGTCACGAGATCCGCCGTTTCCTTGACTGCCGGCAGTGCGTTGTCGACGGCGACGCTGAAGCCGCAGGCGCGCAGGAAGGCGTGGTCGTTTTCGGCGTCGCCGACACCGACGACGTTGTGCGGCGACAATCTGAGGTCTTGAAGCGCGGCTGTCAGGCCGGTCGCCTTGTTGATGCCGCTGGGCAGGATCATCACCGCGCCCTTGTTGAAGATGATTTCCAGCTCCAGCCCCAATTTCTTGATGACCTCGAGCGCGGTAGCCTGATGCGGTTCCCAGGTTGCTACGATCGAGCGTCCGACCGAAAGCGGTTTGACACCGCGTTTCCTGAGTTTGGCGATGAGCTCGGGGGCGGGCGGCGGAGATATCGTCCGCTCCTCCTCGCTGGCCGGCGTGTAGATCAGCGCCCCGTTTTCGGCGACGACCTTGTCGAAGATCGCGACTTCGGGAAAGACGCGTTTGAGGTCGGGCAGCTCGCGCCCGGTGACGAGAATGAGTTTGCGGCCGCTCTTCTTGAAGCGTTCAAGCGCCGCAAGCGTCTTCTCGGCAACGATCCCCTCATGCGCCAGCGTGCCGTCATAGTCAGTGGCCAGGGCAATGAAATACATGCCGTCAATAGCCGCCCACGATCGGCAATATCTCGCCGGTGATATAGCTCGAGCAGTGCGGCGAGGCGAGGAACACGTAGGCCGGCGCGATCTCCTCCGGCTGGGCGGGCCGTTTCATCGGCGTATCGGCGCCAAATTTCGAAACATCGCCGGCTTCCTTGTCCGAGGGGTTGAGCGGCGTCCAAACCGGGCCTGGCGCCACGGCGTTGACCCTTATGCCCTTGTCGACAAGGTTGCCTGAGAGCGCGCGGGTGAAGGCATGAATGCCGCCCTTGGTCATGGAGTAGTCGACCAGTTGCTTCGAGCCCTCGATGCCGGTCACGGAGCCGGTATTGATGATTGCCGAACCGGGCTTCATGTGCGGTACCGCCTCCTGCGCCATGTGGAAATAGCCGTAAAGGTTGGTCTTCAGCGTCGTGTCGAAATGCTCCTCGGTCAGCTCGCTGAAATCGCTGGAATGGATCTGGAAAGCGGCGTTGTTGACCAGCACGTCGATGCGCCCAAACTCCTGCACGATCTCAGCCACCGCGTTGTGGCAGTGGTCGCGTTCGCTGACATCGGCCTTGATCAGGATGCAGCGCCGGCCTTCGGCTTCGACGGCCCTTTTGGTCTCTTCGGCGTCCTTGTCCTCCGAGAGATAGACGATCGCCACATCGGCGCCTTCACGCGCATAGAGCACGGCCACCGCACGGCCGATGCCTGAATCGCCGCCGGTAATGACGGCCACTTTGCCGTCGAGCTTTTTTGATCCGATATAAAATGGCGCATCATAAAGCGGCGCCGGCTCGATCGCCCATTCATGCCCCGGCTTCGGCTGGTGCTGCTCGGGGAAGGGCGGCTCGGGATATTTGCGGGCGCCGGCCTGCATGGCGCCTTTTTGCTTGCCATTGGATTTGGACTTGTCCTTCTCGTCGATACGGCGCTGGATATGCCGCTGCTTGGCGGCCTCGCCGGCGATTTCCGATTTCATCTGCATGGTCATCTCCCTGGCTTGAAACCCAACAACGCATGTCCGGCGAAAAGGTTTATGCCATGGCGTCATTCCTTCAGTCCGGAGCGGATCGTGCGAAGTCTGAGCCACGGCAACCCGCTGCAGTACGAACCCGCTGAAAATGCCCAGGAGATTGCGGCGTCCTCAGCGGCGCATTTGTTCGGCCCGCCCTGAATCACAGATTGTTCTGCAGTGTCGCCCGACCGCTGGCTCCAGCCGTCCTATTCATGTCGCTGCCCTTGCCATCGAGTTGCCTGGCCTCGTCCTCGGCTGCGTCTTCGAGCTTGGCGACGAGCAGATCCTTGAGGTCGCCAACCTCTTCCTCGATGTCCTCGATGGGTACCCCGGCGTTGGCCGCCTCTTGCTTGCATTCCCTGGCGAGGATTTCCGCCTCCTTTTCAAGCCTGATCGGAGGCGGCGGCACATGAACGTTTTCGTGAATCCAGTCCTGCAAGAATTCTATCGCATTAGCACTCATGGTGCTCACCTGTAGCGGCAAACTGTAGTGTCATTAACGTACGTGCTGCAAAATGGATGCTTGGCAACGCCGAATTTCAAACAGCGATACTTAACGATAGCGTGATCGCCAAAGCTAGAGCTTTGCAGTCAAGGGAAATCATTTGGCGTCGCAGAATGCCGCTAACCAGACATTTGGGGCGGGGGTGTAATTTGCAGGTATCCCTAAGACGCGTCGCGCCGTCGCGCCGGTGTTGCGCGGTTCGGGTCGCCTGACGGCCGAACATCGTCACCTGCGGCAGATCGTGTCGGCCGCTCAGCGACACGGTCGGCGCGCATTTTGCGTTTATGCGCCATCCAGAACGGCAAGAGCTCAGCAAGAAAACTGTATAGCGTGGTCTTCATCGGCATGCTCCGGACAACGGTTACAACTCGTGATCCCCGAGTTCCGTTCCGACAAAGAATTCCGTTCCGACGAATCCGTCACTTCTACAATTGCGATTCGATCGGCAGGCACCCAACCAGCGCTGCAATGATGCGCCGATAGAGACTGGCCTCCGGTTCACGCGAATATTGCCGCATCTCGCCATCCGCCAAGCCGAGCCACCGCAAGGCGCCTTTGTCCAGGACCAGCTGGTAGCTCGTCTGCGGTGACTTTTCGTGCTCGAACAGCCGGCGCAACTCCATTACCAGATTGATATCGTGGAAAAGCACGCCCATTTCCGCATTCAACGACACCGAACGCGGATCGAAATTGAAGGAACCGACAAACCCCAGCGTGTCGTCGACCGTAAAGGCCTTGGTATGCAGGCTGGCTCCCTTTGAGCCGAAAACGGAGATGTTGGCCTGGCGGTCGAAGGGCTGCAATTCGAAAAGCTGGATACCTTTTTTAAGCAGCTTGCGGCGGTATTTGGCATAGGCGCCGTGCACGGCGGCGACGTCCGTCGCGGCGAGCGAGTTGGTCAGGATTGCAACCTCGGCGCCACGGTCCACCAGCTTCGACAGGATGGCCAACCCGGTGCGGCTGGGGATGAAATAGGGCGAGACAATTTCGAGGCGCTGCCTGGTCGCCGCGATAGCGGGAAGCAGCTCCTTTGTCAGCCAGTTCCTGCGCCTCTTGCCGCGCACCTTTTCCGGCGGATCGGAAATGACGCGAACGCCTTTCGTCCAGCAGACGTCGCTGTGCGCTACAATGAACTCCGTGATCGTGCGCCAGGCACGGAGGCTGTTCAAAAGCTGGCCATCCGTGGTCGCATCGAGATTGTTGAGGAAATCGGCGCGCGAACCCACCGCAGCCGGGTTGAGCAGCTGAATCGGCTTTGCCGCCTCGCAATTCCAGAACGCCTCGAAGATACGCATCGTCTGCTCTACGGCAGGACCGAGAAGCAACAGGTCGAGATCGCGAAAATTCGTCTCGGCAGCGTCGAAATAGGCATCGCCGATGTTCCTTCCGCCGACGATGGCCAGGCCCTCATCGGCGATCCAGGCCTTGTTGTGCATGCGGCGGGTCATCGCAAACAGCCGGGCGACCATCTCCAGCGAGCGAAAGATGCTGCCGTTCCTCATGCCGCTGGGATTGAAGAGCCTCAGCTCGATGTTCCTGTAGCTGTTGAGCGCCAGGTAAGCGGCGTCGCTGTTGCGCGGATTGATATCGTCCAGCAGCATTCGGACGCGGACACCGCGCTCCGCCGCCTTGACGACCTCCTGCATAAGCAGCCGGCCGCTATGGTCGTCGTGCCAGAGATAATACATCAGGTCGAGGCTGCTTGTGGCACTGCGCGCAGCAAGGATTCGCGCGGCAAACGCGTCATAATTGTCGGCGATCAGCAGCAACCCGGTATTGCCGGCCGCGATCTTGTCCCGGGCAAACCGCGAAATGGCTGTATCCATCAAGTGCACCGGCAAACGTCAGCGAAGCAAACCGTCTGAAATCTGACTAACAACCCTTCAGGTTCATTCTGGTTGCAGTCGTGGCTGCCGTATCGCGTCCAGGTTCAGCCGGGCCTTGATCGGCAGATGATCGGAAGCCCGCTGCGCCAGCGGCGTCTTGTGCACCTCGATGCTGGAAATCAGGTGCGGCGGCCTGGCCAGGATGCGGTCGAGCGCAAAAAGCGGAAAGCGCGACGGAAAGCTCGGCAGAACCGCATCGATCGGACCGAAATGCGGCAGCAGGGCCAGCAGCGAAGACCTGTTGCGGACGCGCCATTCGTTGAGGTCGCCAAGCAGGATTGTTGGCCGCAGAACCGGGTGCGTGGCTTCGACCAGCGCGTTGGCCTGCTGCGAGCGCGACCGCCGCAGCAGGCCAAAATGTGCGGCTATGATCCTGAGCGAGACGCCCTTCAGCTCCAGATCCGCGATGACCGCACCGCGCGGCTCAAGGCCGGGCAGCCGGATCTGGTTCACGCTTTCGACCACGCCGCGGCGCGCCAGGATCAGATTTCCGTGCCAGCCATGGCTGCGGCGGTTTTCCGGGACATGTGTGGGGACGAGGTCGCTGTCCCGCTCGAGCGCTGCGAGATCGAGCAAACCCTGCCTGCTTCCGGTTCTTTCGTCGGCCTCCTGCAAAGCAATGATATCGGCGTCGAGTTCCTTGACCACGGCCGCGACCCGCTCCGGATCGAACCTGCCATCGGTGCCGACGCATTTATGCACATTGTAGGATGCAACCGTGGTGCACGAAATTTCATTGCCGGGCGCCGTAAACCGCGGCACTTCCCTTCGCAGCGCAGCGCCAAGCGACCTTGGAAGGGTAGGCGATCGATCCAGCATCTGATCCATTTGCTGTTGAGTCGGCGAGTGGCGGCCATTGCGATTATGGCGCGTGCGGAGGTCTGAAACAACGACGAACCTTGCAAAACCGTTCCACCACCGGCCTCGGCGCGCGGTCTGGAACCCTGACGGGCAACAACACGTTTCGGGAGGGCAGCGCAGTCTACGGAGAAGTCGAATGCAGCCCTTAGCCGCAAATTCCGCCCCCCAGCCAGGCCCGCTCAGGATTGTCCCGTTCGATGGAACCGTAACCGTTCGGTTCTCCGACGCCATTATTGCATCGAGCGCGCGGGCAAAGCTGCTCTACGAAGACGGTCACGATCCTGTCTTCTACATACCCTTCGAGGACATCTATTTCGACCTTCTGGAGAAGACGAACACAACGAGCCACAGCCCGCTGAAGGGCACGGCAAGCTATTGGCGTGTTCATGCGGTCGGCTCGTCGGCAGAAGACTTCATGTGGGCCCACGAGACGCCCGACACTCCGGCACTGGCGATCGCCCGCCACGGCGCGTTCGATCCCGGCCGGGCGCGGATTGAGGCCGATCCCGCGGAGGACAAGCGGCATACGCCGCACGTCACCGAATAGACCCACATCGGCGACAGGCGCCAGCCTTCCGTCAGCTCGCGAACTCTTCTCTGAGAATGCGCAGGCCGGCTTCGTATTTCTCTGTCGAGGCACCGATCTGCCGTGCCTGCCATAGATTGTCGACAAGATCGGCGCGCTTGACCGGCAACGCCAGCGGGTTGGCCGCAGCCCTGCGAACGAACACGGAATCGTCCTCGTTCGGCCGCCGTGTCAGTGCGTCGACGGCCGATACGATGGACGGCCCGAACCCGGCCGCCTCAAGCCGGTCGCGGTTCCAGCCGTCGCCTTTTTCGATGACGTCGTGAAGATAGGCGATGGCTTTCTGGTCGAGCGTTTCGACGGCATCGACGACCCGGCGGCAATGTTCGATATAAGGCCGCCCTGTCTTGTCCGTCTGCCCGGCATGAGCCTGTTCGGCGATTTTCGCTGCGCGATAAAGCACGCTCATTGGGTCGATCCCGTAACGAACAGCACATGTCCTGGCGCACCAACGCGCCATTGTCAGTGCGAGTTCCTACGCGCCGCGGGACCCTGCTGCCTCGCTTGCGAGCTGAATGCCGCGGTGGCGGGCGCGATAATCAGGAGACGCGTTCAAAACTGTCGAGGCTGGTTCCAAAGGCACGCCAGGCGGGGAGTTTCCTGGCTCGGGCCGGCGCCCCTTCCTTTTCCGCCGACAAAGCGGCATCCGCAACGGTGTGCCATAGCATCTCCAGCTTCCCCTCCCTGAGGATGCCGGTATAGCTCACCGCTGCGGCTCCGACACGCCCTTCGGCCGCGCAGGTGAATCCGATGACATCTCCATGGCAGGCTCCGAACAGCGGCACCGTCGTGCCGAAGAAGGCGCTGTCCTCCAGCGCCGTCCTGAAGGTTCCGCGGATCCGTCCGCCCTCTTCGCTGGTCAGTTCGACGACCGACCCGTACTGGTTCCGCCAGGTGCCCAGCCAACTCATCGCGGCTCCTCCTGATTGCTGCCATAGGGATTACGTTGGCACACGGCCTCCAAGCCGCGGTAGCGGCCTTCAATCAGCCGCAATGCCAGCCATCGACATCTGAACGAAGCGCAGCGGCGCTTCCAGCGTCCAGGTGATGCCGTGCCTCTCAAATTCCAGGCGGCCGGTGCCGCTGAGCGCCTGCGGGGTGACGCGTTTGAGCACGACCGTTCCGAAACCGCGTCGCGTGTTTTCATCGACCAATGGTCCGTCCAGTTCCCGCCAGACAAGGCGGAAGCCGTCGCTGCCATCGGCGGCTGGCGTCACGGTCCATTCGACCTCGACCCGCCCGTCGAGGCGCGACAGCGCTCCGTGCTTTACCGAATTGGTGGCCAGCTCGTGAAAGGCAATGCCGAGATATTGCACCGCATTCGGCTGCAGCATGATCATCGGCCCGCTCATCGACAGCCTGGCCTGTGTCGCGAAGGCCTTGGTCTGGGCATGGATTAGTTCGCCGATAGTCGCGCCACGCCATTCGGCATCGACCAGCAGATCGTGTGATTCCGAAAGTGCCATGATGCGTTCCCGGACCTGGGAAAGGAAAGCCTCTGGCGTACCCGCCAGCTTGCTGGTCTCGCGGATCATCGAGACAATCACCGAATACTGGTTTTTAACGCGATGGTTGACTTCGCGCATGAGTGTGCGGATACGCCGTTCGCTGTCCTTGTGCGGGCTGATGTCGCGCGCGATCTTGGAAGCGCCGACGATACGCCCAGTGCCGTCGCGTATCGGCGAGATGGTGAGCGAAACCGGAACCAGGGTGCCGTCCTTGCGCTGCCGGATAGTCTCATATGAAGGAATCCGTTCGCCGGCGCGAATGCGGCTGATGATCATGGCCTCCTCATCCAGGTGGTCGGGCGGGATGAGCATCGTCACTGGGCGACCGATCGCCTCCGCGGGCGTGTAGCCGAACAGGCGTTGTGCCGCGTCGTTCCAGCTGGTGATAATGCCGTTCAGGTCTTTCGACACGATCGCGTCCATCGAAGATTCGACGATGGCAGCGAGCCTTATGCTGGCGTCGTCAGCCAGTGCCTGGGTGCGCAGGTCGAGCAAGGTGTTGATGGCGCCGACGACCTCACCGTTCGCATCGCGAAGCAGGACCGGATGCGCGCTGAACGGGATGAACTGGCCGTCCGGCCGCTCGGCGATCGCCCGGCCCCCAGGAACGTCCCGCTCCTCCAGCAAGGCAACGGCCATCGGACATTCGTCGTGCGCCATCGGCCGTCCGTCGAGGTGGCGAAGCTTCCATGATCCGCACCAGCGGTCCTGGCCGATAACCGGACGATATCCCCAGAGATCGGCAGCGGCTTCATTGAAGAAGGTGACGTAGCCTTGTCTGTCGGTGGTGTAGACAGCCACAGGCAACGCCTGCATCAGATCGGCGGAGGAAACTTGCGGGATTCCGCCAGTCTTTAGTTCAACGACGTCCACCAGTCCCCCGCTCCGCTTGGCTTGCCGACGGATTGCTACGTCATCTAAATGCGCGCGAGCGTTTTCGGTTCCGTTCGATCCGCTTTCGGACATTCAGGCTGATCTGCGTTTCGCGGCCGTTCCCGGGCCTTTGTTAGGCGCCTTGCCGCCTTCCTGCGCCAGGCTTCTGCGCAGAATATCGGCGAGGTTGACGACATTCGTCCTCGGCGCAGGTGCCGGCTTGGGCGGTTTCTTGCCCTTGCGCTTGGCTTCGATCATCGCAACCAGCGCCTGTTCATAAGTGTCTTCGAACTTCGACGGGTCGAATTTGGCGGGCTTCTTGTCGATCAGCAATTGCGCGATTTCCAGCATCTCGGGATCGACCTTGCGAGCCTTCAGTCCTTCGAACACCGCGTCGGTTGCGACCACTTCATTGTGGTTGCGTAATTCCGTCATCACCATGCCCTTGCCCAGCGGCTGGATCAGCACCTCTCGGCCTCGCTGGTACAGCACGACGCAGGACCGGGCTGCCACTTTCTTCCTGGCCATGGCGTCCCGGATCACCGCGAAGGCCTCAGTGGAGGGCGCGTCGGCCGGAACCAGATAATAGGGCTTTTCGAGGTAGCGTGCGTCGATTTCGGCGGTGGGCACAAACTCGCCGATCTCGAGCGTGTGCTGCGATACCATCTTTAGTTTCTTGATTTCGTCCGGCTCTATGCGGATGAATTCGCCCTTCTCGACTTCATAGCCCTTTACCTGGTCGGCAGCCTCCACCGTATCGCCGGTCTCCTCGTCGATATAAGCGCTCTTGACCGGGAGACCGTCCTTGCGGTTCAGGATCCTGAAATGCACTTTCTCGGCCTCGCTGACGGCGCCGATGATCTTGACGCCACAGGAAACCGATCCGACCTTCATAAAGCCCTTCCAGGCAGCTCGCGGCGTCGCCATGTCAATCACTCATTTGCCGAACGGACGGAACGGCTGCGAGCCGAAATCGTTCCGCCGTGGCAGGCTGGTCCGTACGCCGGCCCGGACGAGAACATTCGGTTCATTTTCGTCAGGGGAATAGCGGAATGGCCAAACGCAGCGCAGGGTTGCTCATTTATCGCCAAAGCCGAGGGTCACTTCAGGTGCTGCTGGTGCATCCCGGCGGCCCATTCTGGGCGAAGAAGGACGACGGCGCATGGTCGATCCCGAAGGGCCTGGTCGACGAGAACGAAGACGAACTGACGGCGGCAAAACGCGAAGCCGAAGAGGAGCTCGGGGTCGCCATCGATGGAGTTTTCGAACACCTTGGCAGCTACCGGCAGCCGGGCGGCAAGCTCGTCGTCGCGTGGTGCGTCGAAGCGGACTTCGACAGCGACGCCATAAGCAGCAACACCTTCGTCATGGAATGGCCGCCAAGGTCCGGCTCGATGAAGGAATTTGCCGAAGTCGACAGAGCGGGCTGGTTCTCCCTGCCTGAAGCCAACCTCAAGATACTGAAAGGCCAGCGCGCCATGCTGGCGGATTTGGCCGGTCGGCATGGCGACCCATGAAATCGTATCGGCTCAGTACTTCAGGGCGGCGCCTGGCTTGCCTTACGGCGCTATCCCAAGCGAATTTTGAGCGCGCAACGTGCGCAATGTGATCGAATAGCGGTGCTCGGCGACCGGCGGAATGCTGTGCTCCCATTCGTTGCGCGCAGCACCCGTCATCAAATAGGCTGATCTTGGCTCGACGGTGACCGTCTTGCGATCCCATCGCGTGCCGTTTTTCCGGCGCAGGCGGAAGCTGCAGGCGGCCAGCAGCGAAACGCCGGCGACCACTTCGAAATGAGGCTTGTCGCGATGCCAGCCGATACCGGCGCCCGGCCGGTACTCGTTGATCAGCACCTGCACGAACGTTTCGGCCGGCAGGCGGACAAAGGCTGCAACTTTGTCCCTGAGCGGCAGCAGAAAGCCGGGTATCGGCGGTGCTTCGACGACTTCGCGCCGGTCGTAGTCGTAACGCAGCCCGAAGCCGACCACCCGCCGGTTTGCCAGATGGCCGTGAAAGTCGAAGGGCTGAAAAGGCAGGCCGTCGAGCTGGCTTGCCAACGCTGCTTCCTCGTCCGGCGTGATCAGTTCGGGCCGGTAGCGGAATCCTTTCGGCAGGTCGTCGGTGGCGGCAAAGAGATCGCCCTGACGGGCTGCAGCCGATGTCTTGAGCGGTGGCATCAACTGTACTTGGTGAAGCCGGCCCGTAGCGGCAAGGCTGCTTCGGCAGCAAGGAACCTCGCTCTCCGTGCAGGGTTATTCACACGATGGCGTGGATTGGAGCACTGCCGAGCATTGGAGCTGTCGAGATGCCTTCAACTGCGATCAGAAACATCGACTACCAGCCGGCGACGAGGGTACTCTCGGTGTGGTTCGTCCCGAGCGGAAACCGCTATGATTACGAGGACGTTCCGCCGCAGGTCCACGCCGCGTTCCGCAAGGCTTCGTCGAAGGGCCGGTTCTTCAACGAACATATTCGCGACCGGTATAAATACCATCTGGTCGAGCAGAGCCATTCGAGCTGAGTCTTCCGACGCTTCTCAACCATGATCTCGGCTCTCCGCCATTCGTAGCCGCGCGGCAATGAGCGGACTTCGCAGTTGGTGAGCGACCTGATATTGATCATGGTTTCACCGGAAACATCGAAAGCCTGGAATGCCCGCCGAAGTCGAAAAAACCGAGCAGCTCCAGCAATTGCTCGATACCCCGCATCTGGCGGGCGTGCTGGATAGCGAACAATTCAAGAGATTTCTCGACCAGCTGCCGATCGCGATCGCAATTTCCGATCTCAGCGGCGACGAACGTGTCGTCTATGTCAATTCCGAGTTCCAGAAATTGTCAGGCGTATCCGTCGCCGAGCTCGAGCGCTGGAACTGGGCCGCACTGAGCGGAGAGGGCTTGAGCGAATACAAGGACCGGCCGCTGGCCCGGGCCATCGTCGAGGATATCGATCGTGCGGGAACATTCAGGATACAACGTGCTGCCGCAGCGCCAGCCATCGTCGATGTCTATTCGAACCTGATCGAGGACGAGCGCGGGCGACGGTCCTTTCGACTGGTCGCCCTTGTCGACGTTACCGCGCACAAGGCAAGCGACAGCGAGGCCATCGAACAACGCATTCGGGAAAAGGACATGCTGCTGCGCGAGTTGCAGCATCGGATGAAGAACAATCTCCAGATGATCACGGCTCTCATCAGATTGGAGGCCCGCAGTGCGGCGTCACCCGATCAGAAACGCTTCGAGCGCCTCGCCGGCCGCGTCGATGCGCTCGCAATTCTCTACCAGACGCTGTCGGTCGACGAACAGAAGGCCGAAGTGGACCTTGGCGTCTATCTCAGCCAGATCGCTTCCGCCGTGATGACGTCGCACGCCATGCAGGGCATCCGGCTGGACATGAAGGTCGATACCTATCCCGTGTCCATCAACGTGGCGATGCCAACGGGTCTGGTGGTCAATGAGCTTTTGACGAACGCGCTGAAACACGCCTTTCTGGGTCGCGAAGGCGGGACGATCACGCTGCGCAGCGTCGTCGACGGAGACGGTTTTCGCATCGTAGTCGCCGATGACGGCATCGGCCTGCCCGAAGGCGAGACCTGGCCGAAACCCGGCAAGCTCGGCGCGTTGATCGCTCAATCGCTGATTGAAAATGCCAAAGCCCGGTTCGAGGTGGATTGTGCCCCCGGCAAAGGAACGCGGGTGACCATCGTGTTCAACAGATCGGCCGCCGTCGCGACGTAGCCGGCCGAGCAAGCGCCATTCAAGGCCATCCGCATCAGCCAGGCCCGTCGATCACCTTGCGCGTGTGGCGGGCGATTACACCTTCTTCGTCGGTTGCGATGACGCGGACTTCGACCTTGCTGTCCGCCTGGCTTATGAGCGCTTCATGGGAGCTGTTGTCGGCTTCGTCGATCGCCACGCCGAGCCAGCCAAGCCTGCCGCAAATCGCTTTGCGGGCCGCGGCAGAGTGCTCGCCGATGCCGCCGGTGAAGACCAGGCATTCCAGCCCGCCCAGCGTATTGGCGAGGGCGGCAACTTCCCTGGCGGCGCGGAAGGCGAAAAGCTCCACCGCTTCGCGCGCCCGGCGGTCATCGCTGGCCTCCAGCGTGCGCATGTCGCCGGAAATGCCGGACACGCCGAGCAGGCCGGATTCCTCGTAGAGCATGTCTTGCAGCGCCTCTCCCGAAACGCCTCTTTCCAGCAGGAGGTACAAAAGCACGCCCGGATCGATGGCGCCGCAGCGTGTGCCCATGACCAGGCCGTCAAGCGCCGAAAAGCCCATCGTCGTATCGACGCTTCTCCCGTCGCGCATGGCGCACAGGCTCGCCCCGTTGCCGAGATGGGCGACGATGGTTCTTTTCGCCGCCAGATCGGGCGATATCTGCTTGAGCCGGCCCGCGACATATTCGTAGGAAAGCCCGTGAAAGCCGTAGCGGTGGATGCCGTCTGCCTCATAGCGGCGCGGCAGCGCAAAACGGCTGACCAGAGGCTCGATGGTCCTATGGAAGGCCGTGTCGAAGCATCCGACCTGCGGCAGGTCGGGCCGCAGCGCGGCAAGCGCCCGGATTGGTGCGAGGCTGCGCGGCTGGTGCAGTGGCGCAAGCGGCGTCAGCCTGTCGAGAGCCTCGATAACTGTCGGCGTCAGGCGGACAGGTTCGACGAACTCGCGTCCGCCATGGACGATGCGATGGCCGGCGGCGATCAGTTTCCTTCCGCCAAGTTCGTTCTCGATCCATTGCAGCATCTGGCCGAGGCCCATGTCGGGCGATGCGTCCGCGGCAAGTGGCCGATCGCACTGCAGCTCGCCATCGGCGGCTTTTGCGGTCAGCCTTGGCGCATCGCCCAGATCCAGCGAACCGCGCGACGCAAGATCCAGCTCGGCGGATGCTGCAAGGTCGTAAAGTCCGAACTTGATGCTCGACGAGCCGGCATTCAACGCAAGGATCGATCGTAGCATCAATCGCCGGCCCTTGTCGCGCCGTCCTGTGGCCAGGACCATTTCTGGATCTCGGGCATGTCCTCGCCATGTTCGCGGACATAGGCCTTGTGCTCAGCTAATTTCCCATGCAGCGCCGCGGCAAGCTCCTTCGCCCGCTCGGCCAGCCCCGGCACACGCGCGATCGCGGCGAGCGCCAGATGATAGCGGTCGAGCTGGTTAAGCACGACCATATCGAACGGCGTCGTCGTCGTGCCTTCCTCGCGAAAGCCATGCACATGCATGTTGTCGTGGTTGGCGCGCCGATAGGTCAGACGGTGAATGAGATAGGGGTAGCCGTGATAGGCGAAGATGACCGGCTTGGCCTTGGTGAACAGCGCGTCGAATCTGTCGTCGGCAAAGCCATGCGGATGTTCGGAATTCGACTGCAAAATCATCAGGTCGACGACATTGACGACGCGGATCTTCAGGTCCGGAACGCCCGAGCGCAGGATGTCGGCTGCGGCAAGCGTCTCCAGCGTCGGCACGTCGCCGGCGCAAGCCAGGACCACATCCGGATCTTCGCCCTTGGCAACCGTCCCGGCCCATTCCCAGATGCCCGCGCCGGCCTTGCAGTGCGCTTCCGCGTCCTCGGCGGACAGCCATTGCGGCGCCAGCTGCTTGCCGGCGACGATGACGTTGATGCGGTTGTAGGTTTTCAGGCAATGGTCGGTGATCCACAGCAGCGTGTTTGCATCCGGCGGGAAATAGAGCCTTACCGTGTCGGCCTTCTTGTTGGCGACGAAATCGGCAAAGCCCGGATCCTGATGGCTGAAGCCGTTGTGATCTTGCCGCCAGACATGCGAGGTCAGCAGGTAGTTTAGCGAGGCGATCGGCTTGCGCCAGGCAAGTTCGCCGGAGGTCTTCAGCCATTTGGCGTGCTGGTTGACCATGGAATCGACGATGTGGACGAACGCCTCGTAGCACGAGAACAGGCCGTGGCGGCCGGTCAGCAGATAGCCCTCCAGCCAGCCTTGGCAAAGGTGCTCGCTGAGCACTTCCATGACGCGGCCGCCGCGGGAAAGATGAACGTCGTAAGGCTCGATCCGCTCCATCCAGACCCGGTCCGTAACCTCGAACACGTCGTCGAGGCGGTTCGAGGACGTCTCGTCGGGTCCCATCAGCCGGAAATTCCTGGCCTCGGCGTTCAAGCGGATCACGTCGCGAAGATAGCTCCCCACGGTCCGCGTTGCCTCCCCAACAGTGCCGCCCGGACGCGGTACGTCGAGCGCCAGGCCTTTCCAGTCGGGAAGCACGAGGTCTTGCTTCAGCAGGCCGCCATTGGCGTAGGGGATTGCGCCCATGCGTCTTGGCCCTGTGGGCGCCAGCGCCGCGAGCTCCGCCAGGAGATGCCCGCCTTCATCGAACAGCGTCTTCGGTTCGTAGCTGCGCATCCAGTCTTCGAGGATCTGGCGGTGCGCCGCATCGCCGCGTGCGTTCGACACCGGGACCTGGTGCGAGCGCCAGAAATCCTCGACTCGTCTGCCGTCGACCTCTTTCGGCCCGGTCCAGCCCTTTGGGCTGCGCAGCACGATCATCGGCCACAGCGGCCGCTCTCCCTTCCAGCCCGCGGCTCGTGCAGGCTCCTGGATGGAGTGGATCCGGTCGAGCACGGTATCGAGCGTGCGGGCCATCTCCCGATGCATCGGGGCAGGCTCGTGGCCTTCCACGAAAAAGGTTTCGTAGCCATAGCCGAGGAACAGGCTGCGCAACGCCTCGTCTTCCATACGGCCGAGGATCGTGGGGCTGGCGATCTTGTAGCCGTTGAGATGCAGGATCGGCAGGACGGCACCGTCGGATGCCGGGTTCAGGAACTTGTTGGAATGCCAGGCCGCGGCGAGCGGGCCGGTCTCGGCTTCGCCGTCGCCGACGACGCAGGCAACCACAAGGTTCGGATTGTCGAAGGCGGCGCCGAAGGCATGGACCAGCGCATAGCCGAGCTCTCCGCCTTCGTGGATCGAGCCGGGTGTCTCCGGGGCAGCGTGGCTCGGCACACCACCGGGGAACGAGAACTGCCGGAACAGCTTTCGCAGGCCGTCTTCATCCCTGCCGATCTCGGGATAAATTTCGCTGTAGGTGCCCTCGAGCCAGGTGTTCGCGACCATTGCCGGGCCGCCGTGACCCGGCCCGCAGATGAAAAGAACATCGAGACCACGTTCACGGATGATCCGGTTCAGATGCACATAGATGAAATTGAGGCCGGGCGTCGTGCCCCAATGGCCGAGCAGCCGTGGCTTGATGTGCTCGGGCCGCAAGGGCTCGCGCAAGAGCGGATTGTCGAGCAGATAGATCTGGCCAACCGAAATGTAGTTCGCGGCGCGCCAGTAGCGGTCCATCAGATCCATCTGGTCAAGGCCGGTTGTTTGCGCAGTGGTGCGGGCCTCGTCGTTCATGGAAATGCCTCCGGAATACCCTCGTCCGTCGTTATCTGGAGTGGCGTCGCCTCGGAGAAAGGATTTGCCTCGAAATAAGTTTGGGCGGGCGCGGCCAGCTCCCGCTCGCCGATCCTGCAATCCGCCTCGCCCGACAAAAAGCGGGTCGGTCTTTTGAGGAACCTCGGGGCTTGCCAACGGTTAGGAAGATGCACCGCATTGCATGAATCCAAGGGGACTGCCGAGGCCCCCGGGACATCGACTGGCCAAAGTGCCGTTGAGCAGCTTGGGCGATTGTGGCGGAGGCCCGTAGGAGGAGCAAAAAATGCTCGATCTCTCCCATGCCCGCAACCAGATGGTCGACATTCACCTAAGCCGCCGTGGCATTCGCGACCGCAATGTCCTTCAGGCGATGCGCGAGGTCCCGCGCGAGGCTTTCGTCGAGCCCGGTTTTGAAGAATTTGCCTATGAGGACGGGCCGCTGCCGATCGCCGAAGGTCAGACGATATCGCAGCCCTATATCGTTGCGTTGATGATCGAAATGGCCGAGGTCGGAGCCGGTGACCATGTTCTCGAGATCGGCACCGGCTCGGGCTATGCGGCTGCCGTAATGAGCCGGATCGTCGAACGTGTCTACACCATCGAGCGCCACGCCGCGTTGGCTGCAACGGCAAGGCAGCGGTTTAAAAAGCTTGGCTACGACAATATCGCAGTCCGCACCGGCGACGGCACCAAGGGCTGGCCAGAGGCTGCACCCTTCGATGCGATCCTGGTTGCCGCCGCTGGCCCCGGCGCACCGCTCGCTCTGCAGGAACAGCTCGACGTCGCCGGCCGGCTTATCATCCCGGTCGGCGACGAATTCGACGCGCAGCGCCTGCTCAAGGTCACCCGGACCGGCGCAGCAACTTACACCGAGGAGGATTTCGGCGGCGTGCGGTTTGTTCCGCTGATCGGCGAGCAAGGCTGGGGCGAGCCAGGCAGCGACAGCCAGATAGCGGCCGATCTTCCGCACCGGCATCAGCGCAGGAGCAGCCTGCCGCAGATGATAGCGGCCGCCGCCGAACCGCTTCCGGATTTCGACGATCCGGCCTTCGGTGCGCTGTTCGACCGGTTTGCCGACCGCCGCGTCGTCTTGCTCGGCGAAGCCAGCCACGGCACGTCGGAGTTCTATCGTGCGCGCGCGGCGATCACGCGCAGGCTGATCGAGAAGCATGGCTTCACCATCGTCGCGGTCGAGGCCGACTGGCCCGATGCCGCGGCGATCGACCGTTACGTCCGCCACCGGCCACCACGGCCGGGCGCCGATCCGCCGTTCCAGCGCTTTCCCACCTGGATGTGGCGCAACACCGACGTCGCGGCGTTCGTCGACTGGATGCGAGAGCATAATGAGCGGATCAGGATATCCTCCCGGCGGGCCGGGTTCTATGGCCTCGACATCTACAATATGGGCGGGTCGATCGCGGCGGTCCTGCAATATCTCGACCGGGTCGATCCGCAGGCGGCAAGGATCGCACGCGAACGCTACGGCTGCCTGACTCCGTGGCAGAACGACCCGGCCACCTATGGCCGTGTCGCACTCACTTCCGGTTACCAGAAATGCGAGAAGGCCGTGCTTGAGCAATGCCGGGAACTGCTTGCCAGAGAGCTCGATTATGCGCAGCAGGACGGGTTCGATTTCCTCGACGCCACCCAGAACGCCCGCCTGGTCGCCTCCGCCGAGCGCTATTACCGCACCATGTATTATGGTGGCGCGCAATCCTGGAACCTGCGCGACACCCACATGTTCGAAACGCTGGAGCACCTGCTGCAGGCCCGCGGCCCGAACGCCAAGGCGGTGGTGTGGGCGCATAATTCCCATATTGGCGATGCCCGCTATACCGAGATGGGGATCGTCAGGGACGAATTGAACATCGGCCAGCTCTGCCGCCAGCGTCTTGGCGACGAGGCTGCCTTGATTGGGCTCAGTACGCATTCCGGGACGGTGGCCGCTGCCACCGACTGGGACGGCGACATGGAAGTGAAACCGGTTCGGCCTTCCCACAACGACAGCTATGAGCGGCTTTGCCACGACAGCGCCGTCTCGCCTTTCCTGCTCGATTTCGAGCGCGACGACACGCTGCGCCAACGGCTTCTGGAGCGCCGGCTGGAACGCTTTATCGGCGTCATCTATCGGCCCGAGACCGAGCTGCACAGCCACTATGCGGACGCCTCGCTCGCCCGCCAGTTCGATGCTTTCGTCTGGTTCGATGAGACCAATGCCGTGACGCCGCTTGGGCCGGAGCATGCGGGGACAGGCCTTCCCGAGACTTACCCTTTCGGGCTGTAGCGAATCTGGAACTTGGGGAAGCGGAAAATCCAAAGGAAGGAGGTCACCAATGGCCGGAAAGAAGACTCATGAGCAGCAATTGCGCATCATCGAAGAGCGCGAGAACACGAAAAACGCCGGCAAGGATTTCGACGCGGAAGCGGATTTGAAAAAGACCAGGCAAGAGCGCGAGGCGTTCCGGCGCGGTGCCGAGCTCAGATCGGACCCGAAGGATATTGCCGATCCCGACGATCGCAACATCATCCGCGGCGAGCACCAGGAAAGCGCCCACAACAAGCATCGCGCCGACCGCTGAACGGCCGGATCGCTTGACGTTAAGACAATACGATGCCGGGTCCGTCCCTTGACCTTAATCCCTGGGGCTATTCGGCAAAAAATGTCGCGGCGACAGCAATTGAGACGAGGCTCAGCATTGCCAGGCCTGCCCTGACCACATGCGAAGCCTCCCAGACGTTGCGCAAATCTCTCCAGTCGCCGGTCTGCTTTCGAGAGAACATTGAAAAAAACGTCGCGGCGGATTTCGGCAGGACAGTGTCTTGCACCCAGAAATTATTGACGGGGTGGGTGACCAACCAATAGGTCGCGTGCTCCGCCAGCAATGAGACAAGCGCCGCCAAGGTCCACCAGAATCGGGCGCTTGGATAGGGCGTCAGGTAAAGCAGGACGGCGAGTGCAATGATGCCGCCGATCTCGGCGAACCCGCCGATCGTGAAGCCGGGATAGTAGATCGCCTGCACTGATCTGTAGGTGGCCTCCTTGAGGCGCAACTTGCCGGGCAATTCCAAAGCGTGCGCGAGCGAGAGCGCCATCGAGACGGCGACCAACAGAAGCGTGGCGATCGTCAATGCGCGCATGTTCCTGCTCCCGACCATGCGCTCGTGGTGCGCGCGTAGATAGGGTGGTTGGTGATCCTGAAAAGGCGCCCGACTTCGCCGGCAGGCTGTTCGGTCATTCCCCGATCTGGCTGGTCGAGCGTTCGTGGAGCCTGGCGCCGGTCTGCGCGTCGACCGCGACCATGCTGACCTCGTAGCCCCAGAGCTTGCGGATGTGGCGCAGCGTGGCGTCGCGGCTGCCGCCTTCCAGCACGATGCCGTCCTTGACCTTGTGCTGCAGGCGCAGATGCCGGTCGCCGAGCAGGTCCACATCCACCACCTGGATGTCCGGCCGGCTGGCGCCGATGTCGTAGCTGTGGGCGAGTGCGCTGCGGATACTCTCGTAGCCGCGCTCATTGTGTATCGAGGCGACTTCGTAATGGGGGTCGTTGGCAGCGTCGGCAAGCACAAAGAACCGCCATTTCCGTATCAGGGTAGGGCTCAGATATTGGCGGATGAAGGACTCGTCGCGATGGTTGGCCCAGGCGTCCAGCAAGGTCTGGCGCCAGTCGCCGTTGCCGGCGATATCGGGGAACCAGTCGCGGTCCTCGGCCGTCGGCGCGGTCGAGATGCGCTGGATGTCCTGCATCATGTCGAGACCCAGCGCGTAAGGGTTGATACCGGAAAAGCGCGGATCGTCGAAGCCCGGCTGGAAGATCACGTTCGAATGGTTGCGCAGGATGTCCAGCATGGCACCTTCGCCGATCAGCCCGCGGTCGAACAAAAGGTTCATCAGCGTGTAATGCACGAAGGTGGCGCAGCCCTCGTTCATCACCTGCGTTTGGCGCTGTGGATAGAAATACTGCGCGATAACGCGGACAATCCGGATAACCTCACGCTGCCACGGTTCCAGGATCAGGCTGTTCTTCTCGAGGAAATAAAGCAGGTTCTCCTCGGGCAGCTTGAGCGATTTCTTGCGCTCCGCCATGGTGTCCGTCTCGCGGACCTTGGTGCCGTCCTTGGACGGCGGCAGCGTGCGCCACAGATCGTTATAGGAGCGCTCCTCGTATTCCAGGCGCTCGCGAAGGCCCTCGCGCTGCTTTTCCGACGACAGCTTCGGCGGCCGGTGATATCTGAACACGCCCTGTTCCATCAGCGCGTGTGCGGCATCGAGGATCTCTTCCACCGCATCGACGCCATGCCGCTCCTCGCAGCGGGCAATGTAGCCCTTGGCGAAGTCCAGATAGCTGAGGATGGCGCCGGCGTCCGTCCACTGCCGGAATAGATAATTGTTCTTGAAGAAATGGTTATGGCCGAGTGCTGCGTGCGCCGTCACCAGGGCCTGGAGGGCCATGGTGTTTTCCTCCATCAGATAGACGATGCAGGGATTCGAATTGATGACGAGTTCATAGGCGAGCCCTCGCCCGCCTTTGCGATAGAGCAGTTCCTGGTAGAGGTAGTGCTTGCCGAAGGACCAGTGCCGGTACATCAGCGGCATGCCGACCGAGGAATAGGCGTCGAGCATCTGTTCGGACGAGATGATCTCCATCTGTACCGGATAGGTGTCGAGGTGGAGCTCTTCGGTGGCGATCGCCTCGATGGTCTCGTAGGCGCGCGACAGCGTCCTGAAATCCCAGTCGGAACCGGAAAACAGCAGCCCGGATCTGCTCGCCATCAGCCCCCTCTTTCACCGCTCTTTTGATAGCCCGGCTGTCTGGCGAAGAGCTGGCGGAAAACCGGGTAGATGTCGGCCGCGGTGGCGATGCGGCTCATCTGGAAGTTCGACCATCTCAGCTTGACCGCACTGTAGGCACGCCATAGCGACGTGCCGTTGTCGGTAGCGCCGAAGATGTGGCTCTCGCGCTCGTCGAGGATCTCGACATAGGCGAAATACTGGCACAGCCGCATGATCTGTTCGTCGAGCAGGGCGATGCAGCGCTCGGAATCGGTGACGAAATTGTCACCGTCCGAGGCCTGGGCGACATAGATGTTCCATTCGCGGCTGGGATAGCGTTGCTCGACGATGCGGTGCATCTCCTCGAGCGCGGTGGAAACCACCGTACCGCCGCTCTGGGTGTTGTAGAAGAAGGTTTCCTCGTCGACCTCCTGCGCCTCGTGGGTGTGGCGGATGAAGACCACCTCGGTCCGGTCGTAGCGCCGCTTCAGGAACAGGTGCAGCAGCACGAAGAAGCGCTTGGCCAGATCCTTCTCGCGTTCGCCCATCGAACCGGACACGTCCATGAGGCAGAACATCACCGCGTTGGCGTTCGGCACCGGCTGGGCGTCGAAGCGGTTGAAGCGGATATCGACCGGGTCGACATAGGCGATCCGCTTGCGGCGACGCTCCAGTCGATCGAACTCTTCCTGCAGCGCCACGATGCGCTGGCGCATCTCGACGTTTTGCGGCTTCGCCTCCAGCGACGCAATCTCCTGCGCGATCGCATCGAGGTCCTCCTGCTTGGGACGCCTGAGCGCTATGCGGCGGCCATGGCTGTTGCGCATCGTGCGCCCGACATTGATGTTGGTCGGCGAGCCGGTCGCGGCGAAGCCGGCCCGGCGCGGCTTGAAGGCGAGGATCTCCTTGAGGTTGAGCTTGACCATGTCAGGCAGTTCGAGGTCTTCGAAAAAGAGGTCGAGCACCTCTTCGCGCGACAGCACGAAACGGAAATCGTCCTCCGATTCGGTTCTCCCCGGTGCGGACCCCATGCCGCCGCCCTGGCCGGGCTTGGGCAGCCGGTCGCCTGGGGAGAAATGCTTGTTGCCGGGCAGGACGTGCTGGCGGCTGCCGCTGTTCCTGGCATCGTTGAAACTCGGCTCGCCGGTGCCCCGCGCCGGCATCGAAACGGCATGCTCGGCGTCCACATCGGCGATCTTGCCGGTGCGAATCTGATCGCGGATGGTGCGCTTCAACTCTTCGCGCGCCCGCCGCAGGAAACGCTGCCGATTGCCGAGGCTTTTGTCCTTCGGGTTCAGTCGGCGATCGATGAAGATCGGCATATATTACCCCGGGCTGGCTTCAACCCGCCTTGTTCACCCGCATGTACCAGTCCACCAGCCGGCGAACCTGGCGTTCGGTGTAACCGCGCTGGATCATCCGCTGCACGAATTCGGTATGCCGCTTCTCCGTCACGCTGTCCTGCTTGGAGCCGAAGCTGATCACCGGCAGCAGATCCTCGACCTGCCCGAACATCCGCTTCTCGATGACTTCGCGCAGCTTTTCATAGCTTGTCCATGACGGGTTGCGGCCATGGTTTCTGGCCCGCGCGCGCAGCGTGAACTTCACCACTTCGTTGCGGAAGTCCTTGGGATTGGCGATGCCGGCCGGCTTTTCGACCTGCGACAGTTCGTTGTCCAAAACCTCGCGATTGAGGATCTGGCCGGTATCGGTATCCTTGTAGTCCTGATCCTCGATCCAGGCATCGGCATAGGCGATGTAGCGGTCGAACAGGTTCTGGCCGTATTCGCTGTAGGATTCCAGATAGGCCTTCTGGATCTCGTGGCCGATGAACTCGGCATAACGGGTGGCCAGCTCCGACTTTATGAAATCGAGATAGTCCGCCTCTGTTTCCTTCGGGAACTGCTCGCGCTTGATCGCCTCTTCCAGGATGTACATCAGATGCACCGGATCGGCGGCCACCTCTTCGGTGTCGTAGTTGAAGGTCTGCGACAGGATTTTGAAGGCGAAGCGGGTGCTGACGCCGGTCATGCCTTCATCGACACCGGCCGCGTTTCGGTACTCCTGGACCGACTTCGCCTTGGGATCGGTTTCCTTGAGGTTCTCGCCGTCATAGACGCGCATCTTGGTATAGAGCGGCGAATTGTCGTGTTCGGCCAGGCGGGTCGAGACGGTGAACCGGCTGAGGATGTCGAGCACTTCCGGAGCGCAGGGGCTGTTAGCCAATTCGCTTTCGCGCAACAGCTTCTCGTAGATCTGCCGCTCTTCGGTTACGCGCAGGCAATACGGCACCTTGACCACCAGGATGCGGTCGAGGAACGCCTCGTTGTTCTTGTTGTTCTTGAACTGCAGCCATTCCGATTCGTTGGAATGGGCAACGATGATGCCCTGATAGGGGAAAGCGCCGAAATTCTCGGTGCCGTTGTAGCTGCCTTCCTGGGTGGCGGTCAGCAGCGGATGCAGCACCTTGATCGGCGCCTTGAACATCTCGACGAATTCGAGCAGTCCTTGCGTCGTCCGGTTCAGCCCGCCGCTATAGGAATAGGCGTCCGGATCGGACTGGCTGAAGTTTTCCAGCTGCCTGATGTCGACCTTGCCGACCAGGGCCGAAACGTCCTGGTTGTTCTCGTCGCCCGGCTCGGTCTTGGCGATGCCGATCTGGCGAAGCCTGGACGGCATCAGCTTGACGACGCTGAATTTGGAGATGTCGCCGGACAATTCGTCGAGACGCTTGGCCGCCCAGGGCGAGATCAGGCCGGTCAGCCGCCGCCGGGCGATGCCGTATTTGTCCTCCAAAAGGTCGCCCATGCGGTCGGGATCGAACAGCCCGAGCGGTGATTCGAAGACCGGGCTGACCTGGCCGCCGACCTTCAGCGTATAGATCGGACGCTGCTCCATCAGCCTTTTCAACTGCTCCGCAAGCGAGGACTTGCCGCCGCCGACCGGGCCGAGGAGATAGAGGATCTGCTTGCGTTCCTCGAGGCCTTGCGAGGCATAGCGGAAATAACCGGCGATACGCTCGATCGTATCCTCCATGCCGTAAAAGTCGGCGAAGGTCGGATAGATCTTAATCGTCCGGTTCGAAAAAATACGGCCGAGCCGCTCGTCCTTGCTGGTATCGACAAAGGTCGGCTCGCCGATCGCCTCGACCATCCGCTCGGGCGCCGAAGCGTACATCGACTTGTCCTCGCGGCAGGCAAGCAGATATTGCTGGAGGCTTATCTCCTCCTGCGCCGCATTCTTGTAAACCTCGGAAAACAGATCGAAGACGTCGGATTGATTCTCACGCATGGTATTCCTAGCCCCGGAGCCGATGTGGCTGCATGTTTGTCTCTTGAACAACCAAATGTTGGAAAGCCCTTGTGGTTCCCTTCACTTCGCAGAGAGTGCATGTGACCGAACGATAAGAGTCTAGATAAGGGCATCCTGAGTGCAGACAAGGCGTGGAACGTCCTGCTCGCGGCACAAAATCCTGAATCGCACCACGTCCTGCGGGCGACATCCAACAAGACGGAGGAACGGTTCGGGTCCTTTCCGGTTGTGAGGGAAAGGAGACGGTCGATGTCTGGGAATAGTTTGTGGTTGCTCGTTGTTGCAGGCGGTCCACTGCTGCTGGCAGTCCTGATCGCCTACGCCCTGCTCACGCAGCGCCGTCGCGGCCCGGCGGAGCGCAGGGAAAGCGAGCGTGCGACCGAGCGCCTGTATCAGGAAAAGAAGGACTGACCGACGGGATCGCAGCTCAGCTGCCGGCAACCGCCAGCCCGGTCGCTTTTTCGGCGCGCAGCAGCATGCCAAACAGGTCGCGCGGCTCATCGGGATCGGCCAGAAGGTCTAGTTCCTCGTAAAGGCCGGTCCGCTGCAGCTGATCGCGGACGTAGCGCAGCGCGGAAAAATCCTCGATCGCAAAGCCGACGGAGTCAAACAATGTGATCTGTCGGGCATCCGTCCGGCCTGCTGCCTTTCCTGTCATCACCTGCCACAATTCGGTGAGCGGGTGATCCGCATCGAGCTGCTGGCTCTCGCCTTCGATGCGCGTCTGCGGCGGATATTCTACGAAGATGTCCGAGCGCAGCAGAATGTCGCGATGCAGCTCGGTCTTGCCCGGGCAGTCGCCGCCAACCGCGTTGATGTGCACGCCGGATCCAACCATGTTGTCGGTCAGGATTGTTGCCGACCGCTTGTCGGCGGTAACCGTGGTGATGATCTCTGCACCTTCAACGGCTTCCTGCGCCGACGCGCAGAGCTTGATGTCGAAACCCATGCCGGCAAGGTTCCTCATGCATTTCGTCGAGGCCGCCGGGTCGATATCGTAGAGACGCAGCCTGCCGACGCCAAGCAGCGCCTTGAACGCAATCGCCTGGAATTCCGATTGTGCGCCATTGCCGATGATCGCCATGCACCTGGCAGCCTCGGGAGCGAGGTATTTCGCCGCGACCGCCGAGCTTGCGGCGGTTCTGAGCGCCGTCAGGATGGTCATTTCCGAAAGCAGCATCGGATAGCCGTTGCCGACATCGGCAAGCACGCCGAATGCGGTCACGGTCTGGCGGCCGTCACGCGTGTTCTTCGGGTGCCCGTTGACGTATTTGAACCCGTAGAGCTGCCCGTCGCTGGTCGGCATCAGCTCGATGACGCCGTCAACGCTGTGCGAGGCGATGCGCGGCGTCTTGTCGAACAGCTCCCAGCGCCTGAAATCCTCTTCGATATAGGTGGCAAGCTCGACCAGGAAGCGCTCGATGCCGATGGCAAGCACCAGCTTCATCATGCGGTCGACGCTGACGAACGGGACGATGTTCAAATTGACGGTCATGGCTCAGAACCCCCTCGTCGGACGGTCCATGATCCGCCGGCCCATCAGGCTCGCGGTCAGGTCGACCAGAAGCGTGGCGGTGCGGCCGCGTTCGTCGAGAAAAGGGTTGAGCTCGACCAGGTCGAGACTGGTGACGAGGCCGCTGTCATGCAGCATTTCCATTGCCAGATGCGCCTCGCGGAAGGTGGCGCCACCTGGAACGGTGGTGCCGACCGCCGGGGCGATCGACGGGTCGAGAAAATCGACATCGAGGCTGACGTGCAGCATGCCGTTGGCGGCGCTCACCCGCTCGAGAAAGGCGCGAAGCAGTTGCGCAATGCCGTGCTCGTCGATCGAACGCATGTCATGGACCGTCACGCCGGCTCTGCGCAACGCTTCCCTTTCCGCCAGGTCCACGCTGCGGATCCCCAGCGCGCATATGCGAGCCGGGTCCACCTGCGCTGCAAGGCGGGGGAAATAGCCCTCGAAGCCGGGCTGCCCGCTGGCATAGGCCAGCGGCACACCATGCAAATTGCCGCTGGTGGTCGTGTCGAGCGTATGAAAATCGGGGTGCGCATCGAGCCACAGCACGAAGAGCGGCCGGCCGGCATTCGCCGCCCGGCGGGCAATGCCGGCGAGCGTACCGGCCGAAATGCTGTGGTCGCCGCCGAGAAAGATCGGCATCGCATCGGCGCTCGCGGCATAGGCCGTTTCGCTGATTGCTGCCGTCCAGGCGGCAATTTCCGGCAGCGCCTTCACCGCCGCGTTGCCGTGTACGACAGGACGCATGTCGGCCGGGACGATCGTTCCGAGGTCGGTCAGCGTATGGCCGAGCTCGGTCAGTGCGGTGGCCAGGCCGGCCGTGCGCAGCGCACTCGGCCCCATCTCGCAGCCCATGCGGCCTGAGCCGGCCTGGATCGGTGCGCCCACGATCGTGCAATGCATTCTCATACCCCGCCAATTGCGATGCCTTTATTGAAGCCCGCATCGCTGGCAGAATGAACATGTCAAATTGGCAAATTTGTCGAAATGCCTTACCATAGTGGCATCATCTACTTCCGTTGTGAGCAATCATGGACCAGCTCGACGAGCAGATCATCACCTCTTTGCGGCACGACGCCCGGCGCAGCATTTCCGATCTTGCCGTCGGCCTGGGTGTCTCCCGGGCAACCGTAAGGTCCCGGATCGAGCGGCTTGAAAGGGACGGCGTCATCGTCGGCTACACCGTCATTCTGCGCGCCGACGCGGTCGATCAGCGCGTGCGTGGCATCATGATGATCGAGATCGAAGGCCACGCCGCCGATCGCGTCATTCGGGCGCTGGGTGGCTTCTCCGAGGTCTCGACCATCCACACCACCAATGGCCGCTGGGATCTGGTGATAGAACTCGGAACCCAGACCCTGAGCGAGTTCGACGCGGTACTGAGACGTATCCGCCTGATCCCCGGAATTACCGGCAGCGAAACAAGCCTGCTCCTGGCAACGCCACGCACCACCAAGGCTCGGCTGTGATCCTCGAGTAACCACCTTGCCCTGTAGCGGCAACGAAATCCGAAGCCGCGGAACCTTCAATTGCCGCCGTGGTTGGGCTCGGACAGGCCTCCTTCGAGGGAGAACAATCATGGCTCACGCCCAGCAGGAACTGGTCGAATTCGTTATCAGCAAAGCCTTCAACCCGGTCATGCGAGCCAAACCGGACGGAAAATCCGATGCCGAGCGCAAGACGCTCGAACACGTCCAGCAGGCCACGAAGACCGAGATTGAGCGCTATCGCCGCTACGGCTCGGCCGAGGAGGTCGCGACCAACTTCAGGCGCGACCTGAATTCCGACGCTGCCAAAAAGTTGCACGCCCAGCTGCGCCGACTGCATCTGCCGACGATCGAGGACATTCGTGACGACTTCGAGGACAAGGCCCGCAAGCTCGGGGTCAAGGCCTCGTCGTAGATCCGCGACCGATCGCCTCGGTGACGTCCGTCAGGCCGGCATCACAATCCATCCTTGGTCGGAGGCCACCCTGACCGAGCTGTCTCGGGGATGTTGTCCGACGTCAGCTCGCCGCGATTGAGCTTTTCAATCGCTTCATCGGCTTCGCTTTCGTCGAGACCGGAAAGCGGCAAGCCATCGACCACGACGGCTTCGTCGCTCTCGCTGTCATAGACCTCCCAGAGGCCTTCCGGATCCTGTCGTTTGTCGTAAACGGTTGGCATGGCGATTTCCGTAACCACTCCTGCAGGCAAGGCCGCCATTGCACGCCCGCCACCCATTTCAGGGCCTGGGCTTTTTCTGACTTGCTGCCTGCCCGAAACAAACTCGGGCCATTTGTGGATGTTCCCTGCCGGAGGCGTGCTTGACTTCAACCTGACATGGCTAGAATCGGCCGGCTTCTCCGATCGGCCCTCGGATCGCCTGGGTCACGACGGTGTAACGCGTGACTTGACCCTCCTCCGGGTCCTCCCCGTGGAAATGGATTGCCGCGTTCGGCGGCAGCCGCGCAGTGCTGCCGAACTGCTTGACGGCGGAGACATGCACGATCTGCATGTCGGGGTCGCGCGTCATGGCGTCCATCGCTGCCAGCTCGGCGCTGCTGCTGCCACCGATCCGCCAGCTGGCTTCCAGCACACCCGATCGCCAGATGCCCGAGGAATCGACACCTTGGCCGATGTCGTAGTTGCGTCGCGAAGCGAAGAATCCTGGATAGCCATCCATCGCTGCGTCATAGGTCCTCGCCTGCGCCACGGCCAAACCCAGCGCCGGAGATAATCGCAGCTCATCCAGCGCCTCCCATCCGCCGCGCACCACAACCAGATCGGATCCGCCGTAAACGGGCTGTCCGTCGTTGTCGGTCGTCGTCCGCTGGGTGCCGTAATAGCTGATCGACAATTCGTCGATCATGGTTCTGCCAACGCTCAGCGTAACGATGTCGCGAAGCTGCGTTTCGAGAACAAGGCCGTATTCGCTTAGCTCAGACGATGGATATTGGTCCAGCAGCCTTTCGACATCGCCGACTGTCGCGGCGGTGTGCTGGTCGCGGCCCCGCGAAGCGCGCGGTGGCTTGAACCGGACCAGCCCGAGCTCCAGCAGACGTTGCGCTGCGCGCAGCGCGTCATGGCGTGAAAATGCAGTGTAGCCGGGCAGTACGGCCGCGGCGACGGCGCTGCCGAAGCCGGCGGGCCATTCTTTTGGCCGTGCCGCCGATCCGTCCACCAGCTCGTGGGTTATGGCCTTGGTGGTTGCGAGGCGCCAGGGCACCACCCCGCCGAAGAGATCGTCGGGCCCGTTTATGCCCAGTTGAACCGCATCGGCAGCAAGCAGGCTGTCGTCCGGCACGAAATACAGCCCGCCGCTGTCACCGCCACCTTCACGCAGGCCCTGGCGGAAGGAAAATCCCTTCAACGCTGCAATCGTGCGCGCGACGGCAGCGACGGTTTCCCGTTCATGGGCGTAGATGGTCTCGCCGCCCGGCGCGGAGAATGCGACCACAACACCTTTCGCCCCGCTTGGTTGCCTACCGCTTAGCCCGGTCATGTCGCGCCCTTCGTCCATTGCCGAGCCCATTGCCGTTTCCGCGGCAATGCGTCCGAACCAAAAAACCCGTTGGCGCGGCGAATGTTCCGGCCAACGGCCGGCTGCGGGTTTGACCGGGTGGCTGCCCGGAGCTTCTTGCGGTCGACGTCGAGACGCTGCGTCCCGGCGAGAAGGCCGCCGTAGACGACGTGCTGAAGGAGGCCGCCCCACACGTCCTGGGAGACGCCGACGTCGTCGGCACATTCGAACGGGCTTGAGACCGGAGTTCGCTGTCGCATGAACTGCGGCCGATGGCCGGAATAATCGCTAAATCAGCGGTTCATGTTCATGATCGCGTTCATCGGCATCAAATTGTGGTCGAGATTGGCCATGATCCAGATCGAGCCGCCGATCACCAGAACTACGATCAGCACGCCGAAGGCAAGCGCCAGGGCGTTGTTGGTGTTGTCCGGTCCCGTCGTGATGTGCAGGAAGAAGACGAGATGCACGCCCATCTGGGCGATCGCCAGCACGACCAGCGCCACCGGAACGCCGGGTGCCCATACCAGGTCGGTTCCGGGCAACCAGAACGAGGCGATGGTCAGCAGCGTTGCCAGCCCGAGGCCGATCACATAGCCGCGTAGCCCGGATCCGACGTCGGTGTCGCCGAGGTATTCGTCACCCGGCGCCGTATCGATGTCGTAGCGCTCCAGGCCATGGGTGTCGCGCCGTTGCGCGTGGCGATCATCCGCATTGCTCATCGACTTGCTCCCAGGAGATAGACCACGGTGAACAGCGCGACCCAGATGATGTCGAGGGCGTGCCAGAACAGGCTGAAGCACATGAAACGCCGAAGAATATCGTCGCGGAATCCCTTGGCGAAGATCTGCGCCATCATCGTGAGCAGCCACAGCAGCCCCGCCGTGACGTGAAGGCCATGGCATCCCACCAGCGTGAAGAACGCCGACAGGAAAGCGCTGCGCGTCGGTCCGGCACCGCTGGCAACCATATGCACGAACTCGCGCAATTCGAGCAGGATGAAGCTGGCGCCGAGCACGAAGGTGACAGTCATCGCGACATAGAACCAGGAGCTTCGCCGCGCTGTCACGGCAAGGCCGGCGAGACCGCAGGTAAAGCTCGACAACAGCAAAGCGGCCGTCTCGATCGCGACGTTGCGCAGGTCGAACAGCTCGGCCCCGCTTGGTCCGCCCGCCGTCTTGCCCGCCAGCACGGCATAGGCCGCGAAGAAGGCGGAGAACATCACGATGTCGCTCAGAAGGAAGATCCAGAAACCATAGCCGACGACGATCCGGATCGGGGCCGGGCCGCCGGGTGCATGGCCGTGCCCGCCATGGATACGGTAAGGGTCACGCTCTCGAACGTCTATCGCGGTCATGGCCTTGGCCCCGTGTAGGTAGCCAGTGCCTCGCGGCGCGCGCTTCGGTTGGCGCGGTCGATCCGGGCGACTTCGGCGGCAGAAATGACGTATTCGGGTTTGTCGCGCCATGCGAATACGACGAAGGTGGCGAAAGCACCGAGCGCGCCGAGTGCCACCATCCACCAGATATGCCAGATGAGGGCGAAACCCATCACCGTCGCAAAGAAGGCGCAGATGAACCCGGTGGGACTGTTGCGCGGCATCTCGATCGGCTCGTATTCAGGCTCGTCGCGCAGGCGGTTTTGCTCGCGTGCCCGCTGCTTGATGCTCCAGTAGGGCTCTTCGCCCTCGACGTGCGGAAGCGCGGCGAAGTTGAAGACCGGCGGCGGTGAGGGCGTTGCCCATTCCAGCGAGCGCCCGTCCCAGGGATCCCCTGTGGAATCTCGAAGCGCCGCACGCTGCCGGATGCTGACGACGAGCTGTATGATCTGCGCGACCATGCCGGCGGTGGTGATGATCATGCCGGCGCCCGCAACCAGCACCCAGGGATACCAGGCCGGCACGTCGAAATGCTGCATGCGGCGGGTCATGCCGAGCAGGCCGACGGCGTAGAGCGGCACGAAGGTGGCGTAGAACCCGATCAGCGTCAGCCAGAAGGCCAGCTTGCCCCAGCCCTCGTGCAGCCGGAAACCGAATGCCTTGGGAAACCAGTAGGTATATCCGGCGAAGGCGCCGAACAGCACGCCGCCGATGATGACGTTGTGGAAATGCGCCACCAGGAACAGGCTGTTGTGGAGCAGGAAATCGGCCGGCGGCACCGCCAGCAACACGCCCGTCATGCCGCCGATGACGAACGTCACCATGAAGCCCAGCGACCACAGCATTGGGGTCGCGAAGCGGATGCGGCCGCCATACATGGTGAACATCCAGTTGTAGATCTTCACGCCGGTACCGACAGCGATGATGCTGGTGGCGATGCCGAACGCAGCGTTGACGTCGGCGCCGGCGCCCATGGTGAAGAAGTGGTGCAGCCACACCATGAAGGAAACGATGCAGATGAAGAGTGTCGCGGCCACCATCGAGCGGTAGCCGAACAGCGGCTTGCTGGAGAAGGTGGAGATGACCTCCGAGAAGATGCCGAACGCCGGCAGGACGAGGATGTAGACCTCGGGATGGCCCCAGGCCCAGATCAGGTTCACGAACATCAGCATGTTGCCGCCGGCTTCGTTGGTGAAGAAATGAAAGCCGAAATAGCGGTCGAGTGTCAGCATCGCGAGCGTGGCTGTGAGGATCGGGAACGCGGCGACGATGAGCAGGCTGGCGGCGAGCGAAGTCCAGCAGAACATCGACATCCTGAGGTAACTCATGCCGGGCGCGCGCATCTTCAGGATCGTGGTGACGAAATTGATGCCGGTGAGCAGCGTTCCGACACCCGCTATCTGCACCGCCCACAGATAGTAATCGACACCGACGCCCGGCGAGTAGGCGGTCTCGCTGAGCGGCGGATAGGGCAGCCATCCGGTGCGTGCGAACTCGCCGATCACCAGCGAGATGTTGACCAGCAGCGCGCCGGTGGCGGTGAGCCACAAACTCACCGAGTTGAGCGTTGGAAAGGCAACGTCGCGGACGCCGAGCTGCAGCGGCACGACCAGGTTCATCAGGCCGATGACGAACGGCATCGCCCCGAAAAAGATCATGATGGTACCGTGGGCCGAAAAGACCTGATTGAAGTGGTCGGGCGGCAGATAGCCGGGTGCCTGGAACGCGAGGGCCTGCTGGGACCGCATCATGACGGCGTCGCTGAAGCCGCGCAGCAGCATCAGCAGCGCCAGCAGCACGTACATCACGCCAATCCGCTTGTGATCGACGCTGGTGATCCATTCGCGCCACAGATAGGGAAAATGGCCGGCCAGGAAGACCCAGGCCAGCACGCCGAGGATTGCCAGGGCGACGACCGCCGAGGCGATCATCGGCAGAGGCTGATCGAACGGAATGACGTCCCAGCTCAATTTTCCGAGCATTGTCAGCCTCCTGTCTTGGGCGATATGCCCGGCTCGGGGCGATCGGCCTGGGGACCGGGCGCGGGCGGAACGCCCTGCGTCGCGATTTCGTGGAAAAGGTCCGGCTCGACCGAGCGATAGGTCGAAGGCGGCACGTCGATGCTCTGTCCGGCTAGTTCCTGGTAGCTGGCCTTGTCGAGTGCCTGTCCCTGGCTTCGCGCCGAATTGACGAACGCGTCGAAGGCATCCGCTGCGACGGCATGCAGCACGAATTGCATGCCTGGAAAACCGTCGCCGCTGAAATGGGCCGACCGCCCATAGAATTCGCCGGGCTGATCCGCCTGCAGGTGAAGCTGCGTCGTCATGCCGTTCATCGTGTAGATCATACCGCCGAGCTGAGGCACGAAGAACGCATTCATGACGCTTGCCGAGGTGAGCGAGAAATGCACCGGCCTGCCCGCCGGCACCACAAGCTGGTTGATGCTCGCGACATTCTGCTCGGGGTAGATGAACAGCCATTTCCAGTCGAGCGAGACGACCTGCACCTCGAGCGGCTTTTGCTGGGAATCCAGCGGCTTCATTGGATCGAGGTCATGCGACCCGATCCAGATGATGCCGCTCAGAAACAGGATGACGAGGATGGGGATCGACCAGACCACCAGTTCGATGCGCCCGGAATAGGCCCATTCCGGCAGGTACCGCGCCCTTGTGTTGGTTTCCCGGAACCACCAGGCAAAACCGAGCGTCGCCAGGATCGTCGGGATGACGATGGCCAGCATGATGGCGACCGAATTGAGCAGGATCGTCCGCTGCGCGGCGCCGACTGGTCCTTGCGGGTCGAGTACGCCGCCCTGGCAGCCGGCAAGCAGCGCGGCAAGCAGCATCGTCGCGCCGACGCGGCCAACACGGATGGCCGCACAATTTCGAACGATCGCCCTCAGCAACATGAGATCTCGCCGTGTCCTGAAACCGATTGGAACGTTGCAGGCAGCGTGGCTGCCAACCCCGAATGTGCGCGCCGGTGTGCTCCTGGCGACAGTTTCTTCACGCACGGGGCCCCGGCTCGCAGAACCACATGCGGCGGATGTCATCGTTAAGCGGTCGACCTGTCGAGAACCCCTCCAAATCCTAAAAACCAGCGGCAAATCCCAAGCAACCAGAGCCAAATCCTAAGAAAACCAGAACCAAATCCCTAAGAAACCAGAAACAGTACCCAGATCGAAGTTATCGCCAGAAACGTGGCGAATGCCAAGGCGGCAAACCGGTTCATGGCCGCGCCCATAGTTGGTCCATTTAGTCCGCTCCCTGCGACGTGGCTGCTGATTCCAGTGATGCCGCTCTGGAGGGCTGCGCCAACCGAACGAATGTTCGTCGCGAAAGTTCCCAAAAACCTAGATCCACCGCAGCCTTTGGTTGCAGCGCACGGCGGCAACGCGATGCGAACCAGGGGCGGCTGGGCGGCTTTCTGCCAAACCGGAAACGAGTTCGGCTTTGCGTATGTAAAAACTACTTGTGTAGGTGAAAATAGTTGCTACTAATCGGCTGGGCCGGCGCATGGGCGGCTCTGGGAGGAATTTCGGCATGACAAGACTGCGCGGCCTCGCGTGGGATCACCGACGCTGCTGGGGTCCGCTCGAGGCCAGCATCGGGCCGTATTGCGCCGCCAATCCCGGTCTTGAGATCGAATGGGACCGCCGCAGCCTCTATGAGTTCGGCGAGGGCGCGCTTGGTCCGGTGCTCGGCGCCTATGATCTTGTCGTGTTCGATCATCCGTTCATCGGCGATATTGCCGAAGGCGGGCTGATGGTGCCGTTCGATTTGTCGGCTGAGCAGCGCCGCGGCTTCGAACGGGATTCGGTCGGCGCATCCTGGCAATCCTACGCGAGGGACGGGCGCCAATGGGCGTTGCCGATCGATGCTGCCTGCCAGGTTGCCTCGTATCGCCCTGATCTACTGGAGCGCTACGGTTCGTTGCCGCGCAGCCATGACGAGGTGCTGGAGCTCGGCCGGCGCGCCTTGAAGGACGGTAAATGGCTTGGGCTGCCGTTGGTGCCGACTGACGCCATGTGCCTGCTTTTGACGCTCGGTGAGCCCCGCGAAGACGGCGACGAGTTCATTGCTGGGGAAAAAATCGAGCAGGCCGTCGGGCAGTTGCGCCAGCTTGCGGCGCTGTCGCACCCGAACTCGCCGAAATGGAACCCGATCCGCTGCTACGATCATATGATCGCGCATGACGACGTGGTCTACGTGCCGTTCGCCTTCGGCTATGTGAACTACGCCTCCAGGGCAGACAGGCCGTATCTGCGCTTCGCCGACGTGCCGACACCGCGATCCGCCGGCGCCTTGCTTGGCGGCGCCGGCATCGGCGTCAGCGCTCAATCGAAACACAAGCAGGCAGCCATCGATTACGCGCTGTTTCTGTGCTCGCCCGGCTATCAGCGCGGCGACTACGTGAAATCCGGCGGACAGCCGGGATCGCTGGCGGCGTGGCAGGATGCCGAGGTCAACGCTCTCTCAGGCGGCTTCTTCGCCTCGACGCTGGCGACGATCGAAGCTTCCTATCTGCGCCCGACCCATCCGGGCTTCATCAGCTTCTTCCGCCAATGCGCCCCTCACGCCGCGGCGGCCATCACCGGCGAATTGCCGGCGGCGGAGCTCGCGAACCGGCTGAACCGGCTCTATCGCGAGACCAGGCATGGCCAGCCGCAACGGAGCGTCGCGTAATGGCCACCGATATTGCCAAGATCGCCGACGAAGGCGAAAGCGGCCGCAACGGCTACCGCGTGCCTGCTGTGGAGAAGGCGCTCGACATCCTGGAATTCATGGCTGCCGGCGGCGAGCCGCTGACCCAGACCGAGATCGCCACCGGAATTGGGCGCTCCATTCACGAGATCTACCGCATCCTGCTGCTGCTGGAGAAGCGCGGCTACATTTTCCGGACGCAATCGGACCGCTTCCGCCTGTCGCTGAAGCTGTTCGAACTGGCGCATATGCATCCCCCGGTGAACCGCCTGGTCGAATGCGCGCTGCCGGTGATGCGCGGCCTGGCCGCCAATGCCGACCAGAGCTGCCATCTGGTCGTCCGCGAAGGCGAGAGCGCACTGGTCGTGCTGCAGATCGATTCGCCTTTGCCGATGCGTTATTCGGTTGCCCTTGGCTCGCATTTCCCGATCCTCGAAACGAGTTCCGGCGCGGTGCTGCTGGCGCATTCGAGTCGCGCCGAGCGCGACCGCATCGTCGAGCGGATCGTCGCTGCAGGCGAAGGCCAAGGCAGCCGGGCGGAAATCGAAGCGCGGCTTAACGAAGTCGCAAGGCTCGGCTATGAAATGCGCGCCTCGCTGGCTGTCGAGGGCTGCATCAACATCTCGACGCCGGTGCGCGACCATACCGGCGCGGTCATTGCCGCGCTCACCGTCCCGTTCCTGCCGCAAAAGGCCGCGCGCTTCGATCGCAGCACCGTCTTTGAGCGGACCAAGGCGGCGGCCGAGACGATATCGGCGGCGCTGGGCGCGGGCGAAGCTGCCGCCTCTTCACGTGCCGACCCGGAACGGCGGGACTATCCGTTCAGCAACTGACAAGAAATACAAGGGAGAAGAAACATGAACTGGTCCAAATCGATGCTGTTTGCCTCGGCGGCCGTGCTGGCTCTGAGCGCCGCCACGGCACAGGCCGAAAACATGCCGAAGCGCATCGGCTACGTCACCAACTACGCCACGCATGAGTGGTATCAGAACGTCATTAAGGGCATGCAGGCCCGTGCCAAGGAACTCGGTATCGAGCTCGAGGTGCAGGACGCCAATCTGGACGTCGCCAAGGAGGTCTCCGCCGCCGAAGATTTCATGGCCAAGGGCGTCGACGTCCTGATCATCACGCCCGTCAACGAGGAAGGCGTCGTGCCGCTGCTGCGCCAGGCGAAATCCAACAACGTTCCGGTCGTGCTCGAAGGCAATCCGGTCAAGGGCATGACCACAATGGTCGCGATCTGCGACTACGACACCGGCTACACCGCCGGCGTCGAAGCCGGCAAATACGCCAAGGAAAAGCTCGAAGGCAAAGCCAAGGTGATGAATGTCGGCCTGCCGCTGCTGTCCGCCACCGTCCTGCGGTCGCAGGGTTTCATGGACGGCCTGAAGACCATCATCCCCGACGCGGTCATGGTCCACGACCTCGACGGCGGCGGCAGTCCCGATCGCGCACTCGAAGTCTCTTCGGCGGCTCTTGCCAAGAACGCCGACATCAACATCATCTACGGCATCAACGATTCCTCCTCGCTCGGCGGCCTTCAGGCCTGGAAAGCGGCCGGCAAGCCGCAGGACGGCCTGTTGACTGTCGGCACCGGCGGCGAAGGCCTCGCCTTCATCAATGCGATGCAGAACGAGCCGTCCTACCGGATCGAGGCCGCGATGTTCCCGGAAAAGGAAGGCTACACCGCCATCGATGCAGCGGTTAAGCTCTTCAACGGCGAAGAGGTGCCGGAACACATCGTCAGCCCGACCGCGCCGATGAACGGTGACGACTGGAAGAAGTTCTACGACTACGATGGCACCACACGCAAAATCAAATGGGATGCCGTCAATGCGCTTCAGCCACCGGAAAAATGCATGAAAACTTCCGCCGATCTGAAGAAGTAATTCCGGGTAGCCCTTCCCGCACGGCGGGAAGGGCAGCGGATCGGATATGCTGACGGCAAAACAGGGCAACCGTCCTGTTTTGGCCGGCAGGCTTCGAAACGGCGACGGCACCGATATGGGCCCGGAGATGAAATGGACATGAGCGAGCTTACGCAATCCTCTGCGCCAAGGCGTTTCATCGGCGGCCAGCTGCTGGGCAGCAGCCAACTGGTGCTCGGCGTGATCCTGGCCGTGCTCTGCATCGCCATGTCGATTGCGGCGCCGCAATTCTATTCCGAGGCCAACATCATCGCCATCCTGCGCCAATGCGCGCTGGTGCTGATCGTTGCCTCCGGCATGACGATGCTGATCATCACCGCGGAAGTCGACCTGTCGGTCGGTGCATCGCTGGCTTTTGTCGGCTGTATCGGCATGGCCGTGCTCAATTCAACACACAGCCTGACGCTCGGCCTGCTGGCGGCACTCGCCTTTTCAGGCGCGGTCGGTCTGTTCAACGGGCTGGTCGTCACCATGCTCAAGGTGAACTCGCTGATCGCCACCATCGGCACCATGATGATGCTGCAGGGCGGCGTCTATCTGTTCACCCGCGAGGCGGTGCAGAACCACCACCGACTTGCCGGCTTCACCGATCTCGGCGCCGGCTATATCGGCGCGATCCCGCTGCCCGTGGTCGTTGCCGCGGTGATTTTCGCGCTGGCCGCGGCAACGCTGCGCTTCACCACGCTCGGCCGTTATCTCTACGCTGTCGGCGCCAACGAGCGCGCGGTTCGTCTCTCCGGCGTGCGCTCGCAACGCTTAAAACTCTTCGCCTTCGTCGTCACCGGCCTCTGCGTCGGCATTGCCGGCATGATCCTGTCGTCGCTGATGAATGCCGGCCAGCCGACCGCCGGCCGCGGCTTCGAGCTGACGGTTATTGCCGCGGTCATCCTCGGCGGCACCGGCCTGCTTGGCGGCCGCGGCTCGCTGCTTGGCACGTTGCTGGGCGTGCTGGTGCTGAAGGTCATCGACAACGGCATCATCATCCTCGGCTGGAACCAGGATCTGCAGATGGTGGTGCCCGGAATCGTCATCATCCTGGCGACCTATCTCGACATCGTGCGGAACAGATCCAATGTCGGTTGATTTCCTTCACCCCGCCGAAACCGTGGCTGTCGATAAAAGCGTGCCGGCGCTGGAGATGCGCGGCATCGGCAAGCGCTTTCCCGGCGTGGTGGCGCTGGATAACGTCGATCTGACCCTGGAACCCGGCAAAATCCATGCCCTGATGGGCGAGAACGGCGCCGGCAAGTCGACGCTGATCAAGATCATGGCCGGGGTCTACGGCAAGGACGCCGGCACCATCCGCCTGCGCGGCCGCGAGGCCGACATCGAGTCGCCGCGCGACAGCCTGAAAGAGGGCATCAAGGTGGTGTTCCAGGAGATCGCGCTGATCGCCGAATTCAGCGTCGCCGAGAACATCTTCCTCGAAGGCTATCCGACCGGCAAAGGCGGCTCGATCGACTGGAAGAAGATCCGTGCCGATGCGGCCGCTCTGTTCAAGCGTATCGGCTTCAACATCGACCCGGCGGCGCGCACGGGATCGCTGCCGGTCAGCCAGCAGCAGATGGTCGAGATCGCCCGCGCACTCGCCCATGAAGCACGCGTCGTGGTGATGGACGAGCCGACCTCCTCGCTGACGCCGAACGAGGTCTCGCTGCTGTTCACCGTCATCCGCCGGCTGGCCGCGCTCGGCATCGCCGTGCTCTATGTCAGCCACAAGCTCGACGAGGTCTTCGAGATCGCCGACACCGTGACCGTATTGCGCGACGGCCGTCACGTCTCGACCAGGCCGATCGGCGAGCACACCAACGATACGCTGATCCAGGACATGATCGGTCGGCGCATCGAAAACCTGTTCCCGCGCAAGCGCGGTGCACCAGGCAGCAAGGTCGCCCTTTCCGTGCAAGGACTTAGCACGGCGAAGAAGCTGAAGGACGTGTCGTTCGAAGCGCATGCCGGCGAAGTCCTCGGCTTCTTCGGCTTGATGGGGGCGGGCCGGACCGAGCTCGCCAAGGCGATTGTCGGCTTCGATCCGATCACCTCCGGCACGATTTCGGTCGATGGCAGCCCGCTGCTGCCGCACGACACGCACACCGGCGTCCGGCTCGGCATCGGCCTGCTCACCGAAGACCGCAAGAGCGAAGGGCTGATGGGCGAACTGCCGGTCTACCAGAATGCCAGCCTCGCCTCGCTCGGCGCCTTCGCCAGGATGGGCTTCGTCGATAAGGCAAGCGAACGCAAAGCGGTGCAGGACTATGTCGACCGCTTCCGCATCAGGACGCCGAGCTTGTTCCAGCAGGTCAAGAACCTGTCGGGCGGCAATCAGCAGAAAGTGCTGATCTCGCGCTGGCTGATGCGTGGTCTCAAGGTGATCGTCGTCGACGAACCGACCCGCGGCATCGACGTCGGCGCCAAGTCGGAGATTTTTGCGCTCATCGACCGGCTCGCCGGCGAAGGCCTGGCGGTCGTCATGATGACGTCCGAAATGCCCGAGCTGCTGGGGCTTGCCGACCGCATCGCGGTGATGTGCGAAGGCTGCCTCACCGCTATCATGTCCCGCGACGAGGCCACGCAGGAGAATATCCTCAATGCGGCGATCGGCTAAGACGATGACGCTTCGCAAAGGGACCAAGTGATGAGCCTGGCAAGCACCGACACCACGGAATCTGGGCCGTCCATGCTGGCGCGGCTCGTCGCACGGCAGGAAGTGGCATTGCTCCTGTGCCTCATCCTGGTGATCGCGTTCTTTTCCTTCACCGCCGAGAATTTCTTCTCTGTGCGCAACATCACCAATGTGCTCGGTCAGGCTTCGCTAGCACTGACAGCCGGCATCGGCTGCGCCATCGTCTTCATCTCCGGCGAGGTCGACATCTCGATCGGCTCGCTGCTGGCGACCATCGCGCTGCCGCTGATCATCATCATGAACGACACCAACTCGCTTGTGCTCGGCATCAGCGGCGCGTTGCTGTTCGGGCTGATCATCGGCGTCGTGAATGGTTATCTGACGGCCTATGCCGGCATCAACTCGCTGATCGTGACCCTGGGCACGATGTTCATCATGCGCGGCGGTGTCTACCTCTACACCGGCCAGCGCGCCATCCCCGACGATGCAGCGCTCGACAGCTTCATCGCGCTGTCGGACGGTCGCCTGTTCAACGTCGTTCCCTATTCGGCTGTCATTGCCATCGTTCTGCTCGCCGTCTTCGCCTACGTGATGCAGCACCGGCCGTTCGGGCGGCAGATCTATGCCGTCGGCGGCAATCCGGAAGTGGCACGGCTGGCAGGCTACGACGTGCGCCGTGTCAAGTTCATCTGCTTCATCATCAGCGCGCTGCTGGCAACGGTAGCCGGCATTATCCTGGTCGCCCGCGTCGGCTCGGCGCAGCATACGGCCGGGCTGAATTTCGAGTTCCAGGTCGTCGCCGCCACCGTGCTCGGCGGGGTGAGCCTTGCCGGCGGCATCGGCAGCCTGACCGGCATGGCGCTCGGCGTGCTGATCCTGCAGTTCCTGTCCAACGGGCTGCGCGGGCTCGGCCTGCCGACCGAATGGCAATTGGTCATCACCGGCATGATCATCATTGCCGCCGTCGCTTTCGACGAAGCGAAGCGCCGGCGCGCCATTGGAGTCTGACATGGATCGTCTCAAAGGGAAAACCGCAATCGTCACCGGCGCCGCCGACGGCATCGGCCATGCGATCAGCGAGGCAATGGCGCGTGAGGGCGCGCACGTCTTCCTCGGCGACATCGATGATGAGAAGGGCGAAAAATTCGCAGCCGAGCTGCGCGCCGCCGGCCACCGCGCTGACTACATCCATTGCGACGTGGCGGAGGAGGCCGACATCGCCGCCCTGGTAGACGGCGCCGTCGGCAAAACCGGCCATCTCGACATTCTGGTCAACAATGCCGCCATCGCCATTGGCGGCATGCCGGTCCATGAGATGACCGACGAGCAGTGGCACCGGCTGATCGCGGTCAACCTGACCAGCGTGTTCCGCGGCTGCAAATATGCGCTGCCGCACATGATCGCGCAGAAATCCGGCTCGATCATCAACATGGCCTCGGCGCAAGGGCATATCGGGCTCGACGGCTGGACCGCCTATGCCGGCGCCAAGGGCGCGGTGATGGCGATGACGCGTCAGATGGCTGTCGAGTTCGGCCCGCTCAACATCCGCGTCAACTCGATCTCGCCCGGAACCATCAACACGCCGATGAACGACAAACTGGTCAAGGAGATCGGCGGCAATCTCGCCAAGGCCTGGGTGAAAATGCATCCGCTTGGTCGCATCGGCAAACCGTCCGAAGTGGCAGAAGCCGCCGTCTATCTCGCCTCCGACGCCGCCGGCTTCACCACCGGTACCGACCTGCGCATCGACGGCGGCCTCACCGCGGCACCCCGCTACGTACCCGACCTGCTTTGACAACCAATGAGACAAAAATGAACAAGGCCCTCGAAGGCGTCCGCATCCTCGATTTCAGCCATCTGCTGCAGGGGCCGTTCGCCACGCAGCTACTCGGCGACATGGGCGCCGACGTCATCAAGATCGAGCGTTCAGGCGCCGGCGACATGTTCCGCGGCATGACCTTCTTCGCCAAATGGGTCGGCGGCTCCGAAAGCCCGAATTTCCTCGCCTGGAACCGCAACAAGCGCTCCATCGCGCTCAACCTGAAAAGCCGCAAGGTGCATGCCATCATCATGGACATGGCCAAGAAGGCGGACGTGGTGGTGCAGAATTTCCGCCCCGGCGTGCTCGCCAGGCTCGGCTATGGCTACGAGGATTTCAAGGCGGTCAACCCCGCCATCATCTATTGCTCTGGCTCCGGCTATGGCGAGGAAGGCCCCTATGTCGAGCGTCCCGGTCAGGACATGCTGATCCAGGGGCTGTCCGGGCTGATCTCCAACACCGGCCGCGGCGATCAGGCCCCTGTTCCGGCCGGTGCCGGCCTCGCCGACCAGATCGGCGCCATGAACATGGTCTACGGCATATTGTCGGCGCTCTACTATCGCGAGAAGACCGGCAAGGGCCAGAAGATCGAGGTCAATCTGCTGGCCGGGATGCTGGCGCACCTCAATCAGGAATATGTCGCCGTGCTCAATCTCGGCGAGGATTTCGTGCGCCCGAATTCAGGCATCGGCCACCCCGGCATGCAGGCGCCGTTCGGTATCTACCAAGCGAAGGACGGTGGCTATGTGTCGATCGCCATGAGCCCGTTCAAGACGCTGTATGAAGTGCTGGAGGCGCCGCAGCTTGCTGTCTACGATGATCTGAAGACGCTCTTCGACAAACGCGACGAGGTGTTCGACAAAGTCAACGCCGAAACCAGGAAGTTTGCCACGCAGGACCTGCTGCCGCGGCTGCTGGCAGCCGACATCTGGTGTGCCGAGGTGAAGGACATAAGGCGCGCAGCCGAGGACCCGCAGGTCAAGCACTTGGGCATGATCACCAGCTACGATCATCCGCGCGGCGGTAAGGTCAGGGTGGTCGCACCGGCGGTCAAGATGAGCGAGACGCCGCCCACCATAGAGCGGCCGGCGCCGCTGGTCGGCCAGCATGGCCGCGAGATACTGGCCGAGTTCGGCCTCTCCAGCGGCGAGATTGCAGCGCTTGAGGCGTCCGGCGACATGACCGTGGATGCTGTCTGACGATGAGCGTGTACCAGACACTCAGCTTGGAAATATCCGGGCGCGTCGCAGTCGTCACCTTCCGGCGCGCCGATCAGCTCAACGCAATGAACCGGCTGATGCAAAGCGAGATCACCGATGTTTTCGAGGCGCTGTCAAGGGATGACGGGATCGGCGCGACCGTGGTGACCGGCGAGGGGCGCGGCTTCATGGCCGGCGCCGACATCAAGGAATACGCCGCCCAGACAGCTGCCGAGTTCGACGTCTTCCAGACCGCCGGCACGCGCATGTATGCGGCGATCGAGCAGAACCGCAAGCCGGTCATCGCCGCGGTCAATGGTTTTGCGCTCGGCGGCGGCATGGAGCTGGTGCTGTGTTGCGACATCGTCATCGCCAACCAGTTCGCAAAGCTCGGCCTGCCCGAGATCAAGCTAGGGCTGGTCCCAGGCGGCGGCGGCACGCAGCGCAGCGTCCAAAAGCTCGGCCGCAACCGCGCCAACCTTTTGCTGATGACCGGCGCCATCGTGCCGGCTTCCGAGTTCGTCGGCGCCGGGCTGGTCAACGAGATCGTCGACGCCGAAAGGCTGATGCCGCGGGCGCTGGAACTCGCCGGCATGATAGCCGCCGAACCGGCTGCCGCGATCGCGGCATTGAAGGCGCTGACAGCGCACGCCGTGTCGGGCGACTTGGCGGAAGGCCTTGCCATGGAGCGCGACGTACTGGGCCGGCTTTATCGTAGCGAGACCGGCCAGCAGCGGGTGAAGGCGTTCGCCGAAAAAAGTGCCGCGCGGGCGAAGGCTGGGCAATGACATCCCTGGTCAAGCCGAACCGGCCGCGCTTCACCGATGTCGAGGGCCTGGCGGCGATGGTCGGCGGCGGCGATGTCTTCGGCGTCGGCGGGCATCATTTTGCCCGGCTGCCGATCGCCCTGCTCCGCGCCATCGCCCGCTCGGGCGTCAAGGGCCTTCGCTATGTCTGCTGGGCCGGCGGCCTGCCGCTCGAACTGCTCCTCGAAGCGGATGCCGTGGCGGAGATCGACATCTGCTTTTCCAGCCTCGACATTTTTGGCTTGCCGCCGCGCTTCCGCGCGGCCGCCGAGACCAATGCCGTGCCGGTCCGCGACTGGACGGCGCTGGCCATGATCCAGGCGCTGCGGGCGGCGCAGCAGAACCTGCCGTCGATGCCGTTTCAGCTTCCCGAGGGCTCGGACATGCTGGCGCGCGTGCCGGGCGCGATCGCCGTGCCAGATCCCATTGCCAGAACCGAGATCGGGTTCATACCGGCCTTGCGGCTCGACACGTTCGTCGTCCATGGCCAGCGCGCCGACGAGAGCGGCAATGTCCAGATCATCGGGCCGCGGGCGCTGGATTCGCCATGGCCGGCGCGGCGCGCCAGGTGCTGGTCACGGTTGAGGAAATCGTCCCGGTCGGGGCGCTGCGGCATGACGGCCGGCAGAGCATTTTGACCCGCAATCAGGTGTCGGCCATAGCGCTGGCGCCGGGCGGCGCCTATCCCGCTTCCTGCCTGCCATTCTATGTGACGGATTATCAAGCGTTGGCGGGGGCGTTCGCGGTCAAGGAAATACCTTTGTCGGACAGCCTGAGCATGCCTTCGGAAGGCGTGCCGGAGCGGGTTCAAGATGCTGCAAAAGTCCGGGCTGAGACAGTCCTCGCCATGCCCGGGCTCGTGCACGGTGAAAAGCAGGCGTGCATCGACGAGATCATCGCCGCCCGCATCGCCGCCGAACTCGACAATGCGAGCTTTGCCAGTGCCGGCGCGGTGTCGCCGCTGGCCAATGTCGCCTATCGGCTGGCCAAAGCGACGCACGCGCCGGACATGATCATCGCCACCATGAGTTGCGGCCATCTCGACATCGCGCCGAGCCCGATGATCCTGTCGCTGATCGAAAGCCTCGATTGCGAAACGGCGGTGGCGCATGCCGGCGGCGACGACACCTATTCGACCTACTACCAGGCCGGCGCAGTGACGCATGAGATCGTCGGTGCCGCGCAGGTCGATCGACGCGGCCGCGTCAACACCATTGCGCTGCGCAAACGCGATGGCAGCGCCATCCGGCTGCCCGGGCAAGGCGGCATGGCCGATGTCGCGAACATGCACCGCGATTATCTGCTCTACGTCCCCCGCCATTCCGTGCAGTCGCTGGTCGAGACGGTCGAGATCGCCAGCTCGGCGCGCGGACTGTTGACGCAGGCCGAACGCGAGCCGATGGGCTACCGGACCGGCGCGGCATTGCTGTTCACCGACCTTTGCGTGTTTCGGCTCGACCGGGAGAGCCGGCAATTGGTCGTCGTCGAGACGATGCCGGGCGTGACCCGCCGGCAGATCCAGGATGCCACCGGCTTTGCTGTGATATTCGATGCCGATTGCCGAGAAGTTCCGCTGCCCTCGAACGAGACGCTCGACATCCTGCGAAACCGGATCGACCCGCTCGGCCTGCGGCGACTGGAATTCGTCAGCGCCAAGGCGCGTGGCGCGCTGATCGCCGAGATCCTCGCCGCCGACCGCATCATGGTCGAGCGCTGCATCGCCGCGCAGGCCGCAGGAGGCTGAAGGTCCCATGGCAAAGCCGTTGCTCGAACTGTCGGCCGCCAAGGTCTTCTTCGACGGCATCTTCACCAACCCGCGCGTCGCGCATCCTGAAGGCGTGGCCATCCATCGCGACGGCTCGATCTGGTGCGGCACCGAAACCGGCGACCTGTTGCGGCTGGCCGCCGATGGCAGCTCGGTCGAACGTATGGGTGGCACGGAAGGCTTTCTGCTTGGCATCGCGTTCGATAGCGCAGGCAACTGCTTTGCTTGCGATCTCAGACATGCGGCGGTCTTTCGCTGGGATGCCGCGACGGCTGATATGGCGCGCTTCGCTTCGGCCGGCGTCCGCGTGCCGAACTATCCCATCGTCGACGAGGTGCGCGGCTGGCTCTACGTTTCCGACAGCCTCGGCGAAGACAACCGCTCCGGCATCTTCCGCTATGATTTGCAGACCGGCGAAGGCGGCCTGTGGTGCCGCGAGGCCATGGCCTTCGCCAACGGCATGGCGTTGGCGCCGGATGGCAATGGGCTTTACGTCGTGGAAAGCCATGCGGCCTGCGTCAGCTATGTGCCGATCCGTGCCGACGGCACGGCAGGACCTCGCCAGCTCGTCGTGGACGGCGTGAACAACGTCCCCGATGGCGTCGCCGTGGCGCCGGACGGTTCGCTGTTCATCTCGTGCTACGAGCCGAGCCGCATCTATCGCTGGCGACAGGATAGCGGGCTCGAGGTGCTGATCGAGGATCCGGCGGCAACCACGCTCGCCCATCCCACCAACATCGCCTTCAAGGGCGACAAGCTCTACACCGCAAATCTCGGCCGCTGGCACATTACCGAAATCGACTTGACGGCGATTCCATAGATCTGGGCAGCGGCGGCGCCCTATGCCAGGCGGCCGTGACTGGAGCGGATGCGCAGCACCTGCACCCTCGACGGCAGCTCGATCAGGAACTCTTCGTCCCGCTCCAGATGGTGGATCCTCGTCGGATCGCCGCCGGTGAACGCCGCCATCGCCTCGACATTTTCCCAATAGGAGATCGTCACGAATTCCGAATGGCTCGGCGTGTCCTCACGAAAGGTTTGCACGCCCAGTGCCTTCTCGATCAGCGGCTTGATGCCGGCTTCGTAATTGTAATGCTCATAGGCATCCGCCTTTTCAGGCACGGTTCTGCCGCGCCAGACACGGGCGATGGTCGGGGTTTTCTCCGTAATTTTCTCTGTCATGGCAACGAATCCCTGCTGGTCTGATTGGTCCGCCGGCGTTCGAAGGCCAGCCAAGGAACGGATCTCCCCGGCTGGCAGCCTGGTATCCCATTGCCAGCGACTTTTCATCTTCCCCGGCCGACATAGGTGGCGCTGCCCGGCTAGGCCTCTTGCCGACCGGTGGGAGACTTACTCCTGATCCTCGGCGCCGCCTCCGTGGAAGAAGGACCGGATTTCCTGCATGTCGACGCTGCCGTCACCGTCCTCATCGACGGCGTTGAATATCCGCCCGACGAAATCCTGGACTTCGGTCTGGGAAAGCGCGCCATCGCCGTCGGCATCTACTATGGCGAACATCATTCGCATCCTCGCGCCGTGCATCCCGCGTCCCATGCCACCGCGGCCTCCCGTCTCCCAATCTCGGTCAGGCGGGCCCATCCTGTAGTCGTGATGCCAGCGGTCGCGACCGCGCCGTTCCGCCCGGGGCGCGCGATCCTCTTGCATTCTCTCCTCCAGCATCTCGGTCATCATCTGGCGCATCATATCGCGCATGGCATCCTGGCTCTGCCCGCTCATTCCGGGCGCCGGAGCTGCGGGCGCGGGCGGGCTCGTCTGGCCGAATGCCGGCGCGGCCAACATGGCCAGAGCCGCGGCAACTACAGTGGTTTTGCTTGCGAGCGTCATCGTAATCTCCATCGGTATGAATTGGTGGCTGCTGCATCCAAGCCAAACCGGCTGCTCGCCTCATGGTTCCTGGTCAGTCGGCTCGACCGCGCAAAAGTCCGCCTGGTCGCGGCAACGAAAGCCGCTTGCCCACGTTGCCGTTGATGCGAAGCTCCACCAGGAGGAAAAAATGGCCGACGATAAGAGCAAGCGAGATTTCCGCGACCGCGATCGCGTTTCGGCGGAAGACGACCGTGAAGTCGAGTATTTTGCCCAGCAGAACGGCATCACCGCCGACCAGGTCCGCCAGCTGATCAAGAGCTTCGGCAATGATCGCGGCCGCCTGGTCGAAGCCGCGAAGGCGTTGCGAGGGATTTCACCTGCCGGAGCCGACGAGGTGACCAGGGAAGCCCGCCAGCAGGCAACACCCATGCATCTCGGTAAACCCGACGAGTGATGCCAGGCAGCTGCTCTGCCGCTGCCGCAGGCGTCAGAATTTGCGGCTCAGATAATCCGAGCCGCGCAGCCCGAACCGCCACTCGGCATCGACAGCCTTGGAAATGCCGATCCGGCGGCCTGTAAGAATGGCGCTGGCGTCGCCCGGCTGCCTGAATTCGAATGGCGGCACGTCCAGCGGCAGCCCGTCATGGGATTTGTCGATTGCCAGCGCCTGACAAAGGCGACCCGGTCCCGAACAAAGCAGCCGGGGGTCGTCAACGCCGCGATTAGCCCGCATAACCTCCAGCCCGGATTGCGGTTCGATTGCGCGGATTAGCACGGCACTGCCGGGCAGGCACACGGCATTGAGGCACCAGTGCAGGCCATAGGAGCGATAGACATAGGCGCTGCCTGGGGTGCCGAACATTGCGCCATTGCGCACCGTCCTGCCACCGAAAGCATGCGAAGCCGGGTCATCGGGGCGATAGGCCTCGGTCTCGACGATGATGCCGCCAACGCCGTGCAAAAGCAGCGTCGCGCCAATCATGTCGCGCGCCACGGTGGTGGCGTCTCGGGCAAAGAACTGGTGGTTCGTGGTCAACGTGCACCGGACTGATCGCGCCTCAACCTGGCGCGTCAGCAAGTTCCCGGACCGGAAGCAAAATGTCCAGCCACTGCGTTGTATTCAGCGCAGCATGGCTGCGCCGATGAAAACCGTAGCGGCCAGCACGACGATGGCGGCAATCACCAGCACTGGCCCATATCTGCTCGGTTGGACGTTGGGCTCATCCTTCAGCGGACGCATCGCATTGGCATAGCTCGCCTGGTTGGTGAACTTCGGCGTTTCATGGCGCGCGGCAGGGCTCTTCGGCGGAACACTGCCGGCCGATTCCGCGTCCGTCTCCATGGGAGCCGCGGCTGGGTCGATCCCCGGTGTCTTATCCCCTCCGCGCCCGGCGTCGATATCGCCCCGCGCTTGAGCCGGGCTTCGCCCAACAGGTGCTGCGTCGGTCATCGTCGAGGTCCTTTCAGAGCATCGGCCTCAAGCATTCTAACCTGCGTCTCATTTCAAAGTTCCCCCGTTTCAAAGTTCCCCCTTCTTAAAGTTGTCCCTTCTTAAAGTTCCCCCTTCTTAAAGTTCCAACAAGCGGAAACCGCCTAGGCCCGCTTACAGGAACAACCGGCGATCGAGCGGGTTGAGCAAGCATTGGGGGGAGCAAGATGGACTTGGTGCGCCACGCGCCTACATGCGCGGCAGTTCGACAACGGGCCCCAGCGAGCGCGCATGATCTACTTCACCGCCGACACGCATTTCAGCGACCCGCGCATTTTGCGCATCGATCGCCGCCCGTTCGGCTCGCTGGCGGAGCATGATCGGGCGCTCATTGCGTTCTGGAACGAGACTGTCGGCCCGGACGACGAGGTCTGGCACCTCGGCGATTTTGCCAAGGGCTCGGCGTCCTTCGTGTCGTCGCTGCTGTCGTCTCTTCATGGCAGCAAGCACTTGATCATCGGCAACAACGATGCTGCGGCCACCATTGACGCGACGGGTTGGGCGAGCACGCAACACTACAAGGAGCTGACGCTGGACGGCAGCCTGCTGATCCTTTGCCACTATCCTTTTCGCACCTGGAACCAGATCGGCCGGAGGTCGATCGACCTGCATGGCCATTCGCACGGCCGGCTCACCCCCGTCACACGCCAGTATGACGTCGGTGTCGACAGCTGGGATTTTCGTCCGGTCACGCTTCCCACCATCCTCGCCAGCCGCGGCCGCCGGCCGGCGCGGGCAAAACCCGGCTGAAGGCGGCTGGCCGCAACCGGAACCTCTGCGGAGCTGAGGCGTTCGAAAAATTGCAAGGCGTAAAGGCAACGGCAATGGCTAAAAAGCTCACGACAGGCGCGAACGACCGGCCGCGCAATGAAACCATCGGCCAATCCGGCGAAGGCCTGCCGGACGATAGCAGCAGGCCGCTCGAGGTCGACGAAGGCTGGGTCGCCCGGTTGAGAAACAAGCTGCAGGGCAAGCCCCGGCAAGCCGCTCAAACCAACATGGACGAGGTTCCGGCAGGCGTCCCCGGCGCTGGCGAGAACATTTGCCGCCGCTGTGCAGGGTCAGGCATGATCGACGGCCGGACCTGCCCCGAATGCGGCGGAACCGGCAAGGTGACGACGCCGATAGGCTGAGGCTAGAGCAATTCCAGGAAAAGTATGAAACGGTTTTCCGTCCGGAATTGCGTCAAAAAAAAGATAGACCGGTTCTGCGTTTCCGTGAAACGCAGAACCGTCCAGCACGGTCAGATCGCCGGCACCCACTTCCAGAACACGCCCTCCTTGCGGTCGGGGTAGTGCTTGAAGTCGCATTCGAAGCGCCAACCGTAGTTCTTGGCGGCGGCAAGCGCCTCCTTGCTGACCGGGTTCATGCCGGTTCCCGGCGCAAACCAGTCCTCCAGCAGGTCGTCAGGTATGTAGGCGCCGATCCTCAATGGCAGCTTTTCGAGAACGACATCCATTTCGGGCGGTGCGGGCACGGGGCGCTCCCTTCGGGGTCTACTCACGAAGAAGTCGTTCAACGCCAAGCGGGTTCATTCTTTTGTTCATAGTCCTGGAACGCTTTCTGGAGACCGCCGATCACCTCGGCGGACGTCTCGAACATCGCCTTCAGCTGCGGCTCATCGACCTTCTCGATGTCCTCGCGAAGGTGCTGTTTCACCTCCTCCAATTTCTTCTGCATCTTCTGCGTGTGGTGGCGCGGATCGCGGTCGGCAGCGCTTGTCATGATCAATCTCCAATTTGTGGATCTCGGAGAACTCGGCCGGCTCTGAGGATCGCCAAGCGGGGTTTGCAGCGTAAACGGCTTGTCGATAGCTGTGGTTCCCGACTGTGTAGCGGTCTTCGTAGGCCTCAGCGCGCCGTTCTCGTTCTCAGCCGTCCGGTAGAGGCGGCTACAAGGCAGGTCGGAGAGGTCGCTTCCAATGAATTCGAGACGCGAGCAGTCGAAACGAGCCTAAATAAAGCTGAGAACTGATGGCGCCTCTGGCCAAGGACGGTAATCCACCACCTATATCCTACGCCGCGTCCGCGATCCATTCGAGCGAGGCGCCATGCGGGTCAGTCCAGGCTACAGGGGAACCGTTCGCAGACAGGAGGAAGCGGCCGGGCGGCCAGCTTGTTCCGGCGCGTGTTGCGATGGACGGGAAGACGCGAGGGAACTCGTTCGATACCCAATAAGGCGAGAGACGCATCGCCTGCTCGGCGAAAGCTTCTCTGTCACCAGGGTTGGAGACATAGTCGAGGACGGCTGTGTGAAAGATGACGAGTGTAGCGTCGTTTGGCGCTTCGTTGCAGAGTTGCACGAGGTCGCTCCCGCGCAGGTCGCCCTTCACCACCCGAGGCTTGACTGTGGCAGCGATCTTCAGGGCCGCCCGCAGATTGGCGAGCCGTGCTGTCTGTTCCGGCCAGACCAGTGTCTCAAGCCATGCGACTTGCGAGTCGTCCGAAGCATCTATCGGGCTCAGGTCCAATCCCGCCCGCCAGACGACTTGCGGCAAGGCCGTCGGCAATGGCGTTGTTTCGCTGGCGACGCATCGGAAGACAGGCGGCTCCAAGGCCATCGCGGGTGCGCGGATCACCGTGCGTCCGTAGTCATAGCCATAGAGGTCGGGCATGAGGCAGAGCCCTGCGGAGGTCCCGACCTCGATGAGGGCCAGCGGCTGCGGCAAACGCGCCAGGACGGGGAGCAGGGTGGCGCATCTTCCCGGCTCGTTGGTTTGCGTTGAGCGCTCGAGCATGAGCGAGCGGATAGCGTCGGGATTAGCCTGAAGCGCCTGGCGAAACTCAGTCCATCCTGTCGGCGTGCCGAACAGGTGACGCACCGCTGCAAGTAGAAGGTTCGGTTGCCGCTTTAGGTCCGGAAGGGTCGACAGGAAACCGAGCGCCTCCCGATCCCCAGCGACCGCCCGAGCCAACTCCTCGTAGAGCGGCGAGCGACCGCGAGCTTCCGTATCGGCGAAGCGAATATATCGGGCTGAGATCTCGGCCAAGCCCTCCTCGTCCATATCCGCTGATCCTCGGTCCCGACGTCTCATCACAGTACACGATCCACGGATCTTATTGGAGCCAGGCCCGGCGTTTTTGCACAAGCTTGACCCTCCGCGGACTTCCCGCAGTCGCCTACTTAACCGTTGCGCTAGGAGGCTGTGCGCAATCCAAAATTTGGGGAACAGTCCCTAATTGGTGTTTCACCCTATGGGTGCGGTCCACCATGTCTCCGGTATAAACCGTAACCTATGTGTCCAGAATGGACCCTTGAGATTTGGCGCACCCGACAGGATTCGAACCTGTGACCTCTGCCTTCGGAGAGATGCACTGTGCGTTTCCGAATAGTAGCGATAGAGATAATTGCAGAGACAAATCATATATTTACGCAATACCACCTTACGAGATACAATCCAATAGTTTCCTCTGAGTGCCCCTTGGCTGCTTCCGTAGTGCTTCCGCGGGGCTTCGAGTTGGTTGGAGCATTCGATGGCGAAATTGTCCAAACGTACGGTCGATGCGGCGGAGATAAGAAACAAAGAATACATCATCTGGGATGATGGCTTTCCAGGCTTTGGCCTTCGTATCTTCCCCTCCGGAAAAAAGTCGTATCTGTTCCAGTATCGGCATCATGGACGAACCCGTCGGATCGCTATTGGATCGTATGGGGCATGGACTCCTGACAAAGCCCTGAAGCGGGCAGTGAAGCTGCGCGACGACGTAAATGACGGTCGCGATCCATCTTCCGAACGCCACGCTATTTCCAAAGACATATCCGTATCCGCGCTCTGCGACATCTATCTGGGGACAGGGTGTGCGCACAAGAAACGATCAACCGTCGAAACGGATCGTGGTCGCATTTCACGCCATATCAAACCGCTTCTCGGCCATCTGCTCGTGAGAGCCGTTTCGTCGGCGGATGTCGAGGCATTCGTGAAAGCCATCGTTGCGGGCAAGACGGCGGGCGACCACAAGACAGGAAAACGAGGCCTCGCTAGAGTTCGAGGCGGTAGGGGGACGGCCACTCGCACCGTCGGGCTGCTCGGTGGTATTTTCACCTTTGCCCAAAAATCCAAGCTCCGATCAGACAACCCAGTACGGAATGTAACGACGCCCAAATACAGAAAACGCGAGCGGTTCTTGACGATCGAAGAACTTGGTCGGCTTGGGAAAGCGCTCAGTCATCCGGCCTCCATGGCAATGAATGCCAACGTCGTGCCTGTGATCAAGCTGCTCATCCTAACGGGCTGCAGGAAAAGCGAAATTATGAAGCTTCAGTGGTCTGAAGTGGACTTCGAGAACGGCTATCTCGATCTCGCCGATACCAAGACTGGAGCACGGAAAATTCCCTTAAACGATCAAGCGCTTTCGATACTTCGCAGCCGGCCCATCGTGGCGGGAAATCCGTACGTGTTTCCCGCAGCGTCGGGCTCGGGTCATTTCACCGCATTACAGGATGGTTGGCAGAGAGTTCGGGCTGCCGCTGACTTCCCCGATGTACGGATCCACGATCTGCGACATTCATTCGCAACGATCCTTGCAAAGGACGGCAATAGCCTGCTGATGATTGGAAAGCTCCTTGGGCACCGAGACCTGCGAACCACGCTGGTTTATGCTCATTTAGTAGATGAATCCCAACGTGACGCATCGCAGCGCGCCGGGCGGACCATTGCAGCAAGTTGGATTGGGGAAAGCGACCAGGGAAATGACCAAAAGTCCTGAATTTCCTCAAGCCTTTCAGGCTCTATCACAGCCAATATTTCGTCCCCATGAGCGACTGGCCGCCTTTCGCGAGTTTTACGAGGCGGGGGTGATGCGAGCGCTCCAAGACGCGCTGACCTTTTGTGATGAACTCGCAGACGAGGAAAGCGGCGTAACTGTCCCAAGGTGGATTTTAGCGGCTGCACGTGATCTTGTTATCGAACGCATAGAGAAGGGAAAAACCGTAGGAAAAGGTAAGCATGGAAATGACTCGGCAGTATACTTCGACCATCAAAAACACCTTTTGCGATACCTACGCGTTCGAGCGTTGATGAACACGGGTGTCACACTGGAAGACGCCTATCAACCAGCCTCTGAGGGCCTAAAGGGGACATCCGCCGAGGGCGGGGAGGATACAATTCGCACATCATATAAGAAGGTGCAAAAGGCGCTAAAGGACCCCAAGGAGGCGATGAGGCTATACCCCTACCGTGGCTTCGTCGTAGACTAAGCGAGGCCAACTTATCGCCGGATTAGTTAGTCTCGAAATCACTGGTCGTTTGAGGAATCCTCCTGACACTCGATACCGAGAAAGGACCTCAAATGCCCCAAGATGTGTTTATTCGTCCCGACAAGGCCGCGCATATTTTGCACTTGTCAGTCTCCAGTCTCGCCAAAATGCGGGTGCGTGGGGATGGGCCCCCATACGCAAAGTCGGGGCATAAACTCGTCCTCTATCGTGAGTCCGACCTGTATGTGTGGCTGTCTGCGCGCGTGCGTTCGTCAACATCGGAGCGTGTGACGCCGAGATCCGGGCCATGAGAATTGCTGAACTCGCGAAACGTCTTGGCGGTGACGTGAACGGCCGATGGATCAATATCCCCGGGCCTGGCCACAGCAGGAGAGATCGCTCTCTCGGCATATTGCTAGATCGAAAGGAGTCTAACGCCTTACGCATTCACAGCCTCGCTGGCGATGATCTTGCCGATTGCCGCGACCACGTGCGGGCACGACTTCAGGCAATCTCGAAAGACGGATCATTCCATGTCGATGGAGACGCTGGAGTCGATGACAAGGCAACACCATGGCGTGGGCGGATATTTTCCGCACTGAAAATATGGGAGCAATCTTTCCCGCCACATGGAACGGTAGTTGAAGCCTATCTCGCCACTCGTGGCTGCGTGCTCTCACCCTCCATCATCGCGGCTGAGACGCTTCGCTTTCACCCGTGCTGTCCGTTTGGGCCTGGAAATGAGCTTCCGGCGATGATTGCTTTGATGCGCGATGTGATAACCGGTGAGCCAAGAGGCATCCACCGGACCGCGTTGAAAGAGGACGGCACGGGCAAGCGAGCCATGCCTCGAGGCTCAAGTCCTAAGATGATGCTGGGCATTGCATCGGGCGCGGCGATCCGCCTTCAACCCGCGTCCTCATTGCTTGGAATCGCCGAAGGTATCGAGACTGCGTTCAGCGCCTCTAAAATCTTCGGCGTCCCTGTCTGGGCACTCATGTCAGCAGGCGGCGTCAGCTCCTTACCTGTGCTGAACGGGTTAAGGCGGCTGATCGTCTTCGCCGACCATGACGCAGCGGGTTTGCAGGCCGCTCGGCGGTGCGCCTGGCGACATGCGAAGGCGGGCACCGACGTGGAAGTTCGATACCCGCCCACCCTGAATTCCGATTGGAACGCCTATCAGCTGGTCGAGAGCGCGTGAGATGCCGCTGAAAATAACCAAGAAAAGCTCAACGGCACCTGGTGAAGCTGGAGGCTCCCATGGGCCGTCCGATGGGAAACCTGGCATCGTTCTCAGCTTTCCCGCCGGCGCGTCAAAGGACATATCCGAGCTGACTGAAGACTGGGTTGCCGATGACTTCGCGACCCGTCATAGCGACAACCTTCGCTACGACCACACTCTCGGCAAGTGGTTCATCTGGTTGAACACACATTGGAGAGAAGACGGCACCAAACTCGCATTCCATTACGCCCGCGAGCTGTGTCGGCTGCATCGAGGGGGCCAAACCCGGATGGCGTCCAAGAAAGCCGCTGAAGGGGTGGAGCATATGGCACGCGCCGATCCGCAGCTGTCGGTAACGGCCGAGAAATGGGACCGGAATCCCTTATTGCTAGGTACGCCCGGTGGGACCGTGGATCTAAAGACTGGAAAGCTAAACGAGGCCAAGCGCGACGATTACATCACCAAACTCACAAGTGTAGCACCCGCGACAGATGGCACACCATGCCCCACGTTCAGCAAATTCTTGTCGGAGGCCACGGGGGACGACCAAGCGCTTCAAAGGTTTCTGCAGCAGTATGCGGGCTACTGCCTCACCGGGGTCACCACCGAGCAGGCCTTGGTTTTCATCTATGGCGCCGGTGGAAATGGTAAGAGCGTGCTGCAAACCGTGATCTCAGAGATAGCGGGTGAATATGCTAAGACTGCAGCTATGGAGACGTTTGCCGCGACACGAAACACACGGCATCTGACTGAACTCGCAATGCTACATGGCGCACGAATTGTCGGCGTTTCTGAGACTGAGAAGGGGCAAGCGTGGGCAGAGAGTCGTATCAATCAGCTAACTGGCGGAGATCCCGTAACAGCGAACTTCATGAGGCGTGATCATTTTACGTTTACTCCAGTCTTCAAGTTCATCATCGTTGGCAACTATAAGCCGCAACTAGGAAACGTAAACGACGCCGCCCGCCGACGCTTCAACATCGTTCCATTTCTTCATAAACCGACAAAACCTGACCGAGCGCTGGTGACCAAGCTCAGGGCCGAGTACGCAGGAATTCTGCGCTGGATGATCGCTGGCTGTCTCGATTGGCAAGCTAACGGGCTAATCAGACCAGACGCGGTCCTACAGGCGACCGAAGATTATTTCGACGAGCAAGATTTAGTTGGCCAGTGGATTGCGTCCGGGTGTGAAGTTGGAGCTGACAAGAAGGCTTCGGCGTCCACGCTCTTCAACTCCTGGAAGGCATTCGCGCTGGATCACGGCGAACAACCCGGCTCTTCGAAAACATTCGGTTCGGCTATAACCCAACGCGGCTACTCGAAGACAAAGAGCTGCGTAACGATGTACCTTGGTATTCAACCGAAATCGACGCCGAACTCTAACGCTCTCGGCTCCGAAGGAAAAGGATGATGGGCGGATTGGGAGGATCGGGAGGATCGGCTGTATGGCCTTCCACCGAGCAGATAGTAAGTGTTTCTGGGAACCGTGGCTGTAGCAGTGCGCAGTGAGACGATGCTCCCAATCCTCCCCAACGGTGGGACATAAAATTAATTCGAAATCCCCGGGCGAACGAACTGGGAAGGGCGACCGTTAGATTGCCACCCGGATCGCCACCGGGACAGTGCTGGCTAACCACGAATGGCGTGAAGAACGCTGGAATTAGCTGAGAAGAACCGGTAGTCAGCCGCGTGGTGTAATTAATTACATTTGGGCGACATCCGGGGTGGAACGTAGATTGCGGTTTTTGGCCTGCTTCCTGAGGACCGGCGGAAAAGCTGTCAGGCCCACCTCAAGCAGCATCCGCCGAAATGGTAGGACCGGACAGCCATACGGTCGCTGTAGACGAATGGCTGTGCGCGGTTACTTACGCACCTTGCGTGACCAGTGGGCACGTTTGCTGGCGGGAACATGCCCAGGGACACTGAGTCCCCGGGGACACGATCCGCGACAGGACCCCCAGGCAATGCGGAAGGGGGTTGGTTCAGCCAAAATAACCAAGATACCTCTGTACCATCAGGCGCTTAGGGCAGAACACGTCAGACGGGGTTTGCTCGCCTTCGAATCTGGGGATTTGCATGACATAGCCGGACCAACTCGACCTCCATCGAAGCAGGCGCCGAAACTTTCGCCGGCGGGACAAGATTTTTGTCCTTCACTGTCCTTCCGGGGTAACCCCCTCGACAATAGCCGCTTTGAGTCGAACTTTGCCGTTCGAGTCGGGCGGCCGGAACGGGCAGGTAGCGCCAATAGCGGTCATTGGGAGTAGAGGGTTGCGTTCCCAGGACAATCCCCGCGCGGTACCATGCGGTGACCTTTCAAGAGACAGAAGCGCCCGTCCGCGGTGCCCGCTCACCAGAGCTGTGGTCTCCTCCTGGCGTCAAGTCGCCACTTCAGTTCAACGTTGATCACGCAGGTTTAATCCCCTCAACCCACGTCATTGCGTCCCGCACGCAGACGACGGTTCGGTGCTCCACGATAGAAGAGCGTCGACTACGGCCTTCGCGGCCGTTCGCGGGACTCCTGTGGCAATAACGTCGTCCAAAGCTTCATCAAGGATACTCGCGATGTTGCGGACGGCATCTTCAAACTCGGGTTCCCCGGCACAGCCGTCAAAGAACACAAAGGTGTTGCGCTGGGACTGAAGCTTCGCTTGATGCAGGGCTGAACGAGACGTCAACCCACGGGGCTGCGCTCGATCGCACAGGAACGCCGGTTGCGCGCGCGATTATTCGCGAGAACTGTCCCGGCCCTGCGCCAAAATCGATAGCGCTTTCACCTGCGCGGAAATTTGCCGGGGCAAGGCATCGCTGTGCAGCCTGCGCCACCCATTGAGGCTCACGTTTCTGCGCGCTATCCTACTGTGCCTTTTTCTTGCACTCTTTGTGTTCGTTTTCCACTTTTGCACCGCCTACCCCGCCAAGCGCCCCGGCAATGAGCATGCCCGCAATTTGTACGCCAAGTGAAGCGCCGCCGGTCGAAATTGCGAGGCCGGCCGATAGTACTGTACCTATGACGGCGGCCCAGCCGGTTTTGCGGTCGCTGTCACACTTTTCCTTGCTAGTGCCTCCGGCTTGCTGAAAAATCAGCCTGGGTTTAGCTCGATCTCCGTCCGCTCCACTGTTTGCCAATGCACTCAACGGATCACGCAGTCCTTCGAATTCTTTGAGCGCAGAAGTTATTGTATTTGTGACTTCTTCAGGGATATTGCCGGAGAACGACTTCTCCATTGGATCCACAACGCCAGCGAAATTTGCGAGCCTTGTCTCGACTGAGACTGGACAGACGCGCGATGTAAGATCGTGGTAATGCAGGCTGACGAAGTCGTTCCTGGAAAAGAATCCGGCCCGGAACGAGGACATTCCGTCGGTCCATTCGAAAACTAAACGAGCGTTGGTTTTGCCATTGCTGCGGGCCTCGACTATCGCCTTTGGGCTTGCGCCATCAGAAGGCCGACCCGGCAGATCCACCAAGTCCACCGATAATCCAGTCAGCGGCTCGTCAAGCTCCTCCAATGTCAAAGCAGATGTGGACTCTTCGAACGCATACTTCTTGGCACCGATCATTTGTTCGCTCATAGCGATCCTCTATGGTTAGCGGTGACGAACGCTCCCAATTGCGATAGAGAGCCATTAATGCTCTCCGTCGCGGTGAGAAGCAAGTTGGGAGGTTGGTCAACCACGCCTTGAAAGAGAACCTCACAATGGCGGGCAATTGAGCCGCGACGACAACTGTCCCAGGAATGTCACCGAGCGGGTCGAATTTGCCCTTGCCTGACGCTGAATGCGGCGCGAGACTGCTGTTGGAACGCGCCCAATCCGATGTTCCGGTGTTGACCGTTGGTCGGGTGCTCGAGGAGGAACGAGAGATGGAACTGCTTCCAATACGGGGATTTGAGTTAATCCCGAAACGCTGCGACGATGAGGCGGCCGCCGAGATCGACGTGCCGTTCGAACTCGACTTGGACGATGGCGACCGGATCTTAGCGACGATCGCCAAAACCGGTACCGTGCAGATCCGGGCCGTCGAGCCGGATAAGATGTTCGTCCTCGGGACCGTCATCATCGAAGGTTTCACCCCCGAACAGGCGCGGGCCATCGCCAAGGGCTTCTGGGGTCGGGTGTGGGCGCGCATTAAGGCGGCCTTTCGCGCCGTATTGGACGCGATCACGTTCGATGGCGGCCCTTATCTAGGCACGTGCAGGGCCGACGTACAGGTCACCCATGTAGACGGCGTGCCCGTAGGGGCGACCGTCGGAATTAAGTGCACCCAATAGATCGGCCGCTCCTGTACGTGTCGGAAAGGCTCTCACCGCCTCCTAGTCGATGAGGTGGGGCCCACTTTTTGCCGGAGGTCTTCAAGTCCATCGTTGCTGCGGGGATTGAGTGCTATCTCGACAATCACCGACACTGCTAGAAGTGGCGGGTAACCAATCCCAGGCGTTTGCCTTCGGCGACGAAAGCTATCGACGCGTGGGCGTCAAGCAGACCCTCACATGATTGTGGAAACCCTCGACTGATAAGCAAGGTCAACCTGTCGTGGTCGGACACGTTATGAATGGCGGCTTTGGGTCGATGCCAATGGCATTTGCATAGAATGGCATTCCGCGAAGACCCTAAAAATGAATCCTGATTCCACACAATGCGCTACCATGGAACGGGATTCTATCATCGGCGCCGACCCCGCGGTGCGTCGGACTTTTTCAACAATATCGGTCAGGATTTGCCCACGCTCCAGCATCAATGAAGGTCCGTCAGGTGGCCGTTTCTTGCCATTCTGAGCGGACGCCAAGCGCCATGAACTAAAAAAAGCGAATAATAACATTGTACATAGGTGCAATTCACCTACGCTCATAGTGGGACTGAAGTTCTCAGCTCTCCCCTTGAACCTTCAAGGAGGAAGACAATGAACGGTCCCGATATCCTCGCCACCTTACGCGCCGATCTGGCGCGACAGGTACAACACTACACCCCCCTTTTTCCAGACCCCCTCGATGTCTCGCCCTGGCTGGCAATGGCCTCGCTACAGAAGGCGATCCGGCGAGGGCATCGGCAATTCGCATTGCAGGCTGCCGCCACACTGCTCCAGCAGTCCCCGGACAAGTTGTGGCGACGGGTCGGTTCGATAGCGTTCGAGGATATCGGGGTCGCGGACCTCGACACTATCAGCCTCGTGACGGCGTCACTTGCCGGGAAGACGTTCCGGGCAAAGATCGGCGGTGAATGGTTGGTCGCGAGCTACCTCGTCGAGCGTATGTGCCTTGCACCGAAATGCCGCGCTGCTGACGATCTCCTCATGGTCGCCGAGCGTCATCCTATCTACGAGAAAATCAGGCTAGACTTGACCTATGCAACGATCCCGGAACTGCTGCGGATCGCAGACAGCAATGCCCCGCTGGCGAAGCGAGCCTTGGCACTTTGGTACGCCGTGGGGACTGACCGTTGCCCGTCGCCGTATCTGCGGACAAGAAGGGGCGATCCACAGACGGTCTTCGACGCGATGTGCGAAGCCGGTCATCCCCACACCTTGGTCGAAGTTGCGAGGGAAGGGTTCCGCCGGACTAGCCAGGTCCTCTGTCCCCTAGTTGTCCTGATTTCGACGCTGAAGCCGGTCCAGCCAACAGCAGTCGAGGATGACGACTTTCCGCCCGAGACAATGTGTGGCCCCGTACCGAGTTGGGCCTTGGATCGATATTCGAGGGAGGGACGGCGTGCGCTGCAAAGGTTGCTTAGTCGCGATTATCAGACGGCCCGATGGGTCCGTCAGCACATCCCGTCATCGCAGCAGGTCAACTTCCTCGGTGACATCCTATTTGCAGTCGAAGGGGAGCGTTTGCGGAAACACTATCGGTGGCCCGTGGCGGACGAACTGCGACGATCCTGGGAAATCGAATGCCAAGGGCCACACTGTCTCAACGCTACCGAAATCATCTCACTGCTTCGTGCCGATATCTGGCTCCTGAACGAGGAGCGCCAACATGTCCTATAGCCGTCTAACTCGTGATAATCCCCTCTTATCGCGATCTAAAATCGACGAACCTGATCTCACGGAAGGCCAACAGTTGCCGGCGGACAAGCGCGTTGGCGATTGTGAAATTAACTTCACTCTGTCGGAAAAGGTCGCTGCATACGTCGAGCAGGGATTGGCGGCCAATACGAAACGTGCCTACGCTACCGATCTGGCACATTTTGAAGCCTGGGGCGGGAGTATCCCTGCAACCGATGCGGCGATTGCCAGCTATCTCGCGGAGCATGCGGAAACCCTGTCGGTCGCAACGCTTTGTCGGCGTCTGGCAACGATCTCCAAGGCGCACACTGCGAAAGGGCTGATCAGTCCAACGTCATCGGAGCTCGTCAGAGCGACCATCAGGGGGATCAAACGCAGTCGCGGAACCGCTCAAGCTGAAGCCAAGCCCCTCCTGCGTAATGACTTGTTCGCAGTGCTGGAGCGCATGGGTGACGACATCAAGAGCATCAGGGATCGAGCATTGCTTCTGATCGGCTTCGCGGGTGGATTTCGACGATCTGAATTGGTCGGCCTCAACGTCAACGATATCGAGCATGTCCGACAGGGCATCGTCGTCTTGTTGCGCCGATCCAAGACGGATCAGGAAGGCAACGGGCGCAAGATTGCCATCCCATTCGGACGAACGCGCTGGTGCCCCGTTACCGCTCTCGATCAATGGCTGTCTAGAGCCGCTATTGATGCCGGGCCAATATTCCTGGGTGTCAACCGTCACGGTCATATCAGCAAACGACGGCTGTCCGGTGAGGCCATATCGCTGGTCATCAAGGAACGGGTAGCGTCGTCAGGCTTCGAGCCGTCCCGCTATTCCGGCCATAGTCTTCGGGCTGGCTTTGCCACCAGCGCGGCCATGGCTGGGGTTTCAACATGGAAGATCAGAGCACAGACGGGTCACGCATCTGAGGCGATGGTCGGGCGGTACATCCGTGACGGTGACATGTTTGCTGGAAACGGTGCCGGGATGCTCCTCTGACTTCTTGTTAGGGCTTGAGCACGAAAACCTTCTCGACTTTGCCGACCAATGCTAGAGAAATTGGCATTGGAACACGACAACGTTGCGGGGAAACCCCGGCCTGCAGGCGCGGATAAACTGGGCATGGATACCCTCACTCCTAAGGAACGCAGCGCGCGCATGGCGCTGATCCGCTCAAAGGACACCCACCCAGAATTTGTTGTAAGGCGTTTATTGCATGCAGCCGGTTACAGGTTCAGGCTTCATGTTCCAGGGCTTCCTGGCAAACCTGATATAGTTTTCTCACATCGCCGCAAAGTTGTGTTCGTGCACGGGTGTTTCTGGCACAACCATGAGGACTGCCCTGTGGGGCATGTACCAAAGTCCAGAGGGGAGTTCTGGCGAGCTAAGTTCGAGCGCACCAAAGAGCGCGACCGCAAGAACGCACTCGCGCTTGAGGCTTTGGGATGGGCAGTTGCTGTCGCTTGGGAATGTGAGACGAGAGACCCACTTCGGCTTCTTGAAACGCTTGCCGCTTTTCTTGGTCCTCCGGCCTCCGCGAATGGGCCTGGCGCCCAGACCCTACCTACGCTATTAAGCAGCGGGGACTGACGAAGTGAGGGGAACCAGAGATGCAGGTTGACGGGCGGGGAACCGACGCACCAGGCAACCAGCAGTCACCCGTGTTCATTGATGTTTTTGCTGGCTGTGGCGGCCTTAGTCTCGGGCTAATGCGTGCCGGCTGGCGAGGTCTATTCGCGGTGGAGAAGGACGCAATGGCCTTCGCCACGATCGACAAGAACCTGATGGGCAACAATTCCCGCTTTCATTTTGAGTGGCCCGAATGGCTCGACAGGAAGGCCACGACGATTGAGGATCTCATCGCTTGCAATGGCGATAATTTGCGCGCTCTACGAGGAAAGGTCGACCTGCTGGCAGGGGGACCTCCATGTCAGGGCTTCTCAAGCGCCGGTAGGCGGATGCGCCAAGACCCACGCAATGCCATGCTTAAGCGCTATCTCGAGTTAGTAGAACTAATCCATCCTCGGATTCTGGTGATCGAGAATGTCCCAGGAATTACCTACGATTTCCAAGCTGACCAACCCGGAGAGCCACGACGTAATTTTGCCAACGAACTGAAGGCGATGCTCGAGCCGCGTTACAATGTCCAAACGTCGTTCCTTGCAGCACCCGACTTCGGGCTTCCTCAGGTAAGGCGACGCTTTTTCCTGGTAGGACTTGCGAAAGACGCTTCTTTCCCCCGCGAAGCTGAGGTCTTCACGATGCTGGCCTCAAGTCGAGAGGCTTTCTTGTCCGCTCGCGGGCTTACAGCGAAGACAAGTGCCGCAGATGCTATATCAGACCTACAGGTAGCGTTGTTCGGCACGCGCCCTAGCCCTGATTCAAATGGTTTCGAGGCAATCGTCGCGGGACCGCCTACTTCGCCATATCAAAGGCTGATGAAGGATGGGCATGTTGGACCGGTCCCGGACACCCGGCTTGCACGTCATTCCGCGGAGATCAAACACCGTTTTGAACTCATCACTCATGCTTGCAGCGAAGCGGACCGGCGGCACGTACAGCTCTCCGCCTCCATGCGAAAGGATTTCGGACTTAAAAAGAAAGCGACTAGGGTGATGGATCCGAGCAGACCCTCGCCGACGATTACAAGCATGCCGGACGACCTTATCCACTATTCCGAGCCACGAACGCTGTCAGTGCGAGAGAACGCAAGACTTCAAGGATTTCCTGATTGGTTCGGCTTCGCCGGCAAGTATACAACTGGCGGCGATCGGCGAAAGATGGAAGTGCCGCGTTTCACCCAGGTCGCCAACGCGGTACCCCCATTATTGGCTGAAGCGATCGGCGAGGTTCTTCTTGCGATTGCAACAAAGCAAAAGCAAAGAAGAGCGGCCCCTGTCCTCATCAAGCAGGCAGAGCCGACCTTCTAGGCTTACTCCTACGGGGGGAGACCGAGACAGCATCGTGAACCGCTAGCATACGCACAACATCGAATTCGAATTCGCCCCGGTCAAGCGTTGCGGTCGGTCGAGCCGCGAAGGCGCACAGCTGTTCACCTCTTAGCCCAATTGCAGTTCCGTGCTTCCATGCCGCCTCAAGAAACACCTGCAGCGCTTTGCCCGTCCTCGATGCGAGAGGTGTCAACGGAAGAACAAAACGGATGATGGGCTCGCTAGCCGACGATGCCGCATCCTCCTCTACCAAGACTACTATTCCTGGCCGGCCGGCCGGCTCGAAACATAAGCAACCCGTCCTCTGATCGATGCGGAGATCCAAACCGGCTTCAGTCGCGCGAGCACGCAGGATAAGCTCGTGAGGCTTCGGCGGAAGGCGCCGTTCTACAAGTATCTTGCCATTCAAAAGGACCGCGTCTCGACCCTCGAAACTCGAAGTCAAAGTGCGAGCGCTGAACCCTAGCTCGAATGTGTGTACGCCTAAGCCTTCCGCAATCTCAAGCAATGTATCCAACTGATCGCAATCGGATTTCAATGGAGCTTCAAGGCGGGCGAGGCCATCGAACGCTCGCGCTGCGACCGTAGCGAGCGCTTTTACGCGGACGCCCGCACCAAGCGACTGGTCGAGCGATGCGGCGGCACGTGCATCGGGGGCAAGCAGAACTGCCAGCGCTGCCCGCTGCCCCAGTCGGCGCCGGTCATCTAGCGGCGGGGGATCAACCAATGCCTTCACGACTTTTCGACATGTTTCAACCCAAGCAATTACCGCGTCGCGTTGGTCGGGTGTGATCCGTTCTTGAATTCGCTCGGCAACTTCGGACAGCACGTTCGTCTTATCAAACCCACGGCCTGCTCGCCTCAAGGAGGTGACTTCAACCACAGTGCCCCAGATAGCTTGGTCAACCGCCTCAGCCTCGGGATGTATCGCACCTAGTAACGCGGAGGCCATTGAATAAGCCGCCCGACCGCCTGTAGGGACTGCAGCGAGATAGGTAGCAAGCTCGCTATCGAATCGGCCACTCCTGGCAAGATCGCAGATCCCCGCGGCCCAGCCACCGTACCAGTCTAGCTCAAATCTACGAGAAAGAGGGCTGACGTCGTTCCCAGCAATCGGCTGCAGGGTGGCAGCCTCCGTACCTTTAACAACAGGCACTTGCCCGACCCGGCATGGCACCAAGCCGACGGGTACGTCTGGAAAGGCAGCGTACGAAGCGTTGAAATTCGCCAAGTCATCTGCCGAATGAAATATTGCAGCTGCAACGTCGCATACACGGCGAAAACCTTCCAAGTGCACGAGTTCGCCATCTTCAGCCCTCGGTATCCCTTGCCTTAACTCAAGTACTACCTTCGGTCCGGGATCTCCATACTCGAGTGCCCATTCGGGTACGCCGCCGGCAAATGCGACGATGCCGAAACCTACTAGCGCCTGCACGTCCCTAGCAGCGTCGTCACGCAAAGGCGTACCGAGGTACGCAGATGTTAGTGCGAGCGCCCAGTTGTCCGCATGCATCGGTACAAACAGCTGGTGTCCACGCCCCTCCACCTCGTCACCGTCCGGGTTAATCACGCTGCGACCCCTTCCAGTATCCGCCGAGGTTCGATCCATTCCACATGTTCAAGAAGGCGTTCGGCGTGACCATCGATGCTACCCAGCCCAGCGTAGGCGCATAGACCGGCATCAGGCGGCGGCAGCAGGGCTATCCCCGCAGGCAGGTCGTGGGAGGGGTCGAGATCAGCGGCAGCGAGGAAAAGCTCCTCACGAGCCCGCGAGGACATGACGTAAAGCGCCATCCGTTCGTTCAATCCGCCGGAACCATCCAGATCGATTCGCTCGAGGCCTAGGAAAAAAACAATATCGAACTCAAGCCCCTTTGCCGACCTCTCATGCAACACAGTAATCGTGTCAGGCGAGTCGAAATCCAGCATGTCAGCGGTGCGATTCTTGTCGCCGCTGATATAGACCTGCACCTTCAGCTTTGTTCCTTCTATCCGCGTTTTGATTTGGTTATAGGCCCGCGTGACGGTCGATTTCGGTCCGTGCACGATGACTCCAGTCTGTCGCCCTGGGCTCGCCTTCACTTTTCTTGCGATAAAGTCAGTCAGGTCACGATCATTGGCGGTAAAAATCACGGTTGGAATCTCTCCGCGCCGTTCCGGCAATTCGGCCAACCCGCTCGCGTTGCCTACTTGGAAGTGGGCAGCCATGCAGGCGATTTCACGAGTGTTCCGGAAATTCTTGCGCAAGGTGAAATTGCGGTCTTCCACCCCTTCAATGAACAGATTCTTCCTGATTGCCGCAGTCTCACTGTTGGCTTCAATTTGCAGGCGTTGATTGTCGTCGGCAAAGACAGTGATCCGACCATGATGTCCATGGCGCGACAGCGCCGACGCGATCAGGCCAAGCGCCATGTACATGTCCTCAGGAAAGTCCTGACCTTCATCGATAATGAGGTGGCCCCAGTCGAACTTGGACCCGGCTCCTGCGGCGATTTGGGACAAGGCTGTTGCACACAACTGCTTCCAGTCGATGTGGTAACGGTCCACTGGATCGGTCGGCATCCACTTGCGCGTCGCGCCAAGCCACCACTGCCGTCCCCATTTGTGCATGGTCGACACGCCAACGCCGCTAATCTGCTCAGGTTCACCTGAAGCATATTTCATGAGAACACTGTTGAACATGATGACTTGCGGAACCTGGCCGAGCTCCAGCGCCTTCCTCGCGCGATGAAAGGCCATGATGGTCTTCCCGGTTCCAGGCGCACCGACAACCGTGATTGCCCCGTCGTTAGGGGCCTCGGCATAGACCCGGCGTTGCTCACGGTCGAGGTCAGAAAGCGAAGGAAAGCGCATCTCAGGCCGCGAGGATCGATTGAAAGAAGCCGAGCGGCTCGCGCACGCCGCGACCATTTTCCTTGCCCCTGCCAGACACAAGCACTCTGTCGAGCAATACATTCGAGCAGGTACAACTCGTCTCGGCAACCAGTGAACAAGCGTGGCAAGCCGCGCGGTTAAGCCCGTCAAGGCCTTGAGCCTCAAGTTCGCGGCATACCGGATCACCCGAGCACCACTCACTGCGCGACACGGCCCTGTACGTGACTTCCGCAAACCGGCCGGGTGATCCCAACTCCACCAACCCGCCCATTGACCCCTCGGAATCTGAGTCAGCCGTATACACGAGGACACCGGCATACAGATTGTTCAAGGGGCCGCAGTAGATTCGCTCGCGCAGCGATGTTGAGGAATAGCCGCAGTCAAACGAGAGTTGGTTTACGAGTAGGTGCGCGAATGTATGCACCATCACGAACACCGGGTTTGCCTCAAACCCCATTCGCATCGGCAATCCAGCCTGTTCCGCTGCACGGAGTTGCTGTTCCGTAAATGCAGTAATTTCGACCTGATTTGTAGAGAGCCACTTTTGCAGCGCGGGCTTCGAGAACTCTACGAATATGCCCTCGCCCAAAACCTGGGTTGCAGGCAGCCAGATAGGGCTAGGACGGTTCAAGCTGGGTGTAATGGATGCCGCTTCGTCGCCTGGCTTGCGGCGCTTAAAGCTGCGAAACGCGCGTACCTCTCGAAGGCGCTCGACCTGCACCACCTTCTCGAACAATCGGTCGAGACCGTACCTAGCACCTGGAGGGCCAGGCCTCGTCTTGAGCCAACGCCCATCGATTGGTGTTGAACTCGCCAAAATAGGGAACTCTTCGTCCAGGATTTCTCCCTGACTGACTTCGGTAGGAAGGTCACCGCCGCTTTCAACAGGAGCTCGCTTGCGCATAACCTCTGCTGTGAAGACCTTAATCGCCAGACCCGTGTCAATCGCCAGACGCTCAGCAATTTTGGCAACGGGATCCGTCAGTGTTGACTCAAGGCCAGCAGGTAAGCTCACAGCTACATCCACCAGGGATGCAAATACGCTATCGGCCTTCAACGTTGCCACGCTGCCTGTTTCGCTGGAGTCGGCCGCGATATCGAGTGCCGAAATCACCGACGCGTAATGAAGCGCGCTCGATCCCCGAGGCTCCATCACAAGCGGATACGGTCGCCTCTGTGGATCGGTCGGATTCACGCACCCCTGCGGCTGCTCGCCGGGTTGCCTGCCCTCGCATTTCTGCGGTAGCGGCCCGTCGCTAATACCTTCGAGTGTAGCGCGGGACCCGCAGTTGCACCTTATCTCCATGCTGGAGAAGTCGCCCCCGCTCTCGCCCGTAACTACGAACGACAGCTTGGCCACGTTGCGCGCGCATTGCCCATGTTGCGCCTTCTGCTGCCGCCGGTGCGCCCAGAAGTACCAATCGATCTCCTCCATATGACCGCCATCGCACAATGCGACGAAGCGCATGGGCACAAGCCTCTGCTCTCGGCACGCAGTCTTTGAACAAGTAGGCATCGGCAGCGGATCACCCGGCTTGTCCGTTTTGTCCCGCTCGTGGCTCCAGTAAACCATCTCCCGGCATGATGTGCAGAAGTGCCACCGAGGAAAGCGCGACACGGAAACACCGTGGATAGGCCGCTTCAGCTCCATCCCAGGACGCATGCGGTCTGTCAAAGCGGGCAGTTGGATATCCTCAAGGTTGCCCTGTTTACGCCAACTCCCGGTACCGCGGATGAAGAAGGACTGCCCGTCGACTTCACACAAAGCCCCAGGGCCAAACGGACTGATAAGTTGCGCGGTGCGAATAGAAGGCCTGCGCATTCCCTTAACCCTCCATCGTAATTTCGCGGTCGACGTGCCGCATTGACTGGAGCGTATGCCAGCCGACATTGTTGCGCTTCTGGTCTCCGAAACGCACCAACAGCGCCGGGAACGATTGCTTGGGCGCGACGACATAGCCGAGCCCGCCAGACCTCCGCCCCTCCTCCGCCCATTGCTTCCAGCACTCGACCCGTTCCTCGAGCGCAGTAGCAAGCCGCTCCCGTTCCTCATTTTCCTCGGGCGCGTCGTACGCTTGCCTTAAACGAAACAGAAGGGCCTCTATCCGGCTCGCTGTCGCCGCTATGGCCGGGTCGAAGTTCGCCGCCTGAAAGTTCTTACCCAAACCTGCACCATGACGCACGACCGTTACGAGGGCAGCGTGAAGAGCGCGCTCGATCGCGGGGATAGCACCGGGGGTGACGCTCGTCGGCTCGACGAAACTGTAAAACTTCTCGTGGTAATCCCTGAAGCTTTCATAATGCGACCGGTCACGTGGCTTGCTTGGCGAGTAGCAGGTGACGACGATTCCAGGGACGGCGCCACGGCCTACACGACTGGTCGCTTGGATGTACTCGGCCGTCAGCTTGGGCTGGCCATTGACGAGCATGAGCCCTAAACGGTCGATGTCGATACCAACTGAAATGATACTGGTGCACGGGGCGATGTCGACCGCTGGAACCTGAGCGGTGTGATGGCGGCGGAGCATTTGGCGCGCCTGTGGGACTGGTACCTCGGAATGCGCCTTCAATTCCAGCACCTGGAATCTCGTCTGACGTTCGTTCGCCTCTGCCTTCGCATAAACCTTGAGGCGGGTAGGGATTTCGTCCCTCGTTGCGTTAGCAATGCGGCCCAGTTCGCGCTTGCTGTTATGGTAGGCGACAAGCGTCCAGAACGCATCGATCTCGCGATCGTCTAGCTTACCCTCTCGCCCAAGGGCGTGCACTACCTGCAGCATGGCCGCCATTGTCCAGGACACTGCGATTGTTGAACGCACTCCCTGGCCCATCACGCCCACGTAAAGTCGCGACCGCGCCTCATTGCCAACATCCAGCTTCGAGAAAAATGAGTCATCGGCGCGGATGCCAGGCGATGGGAATACAGCCGTCCTGCGCCCGTAAATCCGACGACACTGCGCGGTGGCGTTCCTTATTGTCGCGGACGAAGCAATAACTTTTGGCCTGTGCCCGTCCACGCTAGACATCACAGTCTCGAAGGCCGCCTCGTAGATGCCCGCCAGCGTTCCCAGTGGACCCGAAATCAAATGCAGTTCGTCCTGGATCACCAGGGATGGCGGCAACCTATTTGTGCCGACACCGAATAGCCTTCCTCCCTTCTCGTTCCAGGGAACCATCGCAAACTTATCAATTGTACCGAGCAGGAAGGACGGCAGCTTCTTGTAAACCATCTCGTCCACAAAATGGATCGGTAATCCGCTGTGGAACGCACAGTCTTCGTCCGGGCAAAAGGTCATGAAGTCGTTGGCACTTGCTCTGAAACCGTAAAATGAAACGTCGGGGGTCCCATCAGGCTTAATTTGCCGCTCGTTTGGCACGAGGAGTGTGCCGCAAGACGGGCAGCTTTCGATCGGAAACGGGTTGACGGACCGCGGCTCACGCGCCTCCAGAAGTTCCATGTATTGCTCATGCGCCCCCGTGCTCATGCTCGTCGTCACGAACTTGTTCGGGCTCACTTCACCTCCCACGAACAGGCCAATCGAAAATTCCTCCGAACCCAGCGAGTTGTCGCCGCCATCGGCCAGTTCTTGCCGGAGGACTTCGAGCGCGCAGACCATTCCGGCGGTGCGTTGGAACTGATCCGCAGTGAGGAAGCGAAAAGTATAGCGATTCAGCACCCCAATGCCGCCACCCTTAGCCCCCTCAACAAGCCGCCGGCGGATAAGTTCGAAGGCAGCCGCCAGCAAGTAGGCCTCGGTCTTGCCACCACCAGTAGCGAACCAGATCACGTCGACTAAGCCGCGATCCTCATGCTCTGTTTCGAATAACGACGGCAAAATCTGGAGAAAGAAGGCTAGCTGGAAGGGTCGCCAACGTGCCGTCGTGTTGGCGAAATAATTGATCGGCGCAGTCTCAGCTGTTCCAAGGGGAAATGGCCCCTGCAGCCCGTCACGTCGGCCGGCGCCGTTGGCGCGTGCAGCATGGCACATAGACATCAGCATCGCGCGATTGGCGAGGGTAAAGGCACGATGAGCAATAGAGTTCGTGCGCAGCAGTTCTAGCCCAGCCTGCATCCGGGAGAGGCTTGCCCGGCAGCGTTCGACGATTCGCGCGCCGTCGATTTGCAAGCTCACCTCCACAGGCACTTCTGCCTGCGCGTCAATCCATTCGCTGTACAGCGCAAGCAGGTCGCTAAGGCGTTGTCCCAACTCAACGGCGCCAAGTTCACCGGACGCGAGCCGATGCAAATCGAACACAGATGGATCACTAAACACCTTGGCTGTGCCGTTGGCCACCACTTCGAGCCGATCAAAGAGCGGTCGCCAAACATGTGCGCGCGGAAGCGACTCCGTACGCACTAAAACGCAGGCACCGTCCAAGAGGGTCCAATCGGTGGCGGTGCCATGCCCAGATGCAAACGGGCGTTGGTCGCCATAAATGATCCGTAGCTCCCTCTCTTCATCGGACGGAGGGACGTAGCGTGTAGACGGATATGGCAGGATGCTGCCTTCGACAGGCCGACACTCTAGGCTGACCTGAAACAGCGCCTTCGTAATATCGGGTCGTCCCTCGCTCTCCTCAGTGTTGCTGAGGCTGATCGTGAGGAGGCGCGATCCGTCGGCCAAACCCCTGTCCAAAACCTCGATTTCAGCGTGCCCTTCGAGTGTTGGTTTGCGCCTAAGTCCTCCGGCGCCCACGCGCTCGACCACGGTCTCGAGGGGGCGTCGCTTCCATCTTCGCTCGCGCCCTTCGATGCGCTCATGCTCGTCATAGACGGCTCCGCGCGGATAGATCTCGACGATCGCATCTGCCGAGACACAGATGGAAAGCCCCATGGACGCTGGTAGGATAGAGTTCGCCATGCTTAGGGGATCATCAGGGTCAGTCGCCTCATCATCCACCTCCGGCTCCTCGTCGGACCCAATGTCGGGGCGCTCGGCTGTGGCCTTGGGGTATAAAATGCCCATCATGTACGCGAGGCTGAGACGATTCTCGATTAGCTCGCATTCAAAGCCCTTGTCAGGGTCGGGCACACCGAATCCTGGCCCGACAAGCATCGCCCTGACCTCGTCGACGATTTCTTCTCTCGCCGCCATCAGTTTCCGATCCCTTCCATTGCGATACGAGCGGCCAGCCGCGCTAGTGCCTCACCGTCCTGGCGGCTACATACAGCCGCCAATGTATGGTTTGCGCGAGAGAAGGCGCGATATAGTCGCCCCCGCACCTCCTCGTCGCCACCTTCGCCCACCCCGGCGAGGCATACGAGTGGCCGCTCCAACCCCTTGAAGTCCTCAACCGCAGCAACAACAACAGCATCCCGACGCTTGCCATTTGGTCGCGCCTCTAAAGGCTCGGCTCTGATCCCGGCCTGGCCCAAGACGGCGGCGACCGGCGCTATGTCTTCCCGGCTGGGCACGAGGACAGCGATGTCGGATCGTTGCGCACCGCCATCGCCTCGCATCCAGCCCTTTATGACCACAGCGGTAGCTGCGGCCTCGCTGCCCCTGGCGCATTCATGAAAGACAACCTGACTGCCCTGACCGCGCGGCGCCGGGCTGCCTGTGTCGGCCCCTACGAATCTCGCGATCACTTGGAGTATTTCGGGGGCATTGCGCACGTTCTGCCTAAGGCGGCACTTGGTCCCCAATCCTTCAAGGTACTCAAGTACATCGGGATCCAGCGGATGGGTCGCCGAAACCTGACGGTTAGGGTCGCCGAACCAGCGCCAGCGACCCTTCTCCATCCCTCTCTCGATTACGCTGTCCAGAATGTCTATCGTTTCGGCCTGACAAAGGTCCTGACCCTCGTCGACAACAAGCGATTGCCACCTAGCTCCGCGCGCAGCGAACACCTGCGGCAGATTGTCAAACGGGACGATCGACACACCGGCCGGAACCTCGCCAGCGCGCAGATACTGCACGAGGTAATGGCTGCGAGTCGTAAACAGCACGTCTAGCCCAGCGGCCGCGTCGTATCTCGCGCAGGCCATTGCGAGAAACGTCTTGCCTGTGCCGGCACCGCCCCTCACGAGGATACGTTCATTTTCTTGGATGTCGTCCAGCCGCTCGTACTGTTCCTTCGTCAGGGCGGCCAAGTCCTGGCCGAACTCCTCGACCCTAGTGGCGAGCGGCGGCACCTGCTCAAAGTTGGGGCGAAGCGCAGCGGCAATCTCCCCCAAAACCGATGGCGGGAGGATAGCAGGCCTACTTCGTACCCGCCCTGCCCAATGCTCTAAAACGCGGCGCAGATAGGCTCCGAAGTTATTGTGGCCGGTGCAAGCGTCCTTATAGGCTGTGATCTCATCTGGCTGGTCAGGCAGTTGAGACCGGGCGTCGTGAACGAGACGGGGCACGTCCTTGAAAACGACGCCCCATCCCATGGGCACACGTTTGAGCTTATCTTCAAACCGGGGAAATAGATAATTGTCGCGAAGTGCATAGAACGCGGTCTTCGCCTGGACCGCAGGGCTCTCGTTCTTGGTCGTAACCTTACCTGTCCGGTCCTGAAACTCCCATACGCCATTGCGGCAGCTAACCCTTCCACCTTTTACCTCAAGGAGGAGGATCCCCGCCGGGCAGAGGATGATGAAATCTGCCTCGGCCCAACGTTTATATTGGTGGAGCGGAAGATTGAGTGAGTGAAGCGCAACCGAACCTGGCCCGAGGTCGATTTGCTGCAACATCTCATAGACAGCACGTTCGGCTGAACTATTAACCTGCAGCAATTGTGATGGCGACACCTTCAAGCGAATGCTCTCTCGCCAGAATGCCTTTTTCGGCCTTCGCGCGCTTCACAGCCTCGGAAAGATGTTTTCATTCCACCCATTCGCATTAGCGACCCCAACCCGCCAGTCAAAATGCTTTCCCAGTGGCTAGTCAAGGTGGATTCCATATTAGGCGCAGAACACGAAGCAACCGTTCTCAGCGAATAGCGCTTCTAGTTGTCCAAATTGTTTACGCTTGGAGCCTCGGTACGTGCCAGAGGACCTTCCCATCCGGACAGATTTCGAAGTTCCGAGTAGTACATGATCCCGATCTCCCCCTGCGGATCACATTGACGCGGACTAAACTTTCGCCAACACTGCGGGCGATGGTGAAGATCTATCTCCCAAGTCAAGGTGCGGAAGAATGGCGGCGACTACTTGCCGACCCGGCAAAGCATTGGCGCGAAGGTTACTCGGCTATGTGCCTCGCGAAATGTTGGGAGAATGCAATCGGCCTTCCACCCGAAATCGCGCGGCTGTTGACCAGCGTAGGCCCATCGGCAGAACTCCTGGTCGCGCTACCCGAGCATAAGGTTCCGCTGCCTGGTTCAAATCGGGGCGACAGTCAGAATGACCTGTTCGCCTTGGCCAGAGCTGGAGATCACACGGTTGCCGTCACCATAGAAGGGAAAGTTGATGAGCCATTCGATCAGCCGCTCGGGCTGTGGTTGGCGAATGCTTCCAACGGCAAGCGGAAGCGGCTCGCATTCATCTGCGACTTGTTGGGCCTGACACAACCTTTGCCAGAAAGAATTCGATATCAGCTACTTCACCGGACAGCCTCTGCGGTCATTGAGGCGCGGCGCTTTAAGACTGACGCAGCTGCAATGATCGTCCACTCCTTTTCGTCGACGCGAAGGTGGTTCGAAGACTATGCGGCCTTCGTCGCCTTGTTCGCCGCGACTGCTGAACCTGATCAGCTTGTCTGCGTCCGCCCAGAGGGAGCGCCACCGTTGTACGTGGGCTGGGCATCGGGCGAGATCCACGATCATAAAACGCTAAAAGCGATGGATACCCGCCCCTAGGTCCGCGTCCCCACGTTTCCACATTTCGCCTTCTTTTGTCTCCTCCATTTGGTCGTGCCATCGTCGCATTCAATCCCTCGCCTACGGCCGCCAAAGGCACGCCAACGCCAGCTTTTGGGTAGCATCCAATCCATCAGCCCACCTTGACCAAGGCCGCCCAGAACGAAATCACCTTGGTGTAGCCGCTATTTTCGGACGTTGGCTCTATTAGTCGGGCGCAATTCCGGCGCACCGCAGTTCCTACGACAGCAACACCTTAGGCTTCCGTTATGCGATGGGCTTCCACCGACCTCAGAGCGGCTTCTGAATTTCGGTGCGACTTCGCAACGGGCGGCGAGCTAAACTATCTTAACGGCTGAAAATTGGTGGGGAAATTGATGGCAATTCCTAAGGCCCCACTTGCACCTCATGCCCCGATTTCTCTTTCCGCCCGACCAGATACCACGTCCGCATCGGTCCGCGCACCTCGATGATGCGCGCCTTCGACCGGTTGTCACCGCTAGCTTGTTGCATCTCAGCGATGTCGCTAAGAGCAAAAATATGACGCGCGACCATTCACTTTGGGGCAACCTTGCGGGTCCACCTGTCCGGCTCTCCCCGGCAACATCGATCCGTAAGGGAAAGGCCTACGATGGCTGGGTGAAGCTTCGCCTTTGCCATGGGAGGGGCCGTACGTACTACCTACCAGATGTTCTGATCGGATTTGGAGGAACTAAGTTTTTTCTTCCAAGCTTTTTCGGACCACCTCAGCTTGGCTTCAACATTGCAAGCGCTTTTGGCTGGAAAGCTAGGCTTCATAACGCAAGTTTCAGTATGGACGTCGCTGTCCCGAGAGGCGAAAGGGCCGTACGATTGGACGTGTCAATCCGTTCTGATTGCCATGCCCTATCTTATGACGATGGTGCCCAGCTTTACCGGTGCACATACGCAGGACCTATGAACATTCCGGTTGCGCCTCTGGTAGCCGGAAACTGCTCCAGATTGCCGAATGGGGACTTCGCCCTTGAGGTTTTCCATCACACCAGGAAGGAAACGGAGGAAAAGATCTTATCCAGTGGCGAACTCTGGTCAGGACCGTACAACCTTGCTGGTACGAGCAAGCTCACGAAAGTCGCCTACGTTTATTTTACAAGCCTACCTGAGATCCGGAGTGAAGCGGACCTCCGCCGCATAGGGATGAGTTCAAACGGCAGCATACCTTATCAGACCACGTCGGATCGTTCTGTTGAGAATGTTCTGGACCTTCCCGTCTACCGGAGCATTACGGCAGACCGAACAGCAACGCTTGCGTTTGATGTTCCGTGCCAGATGGTGGCTCCCGCCCACATTTTGTTTCACCGACACGTGCCCCCCAATTCCGCCTATTACGAAGTTGTCGGGTCGGAAATCGTGCGGGTGGCCGTGAAACCTGGTGTAGAGCTGCCGCTCGTCGGTAAGAGCGTAACGGCGGACGTCCCCGAATTGAAGCGTTTCGATTACGTGGTGGAAGGCGATGCATCCACGGAGGTCCGGCTGGAAGCTCCGATGAGGAAGGAGACGACCGAGCAGGTTGCGCACTTGGAGAGGCTCAACCGGGGTCTAGATTTGTTCGATTTCTGGTTGGCGCACGCGAACACGGATCAGTTCACGCGACGGAGCTTCGAGGCTCGCAAACTAAGGCCTGTTGAGATTCATCGAGAGTTTATGACGGCGGCAGCGAGATGGATGATGGCATTGAAGGTCTGGTCGGTTTTGTCGGCGCGCATGGCGATGCGCTTGAACTCCTTGAGTTTGCAGAAGAAGTTCTCGATCAGATGACGCCACTTGTAGAGTTCGAGGTCGAGAGGCAGGGGCAAGGCGCGCCTTGGGTGCTGCGAGATGACGATCTTGGCGCCGCGTTCGTTCAAATCGGCGATGATGGTGTTGCTATCGAGGCCTTGTCGGCGATCAGCCCGCCGAAGGCGAGGCCGTCGATGAGTGGCGGCACACCCACCGTGTCGAAACGATGGCCAGGCAGAAGAACGAAGCGCACGAGGTTGCCGAGTGCGTCGGTGAGGGCGAGGATCTTGGTGGTCATGCCGCCCTTGGAGCGGCCTATGGCCTGGCTTTGAGTCCCCCTTTTGCGCCCTGTCCGTGGCGGTGGACCTTGACGATGGTGGCGTCGACCATGGCGCATTCCATATCCGGTTCGTCGGAGCAGGCCTCGAAAAGCCGAATGAAAACATCGGCTTTGACCCAGTCGCGGCTGCCCCAATGGCCGAGATGCGGGGAACCTTGCCGTTTGAATCGGTCGACGGGAACCAGCACAGAGCGCCACAAAGTGGACGGTCCGGCTCGGGCCACCAGTGCTGGAAGGCGGCGCCAGTTGTCGGTATGCGTCGCGGTTGATCTTGACCAGCGAGTGCGCGAACCTGGCTTCTCATAATAGGAAGTCAACGGCACGGGACCTCGCCATCGTCTCCGCCGAGTTACCTTGACCCCTTTTGCATCTCTTTCAGGATTCGCACTGAGTTAGAAACGGCCGACTGTACGCGTCACAACTGGCCAACAAGATTGACTCTATAGAGTATCGATGTAAGCTATGATTGCTCAACCCAAGAGGAGGTCAACGATGGCCCACCCGACCGTTTTTTTGACTCAAACTAAGTCACTGAGCGATACAGAACGAAAAGCACTGCTTGATTGCTTACAAAAGGGTGGGGACCTGAAAATCACTGTGTTGAAGGTTGGCGAAACCGATCTTCCGAGCGGTGAGCGTGCGGTAAGTATGGTGGTCGACGCTACCGATTAGTGTTGCCTCTTCTGCCGCCACATTACGCTCCATGGAGACCGCAATGGAACCTATTGCGCCGTCAATAGGACTGGCTTGGAGCCATGAAATTGAGAAACTTCTGCAAAAGCACGATAGTCTAGTAGACTACGTGGAATTTCCATTTGAAAAACTTCGCGCGAGCCCGGAGCTGATCGCTCGCTGCCCGCTTCCAATTATACTTCATTGCGCCAGTATGTCGGTCGGTGGGCAGATATACCCGTCACAATCAACCATAGAAAGTATACGGACAACGGCCCAATTGACCCGGACCCCGTGGATAGGTGAACACCTAGCTTTCACAACTGCGCATCGGTTCGACGAAGAGGGAAATGAGGTAGTCAATACCGAGTACACTATTTGCCCGCAACTCAGCGAAGAGTCGCTTGAAAATTCCATTACTAACTTTATGTCCCTGCAGCGGCAGTTCGATAGGGAGATAATTATCGAAAATCCTCCACAGTACTTTTTTGTGCCGGGAAGCACGCTTTCCCAAGTCGCGTTTATCCGTCGTTTTAGTGAGAGGACCGGAGGAAAGTTACTTCTTGATCTGGCCCATCTTTATATCACCGCGCGCAATACTGGGCGGGAGCCACTAAGCCTATTGGACGAATATCCAATCGAGAACATCGTGGAGGTACATATTTCCGGTGCGAGCGACGACAGCGGGGTCTGTTGGGACAATCATGGAATCGCCGCTCCGGAAGCGATCTTTGAACTGCTCCGCGTCTTGCTTAACCGGGCAAAGCCGCGGGCAATAACACTCGAATTTAACTGGCACTCTCAATTTTCCGAAGCCGTGTTGCTAACACTGATAAACCGGGTCAAAGAGGCCAATTAAGAGGCTGCCATGCGGCAAAGCCGTGCTCACTCTCTGCTTGCAACGATGGTAAGCGATCCAGGTTTTTTCGCAAAGCAATCACCTTCCGCACAATCAAAAATCGCCGACCTGTGCTGCGGCGGAATACGTGGAAAAGAGAATATACGAGCGATAATCCAGTTTGCAGGGCTAATTACTAAGGTCCGCCACAACCAACTTCATGAAGTAATTCCGCTCACAATGCGAGCGATTTATGTTGCTCGGATTGAAATAGAATTTTTTACCTGGTACGCATCCGAGTTTTCGTCTCTTAGAGCTCAAAGACCGTTTGAGCTTGAATCCCGTCTGCAGCATTTTCTGTCTCGCTTGAATACTTTTCTGCGAGTAGAGCAACCTGGACACGCCTTCGTTCGCGAAGTGATGGATCACGAGGCGCGACTTCGTTCACTGACAAGCTTGGTCGCGGCGCCCGGATTGGCGCCGCAGAAAGCGCGATACCTAGGTCAACGGGCTCCAAAATTTGATGGAACACTACTCATCGCGCCAATGAAATGGAGTCCAAGTTGTCTGGAGGCAGCGCTTGCATCGGAAGAGCTCAGTGGGGACGCTTGGCGCCCTCTCGAAGAGCGCACGTACCTCTATGCACTACAGAGGGCAGGCGAAACGGTTAGTTATTTCGAGGTCGACCTTCTCGCCGCGACGTTTATCCGGTTTGTAAATTCGGGATTTTCACTTCGTCAGGTGGCTGAAATAATTGAGTGCGAGATGGGTATCGTACTGTCTGTGGAAGCGATATCGAATATATATGAGAATCTGGCAGCCGTAATTCCTATTTCGCTTGGGGCGAGGTACCACAATGCGCATCGTGTTTATTGACAACTTATTGGTTCCTAACGGTGACTTAGCTCATCTTGACGCCCACCCGCATCTAGGTCTTATTTCTTTGGCGTCGGTAGTTAGATCCCACGATCACGATCCGATCCTTGTTGACCCAAAATATTTGCTCAAAACTGGGCGACTCAGATGGTCACCATCCTTATATCTCGACATTGCCACCAGCGTAGCAACTCTCTGTCCTGATGTAGTCGGATTCACCACTCTGGGGTGCAGTTTCATATTTTCGTTGAAGGTGGCACGCTATTTAAAGATCTTGTTACCAAATGTCAGGATCATTGCCGGCGGCCCTCACGCGACGATATTAGGGTCGACACTTTTGAGTAAATTTGCTGAATTCGATGTCATTGTTCGACACGAAGCAGAGGAAGTGATTGTCAGTGTAATTGAGAGTCTATGTCGGATGTCGTTCGACGGCATCCCAGGCGTTGTCTGGCGAAAAGATGGGAAGATTATCGAGAATATCGGGAAGCCAACTATTAGCGACCTAGATACACTGCCTGCCCCAGCCTACGATCTGTATCCAATCGCTGATGCTGGACTGGAGAGGCTGCGCGTCGAGGCTGGGAGGGGTTGCCCATTCAGTTGCACATTTTGTTCCACTGCCGAGTTCTTTGGCAGGCAGTATCGACTTAAGTCTGCGGGTAAGCTCTGTCGCGAGATGGAGAGCATTTCTGATAATTATGGCTTCAAAGCGTTTTCACTGACTCATGATCTCTTCACCGTTAATAAAAAGAAAGTGGCAGAATTTTGCTCCGCTGTGCGGTCCAGTGGCTATAGCTGGGGATGTTCAGCTAGAATAGATTGTGTTGATGCGGATCTTCTCAGAACTATGAAGGAGGCAGGTTGCAACGCGATATATTTTGGCATTGAGACCGGATCAGAACGACTTCAAGTTATATCGCAAAAGAAGCTGGACCTCGACCTTCTATTTCCTATCTTGGACGAGGCGACAGGACTCGGCATTTTGCCGACGGTCTCGTTTATAACAGGGTACCCAGAGGAGAAAGGATCTGATCAGGACCAAACGTTGGACAAGATATCAGAGTGCGTATTGAGGTACGGCGACGCAATCATTCCGCAACTTCACATGCTCACACCAGAGCCCGGCACCGAGTTGTATCGGAAGTACGGAGGAGACGTAGAATACGACGGCTTTCAAACCGATTTTAATGCGGTTGCAATTGAGGATGACGACCTAGAGGTTATTCGTAACAATCCGGACGTCTTTGTCACTTATTTCTATTACCCAACTTCGATTTCTCGAGAGCGGACAAAGTTTTGCGTGCAGCTTGTGTGGATACTTCTTCAGTTTGGGACGGTCGCCTTCGCGCATTTGGTCTATCTTTTTGGTGGAACTTTGAGCCGACTTGTCGAGGCATTGTGGTTGAGGGCCATAGCGACCGCGTCCATTCGGGCCAATCTTAACGACGTGCGCGAGGCGGATGTAATATCCTTGATGCAAGCTGAGTTTGGTGAAGGCCACTATGCGACAAGTCTTGTTAGGTTCTGCGCCGCAACATCTAAGCTTCGGCGAACGGGCAGAAGCCCGGCTCTTTCAGAGAGCAAAGGGGCTGCGCCCCTAGGTGGCGACACTCTCGAACTGGCTGCAAATATTGTTCTTGTCGAAAAATGTCATGACCCGGACAAACTTCTGAAGCGCATAGCTGAAAATCCGGCGAGGCGTCTGGATGATATGGATATCTCGGTTGCAGATTTGGCCGTCTGCGTTCCAGGATCCGGCAAGGGCAAAGTCGAGATAATGCATATTGATGCTACGTGGTTTCAGATACTAAAACTACTGCGGAGTCAGAGGTCGCTTGAGGAAATAAAGGATATAGTAAGGAACGAAGGATCTGGTGCGTCGATGAACGGTTTCTTAGATGGACTTGTGGATCTTGAGCGTCGCGGAGTTTTGGTGTCCGAAGACAAGTCGTCAGGAGTTGTGCTGCGTTCTAACGGTAAAGTGGAAAAGGCTGTTATAACACCGTAGCATATTTCTGGTGTGAACCGGGCACTCAAGCCCTTGGCTGCCGGAAGATTGGCAACGGGTTAGGAATGGCGCTTCGGGAAGCGCCGCTCCAAGGAATCAGTTGGAATGGTTACCGCCTTTGGGCGCGCCCGATGAGCATAAGTCGGCGATGGGCACATTCGCGTCAGGAGCAGTTAACTCCTCCTTTCGCCAAGGCGCCAAGGCTGACGCTGTGCGCGGTCCTCGAACTGAAGTGAGGAAGGGGCAAGATAAACTCAGGAATTGCGCGAGTCGAGCTTCCTGGTCGAGCCCGCGCAAATCGGCTTCGGTCTGGTAGTTCGCCGATCCGCTTCACGGTAAGCGGGTAGCTGATGCCGTTCAGCGATGGTAGTTCCAAGGCATGAGCGCCTCGATAGCGCTGTTTGGCCAGCCATTGGCGATGCGCTCGAGGGTCTGGGTGAGCCAGGCGTGCGGATCGACCTGGTTCATCTTGGCGGTGGTCAGCAGCGTGGCGATGGTGGCCCATGTCCGTCCGCCGCCGTCGCTGCCAGCGAAGAGGCTGTTCTTTCGGGTAATTGTCTGTGGCCTGATGGCGCGCTCGACGGTGTTGGAGTCGATTTCGATGCGGCCGTCGGTGAGGAAGCGCTCCAGCGCGGCACGCCGGCCGAGCGCATAGCGGATCGCCTCGGCGGGCTTCGATTTTCCCGACAGCTTCGGCAGCTCCTTTTCCCACAGCGCAAAGAGAGCGGCAACGACGGCGGCGGATTTCTCCTGACGCGCAGTTATCCGTACTGCCGGGTCCTGGCCGCGTACGGCCTCCTCGGCGGCCCACAGTGGGGCCAT